>DLRL01000103.1 GCA_002501085.1 Gemmatimonadales bacterium UBA7889
AGATTCTCGAGCTCCTCGTAGCTCTCTCCGGGCTTTTCTGTTACCTCGAGCATCATGCTCATCACACGCTCAAGGTTTCTCATTCCATATGTGGTCGACTTAACAGCGTCAGCATCACCAACCGCCTCAGTGAGCGCTTCCGGGTCAGATCCTGCAGCATCAGCGGTTGTGAACCTCAGCCACGGGTACCGATCCTGCTCACGCGCCCATTCATTGAGGGTCTCTAGTTCCTCGTCGGGTGTGTCAGCTTCCGGAATCGGTGAGTATCCCCAACGCACTCCGAAGTGGTCATAAGGGCCAACCTGGGGGATTAGGTATTCCAATGGGATATTATCCTCGGGCTGGGCTACATAGTTGAATCTCGAATAGTCCATGAGAGTTGCGGTATGACTTCCACCCATCCTTTCCAGGAATGAGGCACTTCGTACTGAGTCTGCCGGATACATGGCGGACGCCTTCATGTTGTGTGGAAACCCAATCGAGTGACCGATCTCGTGGGTGACTACGTATTCGACCAAGCGTCCCATAAGAGAGTCGGGCATCGGCAAAGATTGGGCACGTTCATCAAGAGGTCCTACTTGGATGAAGTACCAGTTCTTCTGTAACTCCATGATGTTGTGATACATGTTGACCTCCCCTTTTAGGATTTGTCCCGAACGGGGGTCAACGATTTGTCCGCCAGTTGCATTGGCTACGGTCGAAGGCCGCCAATAAATCGCTGAGTGGCGTGCATCGTACATTGAAAAGCTTGGGTCCTCTTCCGGGGTTGGTGCTACACGACCAACGATTGCGTTACTGAATCCCGCATCCTCAAATGCTGGCTGCCATTCATTCACACCCTTAACGATCCAGGGCTTGAGCCAGTCAGGTGTTGCTGGATCAATCCAATAAACGATTGGATCTATAGGATCAGAGATTTCCGCATTGGGGTTTTCCTTAACCAACTTGAAGCGGTGAATGAATCGAATTTGTTCCAGTCGGTTATCCGGTCTAGTAAAGTCGTAAGACCTGCTTGAATTGAAGCCTACACGCTCATCATGCCAGCGTGGCATCATTGGTTCCTCAGGAAGCCGGGCCATACTGAAGAAGACCCTGGCTGTCTGAGAACGAGTTTCGCCTTGTGCGCCGCCACGTCCGCCACCCGGCCCACCTCCGCGTCCACCGGGAGCGGCGCCTAGCCCTGAGCCGCTTTGAGTAACCTGGACGTTTATCGCGTCCTCGAAAGACCAACTGTCTTCTACCCAGCTTCGCCCACGGTTTAGGCCGTCTATTGGGTTGAGTTCGGGAATATTTGTAAGGAACACGTCTGAGACATCAATGACGGCTGAGCTATCAGCACCGTATGCTTCAACGTCGAATGTTGCGAGCACTGGGCCCCTGCGGAATCCTGAGATGACGCTCCAAATTGCAGCTGTTGAGTCAGCAATCATGTCGTAATCCTTACCACGCAAGATCACTCTATCGCCTTGGCGCTCCCATTGTACGATCAGGCGTGGGCCACCTGTAAAGAAGGAGCCCGGATCCTGGAGTGTGGATTCCATCGTGCGCTGGATGAGGAGCATTTCATTTTCCAGTTCGGATGGCGGGATCTCGAAGAAAAGGTCATCACCTACTTCATGGACATCGAACATGCCGGTGCTAGTAATCGCGTCCTCGGTGATGACTTCGGAATATTCGCGAGGTCCGTCTCCGTCTGACCCATTATCTCTAGGCCCACCACCTCGACCACCAGGACGCTCTTGCTGCTGGAGAGCAGATGTCAGGGTGGGGGTGATCGCAGCGAATGCTTGCGAGGATACTGGAAACGAGAATGTTGTAAGAAGGAGGATAATGAGACCCGCTCGAACTCTCTTCATGTGATCTTGCCTCTTGGGAGCTAATCCGGCGTCATCGCCGGGCTCGCAGGGTAGGCTCGCCTGATTTATGCGACAAGAGCAACTTAAGGCCAGTGCAGTTCGCTCTTGAGCTTTTAGTAGGCTGGTAGTGAGATTTCTGACTGTGAATATGCGAAAACATACAGGTGGTGCTCCGGTTTTTTTCAGTAGGGTCAGAACGACCCTGCTATTGCTATCAGCGCTAGCGTGCGGAGAGTCGAGTACAGATGTCATCAGGCTTTCCATTACGATCGAACCCCAAGGTGGGTTGATCGTCGGAGTGGGTGGCACCGTAGATTTTCTCGCAGCCGTAACCGATGAGTCTGGCCAATTGGTCTCCGGCCAAAATGTCATTTGGTCTGTTGAGAACACCGCAATCGCTACGATCGACCAGAATGGTCTTGCCACGAGTGTCGCTACTGGTACAACGACAGTGGTGGCTTCAGTGGGGGATGTAACTCGTAGTGTGCGTCTGGAGGTGTATGTACGGGAGGTTATCTCAAATTATGAGGTCGGCAAAAGCTACTTTGGGCGAAACAATTATGTTGAGTTCATCCGAGGTGAACTGCCCGTTGTTATTTCAGCGCCACATGGCGGGGCGTTGAAGCCCGGAGAGACGGCGGATCGCACGTACGGCACCACAGGCTCAGATCGCAACACCGTAGAACTCAGTCTCGCTGTGAGAGATGCGCTCATTGATGCGACTGGCTATGCGCCCCATGTGGTCCTCTCCCATTTACACCGTAGTAAGCTTGACCCGAACCGTGAGATCGTCGAAGCCGCTCAGGGTGATCCATTCGCCGAAAACGCATGGCACGAATTCCAGGATTGGATTAAAGAAGCACGGGTTTTCGTCGCCGACGACTACGACAGAGGACTGTACTTCGATATGCACGGTCACGGGCACTCGATCCCTAGAGTCGAGCTCGGATATCTTCTGAGCGGGTCAGATCTCAACCAAAATGATGATGCACTCAACAACATGACGATGGTTGAGAAAACGAGTATCCGTGATTTGGGTCGCCACGCTCCGGAAACATTCTCTGAATTTGTACGAGGACCGAAATCGTTTGGGGGTTTCCTTGGGGATGAAGGTGTACGCTCAATCCCGAGCCCTGGTGACCCATCTCCCGGATCCGATCCCTACTGGACTGGTGGTTACAATACGAGGGAACATGGCTCGAGAAGCATGTCAGAAGTCATCAGTGGAATCCAGCTTGAGCACCACTACCCTGGCCTCCGTGACACCGATGCGAACCGCCAGGTGTATGCAGTGCAACTAGCTTCAGCGATCCGTCTTTTTATGCTCGAACATTTCGGGTTCTTCGAACCTGGGAGCTGAGTCCTTAGTCAGGATTAGCTAGGGACTTGCACCTCACGTAACGTGAGGTCGTATTCTTTAAGAACAGGGAGAGTTATACAGATAGCAGTAGGAGGAGTCGGTGACTGGCATGAAGGTGGGGGAACTCACTAAGCGCACTGGACTCACGGTACGCACACTTCACCACTACGACGAAATTGGACTCCTTGCTCCGGCAGAGCGAACCTCTTCAGGCCACCGACTCTATGGGGAAACGGAACTCCGGAGACTGCAGGAGATTATCTCTCTGAAGTCAGTGGGATTGCCGCTAAGGGAGATCAAGGAATACCTGCTTCGGAATGAAGCTTCGTTAGACCGGGTGCTCGAGTTACAAGTCGAGCGTATCAATCAGCAGATTGCGGGACGGAAGCGGCTTCTGGCTCTGATTCAGGGGTTACGTCGACGACTCAGGTCGCCGAATGGGGTCTCTCTCGAAGAACTAACACGAACAATTGAGGTCACTATGAAATACGAGAAATACTACACGCCAGAACAGCTAGAGCAGCTTGAAGAGCATGCAGGAGAGGTTGGAGAAGAACGTATCCAGGCAGTCCAGCAAGAGTGGACTGAACTCTTCGCTGCCTATCAGGCGTCTATGGAAGAGGGGTGTGACCCCGCGAGTGATGAGGTACAGGCTTTGGCACGCAAGTCGGCAGCTCTCATCCAGGAATTCACTGGAGGTGATGAAGCTATCGAGGCATCGTTGGGGAATATGTACAAGACAGAGGGAGGCGAAGGCATTTCGTCCAGCCACGGCATGAACATGTCCCCGGAACTCTGGGAGTACATGGGTAAGGCGGGTGCTGTGTTACGTGGAGACAGCTGAGCTTCAAAACACAAAAAAGAAGAGGGCGGTGGGCAAAGCCCGCCGCCCTCGATG
>DLRL01000110.1 GCA_002501085.1 Gemmatimonadales bacterium UBA7889
TTTTGGTGTGCCCGAAAGATCTTGCACTGTCTTGATGTTATTGAGACGCAAGATTTCAGTAAGTGTCTGCCATATTGTCAGGCTGGTTTCATCAAGATCACACATAATTGCATCACGAATTGGCATCATATAGGAAGCAACTCGAGCATATTCACGTTCGTTGTGATCTGTGATCGATTCGGCTGACCGCCCTAGAGTCCAACCCTCCTGGATCGGTCGGCCCTGTGCCGGCTGAACCTCTCCTGACTCAGAAAAAACTGCATTCTGACCCAAGCTTACGATGCTCGGATCAACCCGGTGGCCGCAATCCGCTGTTTCTAGATCCGTCGGTGACGTCGAGGCACAAGCTAGTGTACCGAAAAGCCCTATACAGAAAACGGAAAAGCCAGGAAGCAATCGAGCTTTGTTCATCAGCTAATCCTCAGTATCTGAGGTCTTTTTGAAACAAGATTCTTTCGGGGTCTAGGGGACCTACCTGAGTGGTCACTGGCACACCAATGGTCTTGATGATATACACCAGGAATTTGGCTGATTCTGTGTCACTCGCATTCTGAGAAACCATATGGATATCATCAGGGTTCTCATAGAACATTTCTCCTGGTGATAGGGTGACCAGTTCCGATCCGGCAACCTGCATGTTTACTTGACCTTCCAGGATATAGACGAAAACATGGGCATTATGCCGATGGGGTGAGGATTCTTGTCCGGGAACAAGGGTTATTTCAGACACCAAGATCTCTTGGTTTTCTGGCAACTCAGGCAATGGCATATTTAGTAATTGCCCTTCAACACCATTAAATAGTGTGTTGGTTACTAGTAAGATCAGCAGCGTGCTCGCTTGAAACAGATATCTCATGGCAATACCTCACGGTCGAGTGATGTTATGAAGCCTATTCATAGAATTCTACTTGGATCAATGACTGGCCTGCTAGCCTGGGGCTGCAGCGACAGCTCCAACTCTTTGGAACCGGAGCCACAGGAGCCTGAGGCGACTTCCACCTGGGACGTTATTCAAACAGTCATTCTCGACAAGAACTGTGTCGAATGTCACGTCGCAGGGGCATCCTTCGCTACACAATCAGATCTCGTACTGACGTCGAGCGTCGCTTACAGCCAACTCGTAAACCGCACACCCAAGAATCCAGTAGCTCTAGCCGACGGACTTACTCTTGTGGGCACAGAAGGATTGGCGAGCGTCGATAAGAGCTTTCTGTGGGAAAAGATTAACGCCCCGAATCAAGCGCACTATTTCGATGACCACCCGGGCTACGGGGCGCTGATGCCCCTGGGCAAGCCACCACTCACGAACGGTGAGCTAGAATTTGTTCTTCAATGGATCCTGGCCGGTGCACCAGCTGCCGGAAACGTCGTCGACCTAGATATCCTGGATAATACAGAACGCTATGAGCCCCCTGAATTTGAACCGCTACCGGTACCGACCAGTGGTATACAGTTGCACCTGGGCCCATGGGATGTAGCACCAAATTTTGAGAGAGAATTCTTCTATTACGAACCGCTGAACAACGATCAAGCACTCTTCGTCAATCGCGTAGACATGGCGATGCGGCCAGGTAGCCATCATCTGATCTTGTACGACCTCTCCGACGACATCCCAGAAATCTTGGTTCCAGAGCCTCAGGTTTTCAGGGACATACGTGATACCAACGGAAATTATATTCCTAGTACCCTTATGATCACTTCACACCTGAACTTCGTGACGGGTACACAGTGGCCACTCATGACCTATCACTACCCTCCGGGTGTGGCTCTGCGTATCTCCGCGGGCACCGGGTTCGACATAAATGCACACTATGTAAACCGCTCAAGCCAAGTCATCCAAGGTGAGATCTACGCCAACCTACACACCGTAGACTCTTCACAGGTGGAACACGTTGCTGAGCGCCTCTTCATGAACAACCTGGATATCAACCTGCCTCCTAAGACGAGCACTACGTTGACCAAGACATTCGTGGTGGATGAAAGAGTTCAGATCTTTCAACTCTTTTCACACGCGCATGAGCATATGACCGACTTCCGCGTTTTCATCGATGGCGGCCCACGCGATGGCGAACTGGTCTACATCGCTTACGACTGGGAACACCCACCCATCCTGGAACTGAATCCCACGTTAACCCTGGAAGCAGGTCAGGGCTTGAGGCTTCAGGCCGCCTACAATAACGATACGAATAGCACCATAAATTTTGGCTTTCTCAGTTCAGACGAGATGATGATCCTGTTTGGAGCCTACTACCTGGATTAACAGATGGATCCACCGAGCAAGACACTACAGTAGCCTCCTTCATGGAGAGCGGTGGTTGAGTGGCGGCGATGGACCTCAACTCCCACCGGTACCGCCGCCATTCCCCTTCTCGTCATTCTTCATCATCTCGATGGCCCGCTCCTTTTGGATGAAGGTGCGGCCTGATTCCATCCACGCAGGGGTCGGTGCACCCCTTAAGTGGTGATTGATGAACTGCCGTGTGCGGATCTGGAAATCCTTCTGGTTCTCGTACTGACGTAGTCCGTGCCCCTCACCGGGGTAGGACAGCAAAATCACATCCTTCCCGAACCAACGCAGCCCGTTATAGAGCTCAACCGAGTGCATCCAGCGCACAGTGGCGTCGTCCTCGCCGTGGAGCAGGAGGAGCGGCGTATTCATGTCAGATGCGTGGTGCACCGCCGACTGATCGACGTATAGTTCGAAGTCACTATAGAGATCAGTTCCAAGACGCCCTTGGCCATATATGGAGTAGTTGTGCGCGTTGTTACGCCCACCCCAAAGCGCGTTGAAATCACTCACGAGGTTCGTGGCAGCCGCACCCGCGACGATCGCGGCAAACCTGTCGGAGTGGGTTGCGATGTAGGTAGAACCCTGTCCGCTGTAGGAGTGGCCATGGAGCGCGATCCGATCTGGATCGACATATCCCATCTCGATCACCGCGTCGATTGCGAGCTCGATCGACTCAAGCATGTGCTGGTGTGATGGCCCAATCCGGAAATGGATATCAGGCTGCATCACTAGATATCCGTCACTCACATATCCGGCGAAGTTGGGTGAGCCTTGGAACCTGGGTATCGGATAGCTGTGCAGATTCTGAGAATTCTGCTCGTAGTAGTTGATCAGCATCGGTCGACGCTCACCCTCCTGGTAGTCATTAGGGATGGCTAGCGTGCCCTGCTTCCTTATGCCGTCATATGTGTAGTAATCGAATAGAATCCGGCGGCCCCAGTTGTACTCGGCCTGCTGGGGGTTCGCGTTAGTAATCTGCGCTCGCGACTCATGGTCTAGGTCAGATAACCATAAGTCCGGAAAGGTCTCGAAATCCTGCCTTGTGAAGATTGCGACGTCTGTGTCCTCAGCCTTCGTCAGGGTTCCATACCGCGCATCATCGAACACGAGTTCTTCGAGGTCTCCACCATCTAGTCGATAGAATCCCGATTTCTTCGTCCATTCCCCATAGGCTGACAGGTACAAGGGCTTCGAAAGGTCGAACTCATCCTCATCAGGATTCGTGTTGATCACGCGGAAGCGAGTCTCGTTCTCCTGGCCGAAGCCCTGAGTGAGATTCTCCGTTGCGTCACTGGCCAGTGAGACACGATATAGGTCGTGGCGATGCATTACGATTGCATCCCCGTCCGTGGTCCATCCGGCAATGCCATACGACGGTTTCTCACCAAAGCGATCGAACAGCTCGTCCTCGAAGTTGACCGGCGCATCCGCCGAGAGGTTGCGGTGCTCTTGAGCTTCTAGGTCATAGCTCCAGATGTCGCGGTCTTTCCAATAAAGGAAGTGTTTACCACTAGGGTCGAAACCCAGCGTTCGAAGTTGCTGCTCGAGTATCAGCGTGCGCTCACCGGTCTCGACTTCGACGAGGTAGAGGTCTTGGTAATTCGGACGCCAATCTGAGCGGTACTCTCGGTCATCTGCACCTACGGCTGAGTACCCGTCTTCAGAGATCTGGATGGTTTCCATCGTTTCGTCGGCCAGCTGAACGAAGCGCAGCTCCCCTCCGCCTTCGATGTGGATGGCACCAGTGTGTGTTCGGTTGCGGTCCGCGTTCGCACGTGACTCCTGGATCGACTGAATCCGCTCATCTCCGACATGCCAAATATCCACGTCCGCAATGAACTCTGGGCAGACCCCGCCAGAAACTTCTTCAGGTCCAAGGGGACGCCCGTCGTCCGAGACACGTGTGGCCATCTGCAAGATTGTTGGGCCCTCATCTTCTGCGTCAGCTTCACCATCGCCTTCTTCCTCAGCTTCGCCCTCCTCCTTCTCACTCGATTCACAAAGTGCTGAAGGTGCCGGGTACTGCAGACGAGTCTGCACAAAGAGTCGAGTCGCGTCCGGTGACCACCGCAGCGGGCCCTTTTCGCTCAATACACGGTCACTGGCCAAGCCGTGCCCATCGGCGTCGGCTTCTTCGGCTCCATCGTTGTCCTCAGGCCGCGGATCAAGCACCAGAGGACCTGAACCGCCAGAAACCGCGGGCCAAAGCAGGACAGCGTTTACGCGCTCAGTCAGTTCATCGTCGTCCTTCCCCTTGAGCACCGCTAACGCATCCAGGGCAGGTTCAACCTGTTCATCAGGGTCCCCACCCCAGGTCAGGCGCACGTAAGTCGCCTCGCGCTCCGCATCAAGCACGGTCCGGACACGCGTGTCGAGCACGAGTAGGTTTACGCCGTTCGACTCGCCGTCCGGCCCATCAACCGTGTAGGCCAACCGCGCGCCGGACCCATCAGCTCCGTACTCGTCCACATACGCGATCAACTCCTCCATACCCGAGTCGAGGTAACGAACGATCAAGTCTGTGCCCTCGTGCTCCGCTTCGGAATCAGTGGAGCGCTTCTTTACCATGAAGGCCTGCCCCGCCTCGGCGAAAGCAAAGGATTGGGCATTATCCCACTTCCGTGTCTCTCCCGTATCCAGGTCGCGCAGTTCCACTACGCGGGCAGGCCCGTCGGTACCGTTCCCGCCACGCGCATTCCCACGCCCACCGCCCTCTTCCTGCTCGGGCGGGTTGATATAGTAAGCAACCCACCGAGAGTCCTTCGAGAACTCGGGGTTGCTCCCGCGGACCACAAGCGCCGGATCACCACCGTCGATCTCTTTGATGAACAGAGAATCGTCGACCTCGCGCCGGCTGTAGGCATACGTCACCCACCGGCCATCAGGTGAGATGGAAGTCTGTCCGATCGAACGCCACTTCGCGTAGTCGTCGATCGTGAGGACTTTCTTGTCTCCTCGCATGGGTACCTCGTCCTGCGCTAGAAGCCAGCCGGTGCTGGAGGAAGCCGGACCAAAGCTGAACAGGAAGAGCATAAGGCCGAGGGCAGCCGTTAGGGGGGTAACGGAGCAGAAAGCAGGGATCTTCATGGTGTCTCCAACAGTCCTACGGAGAGGGGCAAGGGCGAGCTGCCAGCATGCGCAGAGGGGAAGGAAACGGCAAGGCGTACGGGGGCTACAGAAGTTCGTGCGCTCGGGCGAGCTAGGTCCTGATTGTCATAAGTGTCTCATCCTTAGCTTGGTATGAGATGGGGTCGGAGGACGGGCCACCTCTATCGAACATTGGCAGTGTGCGAGTAGACTGCCCTCCCCAATTTCAAATCATAAGGAGGAATAAGATGGCCTTAGGCGATCTCATCTTGGACGAAGCTGGCCAAGTGACTGGGACCCGAGTCCTTTCAACAGATGCATCTGGCACGAATATAGAATTATCTCTTCAGCTTACGGGAACGATCCGAGGAGTGCCGCAAAGCACCATGTGGACCTACACTACCCTCACGAGACCTGACGGGTCGATCTATGGGAATGGGCAAGGAGTCATGACCACTCAGGATGGGGATGTTATTCACTTAATCGGGCACGGATCGTCTGGGCCTGCTGAAGGTGATACAGCACGGTTCTGTACGATGCTCCACCCTCACAGCACATCGGAGAAGTATGCCGATCTCAATACGATTGGCTTGGTCGGCGAGTATGAGGTAGCTCCAGATGGAAGCGCGACCAACAAGGCCTGGGAGTGGAAGTAGCAGACACGTAGAACAATCATGAAATCGAAGGGGGATGGTCATTTATGGCTGTCTCCCTTTGACTTATCTGAGTGCCCCGCCAGGGACTCGAACCCCGAACCTACTGATTAAGAGTCAGTTGCTCTACCAGTTGAGCTAGCGGGGCGTAGTGGCCAGGAGTGACTGCAGCGGAAAGGTATCCGTGTGCAGAATTCAGTCAATCTTTCCTCAAGCGTGTCTTCTGGATGATTTCATCTAGCCTTTGCAGGAATTTTGAACGGTCGCGCTTTCCGAACTGGGCAGGCCCACCAGTGATCTCACCTGATTCCCTGAGTTCTGCCATAAGTGTCCGAGTGGCGATTGCCTCCCCGATTGTCTCTTCTGTGAACACTCGACCTCTCGGGCTCAATACACTAGCCCCGATTTCTAGACAGCGACCTGCCAAAAGAATGTCCTCAGTTACGATAATCTCAGCTGGGCTAGCCTCTTGGACAATCCGATCGTCTGCAGCATCGAGTCTCCCTTCGTTCTCCACCACAATCAACTCGATCCACGGTTCACTGGGCACCCGCTGCCATCGCTCTGAGACCAATACAACATCTAGTTCGTAACGCTTAGCCACCCGATACACCTCATCCTTAACCGGACAAGAATCTGCATCGACCAAGATCCTCACAAGGTAGACCGGCGCCCCTAGAAGGCGCTTAGACCCGTCAGAGTCTGACCTAGGATAAGGGAGTGCACGTCGTGGGTACCCTCATACGTATAGACCGATTCAAGATTGGCCATATGCCGCATTGAGTGGTATTCGACCAAGATTCCATTCGCACCGAGGAGCCGTCGAGCTTCACGTGCTACGTTTGCTGCCATATCACAGTTGGCGCGCTTTGCGAGTGATACCTGCTGTGGTGTCATCGTACCTTCATCCTTCATGCGGCCTAAGCGGTAGCACAGAAGCTGTCCCTGGGTGATCCCGGTTAGCATATCAGCGAGGCGCACCTGCTGAATCTGCTTGCCACCAATCGGGGTTTCGAACATCAAGCGTTCCTTGGAGTAAGAGAGCGCTTCATCGAAGCAAGCCATCGCTGCCCCTACAGCTCCCCACGAAATTCCGTACCGTGCCTGCGTCAGGCACATAAGAGGATTCTTGAGACCCTCGCTTCCACCAGGTAGGACCGCAGTATCAGGTATTTCTACATCTTGCAGGACTAATTCACTGGTGTCGGATGCTAGAAGTGACAGCTTCCCTTCCTGGTCCTTTGCACTAAAGCCTGGTGTGTCCGTTGGCACAACGAAACCTCTGATACCCTTTACATCACCAATGTCACCGGTCTGAGCCCAGATGATTGCAACGTCAGCCATCGATCCATTCGTGATCCACATCTTGGCTCCGTTCAAGAGCCAGCCATCTGATGTCTGTTTCGCGGTAGTGATCATCCCTGCAGGGTTTGAACCGTAGTCTGGTTCAGTCAGTCCAAAGCAACCAATCGCTTCACCTGAAGCCAGTTTCGGGAGCCAGTCTGTGCGTTGTTCCTCACTACCAAAAGCGTAGATGGGGTACATCACAAGTGCACCCTGAACTGAAGTAAACGATCGCACACCGGAATCCCCACGCTCGAGTTCCTGCATGATGATTCCATAAGCCACATTGTTCAGTTCAGCGCAGCCGTACTGTTCTGGCAGGTTAGCACCGAACACGCCTAGTTCCCCAAGTTCAGGGATGAGTTCGGTCGGGAAGCGACGCTTATGGTACGCCTCCCCGATGACCGGCATCAGCCGATCCTCTACCCAGTCGCGCACAGTGTCTCTGACCATCCGCTCCTCTTCAGAGAAGAGGTCGTCTAGGTCATAAAAGTCGATGCCTTGGAAGTGGGCCATCGTCTGGATTCCGTTCTGAGAGTGTTAGGTGCGCGGAAATCTAGCTCGTCCTCTGTTAAGGGGTAGCGCTCTAGGGTGAGCCAAGGGAAGGTGGTGTAGCTTCAACTGCTCGTGCGTTCCGAAATCGCATACCGCCATAGATGATCTCTCTAGCGACCTTCGACCCGATCCAAATCGCCGCAGCGATCGTACCAAACCAACCTCCAATCACCAGATCTGTCGGTTGAATCACAGTCCAAACATAGATCGCAACCCCAACGCCAAATGCGAGCCCCCCTCCCCAACCCCACCAAGAGGCTCGGTTCCGAGCCCGAATCCTGCAACGGTCGCACCAGAGTAAGCGATCTAGGTACATCTGATCATGCACTTCTAGGCAACGAACGCACGTAACCTCTTCCGGGTATCGGTCACGCCAGGTTGGGCCGTCGCTCCCCATCTGCGCGCCCTCTTCGCTCTCTACGCTAAAGCCCCAGCAAGGGCATCAGTGTACTCTGTGGTCGACGCACCGCCACCCATATCAACGGTAAGGACCTGGGTAACTTCCGGACCAATTCCATCCCCGGGGATTACGGTAATAGTTTGCGACATCAGGTCTCAGTTATTCTCAGTGCCATAACCAGGCCCATAGAGGACCCAGCTCATTTACTATTCGTGTACCTGGGATTGTAGTTGTATTCCTCCGCGTGGTCTTCACCCCAACGGACAAGATCCTGGAGAAGTGTGACACGTCCAGTACCATTCACACGTGCTCGGCCCGCAATATTGAGTGCCCTGCGCCACTGGATATCACTCAAGGCATCCCTGCCCAGGAGTACGTTCGCGACCTCACTCTCCCCGACCATAGTTATAACTCTGACGGCAGCCAGACTCGGATAATCATTCAACAGCTGTTGGGTTTCTTCACTAAAAAGGAAAATGTGAGGACCGACTTTCGCCCACAGGGCACCTCCACGCCGGAGTTGTCGCGCAGACTGGGCAACAGTTACCACTGCGACGTTGCCTTTAACCTCAGCGCCAAGACGACCGTCATAAAGGTAATGAGCCTCAATTTCAGCACTGGAGGGCAAAACTAAATCGACCGGTTCTCCACACCCTATGAGGGTGAGAATCAGTAAAACCATTAATTTAAGCCGAAACATGATCTCATAGGTCCGTTGTGCGAACGTTATCCTACCTAGCTATACCACCGCAATCTTCGGGCCAACAATTCGGCCCAACTCATATCAGACACCGTCTCAAGATGTTGGAGACCTCCTTGATAGGTGTAGTTTGATAAGGTAATCATCGTCTCATTGAAGAGGAGACCTGGGTTGATCATACGGGTCCAACCAAGCCTGCTTGCTACGGCAACATTAGGGATCTTGGCTTCTTCTTGTGGGGTTTCTGAGCCTGAACTTCCGCCATATCTCGAGTTCTCGCAGCCAGTCCTCGAGCTTGGACTCGAGCGAACAGGTCAGGTATGGATCCGTAACACAGGAGGGCAGTCGATTGGTCCGGTGGAATTCATACCAGGTGAGATTCGTGACCTAGCTGGATCGATGGTACCAGGATCACGATTGTCACTGGATCCTGTCGAGGTCCCTACTCTCAATCCAGGAGACGAGCGTCTTCTCACCTTGGAACTTTCTCTAGATGGATCTATGAACTCTGGTGAGTACGACACTTGGGTGCGCGCTCGTGGTCCAGTAGTAAGTGCTTTGCTTGCCGTCCGATTCATGGTTCTTAGCGAATTGGAAGTGGCCGTCACAAGCGTAACGATCATAGCCCCTTCCTTTGACCCTAGGGCTGGGGACGTAATCAACTTACCACTAGAAGCTCGCGATACGGCGGGCACCTTACTCCAGGGAGTCCCTGTATACTGGTCAGTCCAGCCATCGCAAGCCGGATACATTACGAAAAATGGACGATTTGTCGGCTATAAGACTGGACCAATGTCTGTAATTGCACAGGCTGGCACCATCTCGGACACATTGGCACTCGATATCCTGCATCGAAACATTGACGGTTCATTCATTGTGGCCCGTACTGGCCGCGAGGTCGAGCGCTATACCTCGGACCTTTGGCTTCATGGGGACGTCCTGTACAGTGGTACGTGGGGCACACGACAAACTGGAACACAGTCGAGTTTCGGTAACACCCTCAACATTTGGGATATCTCAACCTCTGGAACAACTCTTCACGCTATAGAGAAGAGTTTCTCGATTGAGATTGATGCGAGAGTAGTGAACGATATCAAGGTCAGGGCAGACGGGGAGTTGGCAATTATCACCCATGAAGGCTCGGATGATGCCCAGAACGGAATCACGATCCTAAACCTCGACAACCCACTCGAGCCCACGGTTGTAAGTCGGTTCACAAGTGAATTGGAGTCGGGTGTCCATAACGTCTGGATCGAAGGAGATTATGCGTATCTCGTCGTGGACGGCGTAGGAAACGGACTCCGGATACTCGACATTTCTGACCCTGATAATCCGAGTGTTGTGGCTCGTTTCTGGGCTGGAGAGAGCTTCCTTCATGACGTCTACGTACGGGATGGCTTGGCGTTTCTCTCACATTGGAATGCTGGGCTGGTAATCCTAGACGTTGGGAACGGCATTTCGGACGGATCACCCGAAAACCCCGTTGAAGTATCTAGGCTCTCAGAACTCGGTGGGCAGACACATAACGCATGGTACTGGCCAGAATCAGGCTATGTCTTCGTTGGTGAGGAAGATTTTGACTCGCCAGGGATTATGCACGTTGTAGATCTACGGAATCTTCTAGAACCCCGAGAGGTGGCAACATTTAGAGTGCCCGGTCAGACACCGCATAACTTCTGGCTTGATGAGGGCAGCGGGACACTCTATCTGGCTTGGTACGGAAACGGAATTCGAGCACTAGATGTCACTGGTGATCTGCTGGGAGAACTAGATCATCAGGGTCGTGAGATAGCCGGGTTCATCTATAATGGCGGATCTGGTACTACTTGTAACCGAGGAAGCGGAGATACCTGCACCTGGGCACCACAGATTCACGGAGGTCTTGTCTGGGTCTCGGATATGAACCAAGGACTTGTAGGATTCGAGCCGCCAAGGTGATCCAGTACCTGGTTAGGGTGACATCCCGAGTATTTGTGGGAGTGGTGATTCTGGCCACCGCATGCTCACCTGTTCCTGGTGAACGTCTTCTTGTCACTTCAGGCTTCACTGACCAAATCTTCGTACTCGATGCTCGCACCGGCCAAGTGACTGATTCTTTGTCACTCGACCGTCGTCCTGGTGAGCGCGACGAGCCTCACTCTGTCACCGTCTCGCCAGATGGCTCCCATTTCTATGCTACCCTGTCACATGGAGAACCGTCTTTTTGGAAATATGAATCAGACGGACTGCGTTTGGTCGGGAGATTAACCCTACCGGCCAATGGAGCCTCCCGCGTCCGATTGAGTCCTGATGGGTCACTTGCAGCTATTCCTGACTATTGGCTAAGCGGAGGGGGAGTGGAAAGTCGCGTGGCCTTCGTACGGACTGATGACCTGACCGTCCTGGCAAACCCCAAGCTATGCCCAGCACCTCATGATGCGGTCTTCTCACCAAGCGGAGATCGTGTAGCAGTGATTTGTCCTCTCAGTGATGAGTTGGTGATCATAAAAACTGACGGATTTGTTGAAATTAACCGCTCTAAGATCGGAGAGTCGGGAGACAGGCCCTTAAATGCAGCCTGGATGGCCGAAGGGGAAAACCTTCTAGTGGCGTTGGCTAATGGGAGTAAACTCCTGAAGCTGGAGATCAATGAGGACATTCATGAAAGCTCTCAAGTAATCACCGGTACCCAACCAGCTCAGTTAGCAGTCGCTCCTGGCGGATCACCTGTAGTTGTCGCAAACAGAGGTTCTGGCTCCGTAACGATTATCACTTCGGACGGCGCCAGGTCTACTGAAATCGAGCTACCTGGGCCGCACCCACATGGCGTCGCATTTGGTCAGGACCCAACCGTAGTGTACGTGACGTACGAGGGAGACACACGGACACTCGGTGGAGTAGTAGCAATCGATGTGGGCACTGGAGAGATGCTTTGGCGAACTGAAGTAGGGAGTTTTACTCTTGGCGTGGCTGTATTGCCTTAGCCATCACTTACTTCGCCAGAAGAACTATTGGGTTCATCTCTCGACAACGAGTCCCGCGAGGCCTCTGTTTGATCTAGTTCAAGTGAACACGAGTTCACACAATAGCGCAGACCAGTCGGTTGCGGACCATCAGGAAAGAGATGGCCGAGGTGTCCACTACACCGCGAACAATGTACTTCGGTTCTGGCCATAAAGAGTGACTTATCCGCCTCAGTTTTGACCGCGTCGTTGTTGACTGTTTCATAAAAAGAGGGCCAACCTGTACCCGAATCATACTTCGCAGAAGCTGTGAACAAAAGAGATCCACAGCCTCTACATCGATAGATTCCAGGCCGCTTTTCATCCCAGTACTTTCCTGAAAAAGCCGCTTCGGTACCCTGCTCGCGGAGAACTCTGTATTCCTCACTGCTAAGGAGTTCTCTCCAATCCGCATCAGTTTTAGGGCTTCCATCATCCATGTTATCCACTCCATAAAAGTGGGCTCGTTTACCCTTCCGTAAATTGGGGGATCCATCAATAACAACAGAAAGCTTATGCTGACCATTGACATTGGACACCTTGGAGTTCCGATTGGCCGGTTCTCCAAGCAAACCAGGAGTAAACAATGAGCGACACTCCACTGCGTCCCACACCATGGGACGATATCCCTCTGGAAACTGTAACAGACACCATCAAGCGCCGCCTATTCTCGGGAGAGCGCATGATGCTCGCTCACGTGCATCTAGATAAGGGTGCAATCGTGCCCATGCACTCCCATGAGAATGAGCAACTCACATGGATCATTGAGGGGGCCCTGCGTTTCTGGATTGGGGAAGAAGGCTCTGATGATTTCCAAGAGATGGTCGTCTCGGCAGGCGAGACTCTATATATACCATCGAATGTTCCTCATAAAGCCGAGGCCCTCGAAGACACATTTGATGTAGACGTCTTTTCCCCGCCCCGCCAGGATTGGCTAGACGGCACCGATACTTATTTCGATCGAAAGTGATATGGACTTAGGAATTAAAGGAAAAACGGCACTTGTATGTGGCTCTAGCCAGGGCCTAGGAAGAGCGATTGCTCATGCACTCGCAATGGAGGGAGTACGCCTAGTTATCAACTCCCGCTCAGCCGACAAGCTCTCTGATGTTCGGGCTGAAATCGTAGAAGCTACAGGGGCAAACGTTGTTAGTATCGCAGCCGATCTCACGGATCCCGAAGGAGTTAATTCACTCGTAGCTCAAACTGAAGAAGCTTTTGGGAAGATAGATGTATTGGTCACCAATACTGGGGGACCCCCAGCCGGTCCATTCGAATCGCACTCACCCGAAGTCTGGAAACACGCAATTGCTCAGAACTTCGAGAGCGTCGTGAATCTGGTCCGTGCAGTTTTGCCGGGCATGAGAGAGAGCAAGTGGGGTCGGATCGTGAACGTGACATCCATCTCGGTTAAACAACCAGTCGATGGGCTGATCCTATCAAATGCGATTCGGGCAGGAGTTACAGGCTTTGCAAAGACTATCTCAAACGAAGTCGCCCCATTTAATGTGACAGTAAACAATGTCCTCCCGGGATATACCCGAACAGAGAGACTGATTCATCTAGCAGAAGTCGTAGCAGAGCGTGATGGTGTTAGTTTGGAAGGCGCTTACCAAAGCTGGGAACGCGAGATTCCCATGGGTCGCCTTGCGGATCCGAATGAACTGGCTGCGGTTGTGGCCTTCTTGTGTTCCGGGCAAGCATCTTACGTTACTGGACAATCAATCGCCGTCGATGGCGGCTGGATAAAGGGGCTCGTCTGATGGGTGCTGTTGGATTCCAAGAAGCTGAATGGATCTGGAGAGATGGTGAGTTTGTCCATTGGAAAGATGCTAACCTGCATCTCCTTTCAACAGCCGTTCAGTTTGGCACTTCGGTGTTTGAAGGAATCCGAGCTTATGAAACCGATAATGGACCAGCACTTTTCAGACTCGACGCCCACATAAGGCGTTTGATGGACTCGGCAAAGATTTACCGGATGTCACCAGAGCATCCAGTAGAGGTGATCAAGGCCGCATGTCTAGAAACCGTGAGAAAGAACGAACTCACAAACGGCTACATTAGGCCGATGGTACTGCGTGGTTATGGATCCCCGGGAATCAACCCATTTGGGAGCCCCGTAGAAACATTTATCGCAGCATGGCCATGGGGTACCTATCTCGGTGAAGAAGCATTAAAGAATGGTGTAGACGTGTGCGTCTCTTCCTGGCAGCGGGCGCTTCCTAACACGTATCCATCACGAGCCAAAGCTGGCGGCCATTACCTGAGTGCTCAGCTCATGAAGATGGAAGCTATTGAGAACGGGTACGGAGATGCGATCGCTCTTGGGCCTGATGGATTGGTGAGCGAGGGAAGTGGGATGAACATCTTTTTGGTCCGCGACGGTGTCGTAATTAGTCCGTTCTTGGATGGGACTTCTCTCGCAGGGATTACTCGTGACGCCGTAATCACCATGGCACGAGACCTCGGGTATGACGTGAGAGAACAGCACATTCCTCGTGAGAGCCTCTATACTGCTGACGAGCTATTCTTCACAGGCACTGCTACTGAAGTCACCCCCATCCGAAGTGTGGATGGGATCTTCATTGGTGAGGGAAAGGCTGGCCCGGTCTCCTTAGACTTACAAGCTCACTTCTGGGAAACTGTGAAAGGGGCTAACGATGACCCTCATGGTTGGCTTACATATGTGAACGACTGAAGGGGTGCCACAGCAAGTCCTTCTACCAGTCCGGACTTTCTGCCTCATCTAGCTTCCGCAGTTCTTCACGGAGACGCGCCACATCCTCATCGCTAGGTTCGGTAACCGGAACATATGCACCAGACACAGTCCCACCTCTAGCGAGCAACCCTAGCAACATTCCCGCCCCCAAAATCGCGAATACAGGCAGAAGGTAGCCGACCAAGTTGAACCCCGCAGCTGGTGGTGCTAGTAGAACTGTTGTCCCGAAATCAGCTACGAAGCCTGCCTCAACCGCCTCGACTGTCTCTCCACTCTCAAGCGCATCGCGGATGCGTTTGGACCAAACAGGCGATACGCCACACTGCATCTGGAACTGGCATGAATGTAGGTCTAAGCCACAGCCGCAGTTGCACTTGAGATCAGATTCAAGACCGAGAAGTTTGTCCCCTAATTCGCCCTCATGGTAGTGGCCTCCAAGAGGTGCATTCGGATCAAAGCCCGCGTGCGAAGGGCCGGTTGACTGAGCCTGTACAGGGGTTACAAGAAGCAGCCCCGAAAGGATTAATATCACCGATTTGAGCATCATTTTCCTCATCATCTCTCCGACTGCAGGCCTACTCGCATCTTGAAACATCTTGTCTGCGCCCCCCACAACCCTTGGAATCAGTGACCCCGTGCACCTGAATCCGGGCTCCTTGGATCTGGAGCACCGATTCGTTCACCGGTAGTCAAGTCAACACCAATTGAATTAGCAGATCCCTGTCTACCCCCTACTTGAACAATATGGCCCATCTGCTCTAACTGAGACTGTACTTGGGCCGAAATACCATTGGATTCTACTCGTATTCGATCGGGTAACCACTGATGGTGAATTCGTGGAGCAGCTACGGCGTCCGTAATGCTCATTCCAAAATCCACCATATTCAAAATGAGTTGCAGTGTAGTATTGATGATAGTGCGCCCTCCTGGTGTTCCAATGACTGCAATCAGTGCTCCATCCTTAGCCACTATGCTAGGAGACATTGAAGACAGCATACGCTGCTGTGGTCGGGCAAGATTCGCAGCCGTACCGATCAGCCCGCTTTCATTCGTCAGCCCAGGGCCGGCGTTAAAATCACCCATCTCATTGTTCAGCAGAAAGCCGGCCCCTGGGACCACAATTCCAGATCCATAGCCAGATTCTAGGGTATATGTGACCGAAACTGCCATGCCGTCCGCATCAACTACAGAGTAGTGCGTTGTCTCAGGACTCTCAGGAGGCATCTCTACATCCGTCGAATGGGAGACCGATGCACGTTCAGAATCAATATTTCTACGCAACCAAGTCGCATGCTCTTTGCTCGTCAATCGCTGCACAGGGACATCGCTAAAATCAGCATCGGCAAGAAATTGAGCGCGATCCCGATAAGCCCTGCGCATAGCTTCTGCGAGATGGTGAATATACTCAGCACTATTATGGCCCATGCCTAGAAGATCATACGCTTCCAGAATGTTGAGCATGGTCACAATGGCGACTCCACCTGAACTCGGTGGCGGCATTGAGATAACGTCGTAACCGCGGTATGTGCCTTGGATCGTAGCGCGCTCTCTTGCTTGGTACCGAGACAAGTCTTCTAAGGTGATCAGCCCTCCCCCACGACGCATCTCAGCCGCTATGAGGCTTGCAGTCTCGCCCTGATAAAATCCATCTCGGCGATCATCCCGAATGCGCTCAAGAGATCTTGCCAGATCAGGCTGACTCCAGCTCTCACCTACTTGGTAGGGTGCACCACCTTTGGTAAAAGCACTAACAGTAGCTTCGTAAGGGCTCCTGCTCGCGAAACGTGTAATCGAACCTGCTAGAGACTCACTCAATTCAAATCCTTCCCCAGCTAGGTCAATTGCAGGTTGAACCAAATCTGCCCAAGCGGCTACACCATAAAGT
Source organism: Gemmatimonadales bacterium UBA7889 (assembly GCA_002501085.1). GTDB lineage: Bacteria > Gemmatimonadota > Gemmatimonadetes > Longimicrobiales > Gaopeijiaceae > UBA1142. The sequence goes on from DLRL01000110.1 coordinate 16,615, forward strand.
CTATTGGCCTTGTCAAAGCCAGCCACGGTTCCCGGAACCCCCACGGCTTTGTATGACCTGTGATGAACCTCAGAAGAGTATTGTCCACTTTCATTGAGCCACATTTCAGGGTGCGAAGCAAGTGGCGCTTTTTCCCTAAAATCAATGGCTGTGGACTGTCCGTTAGGAAACCGGATGACCATGAAACCACCACCACCGATGTTTCCGGCTGTCGGGTGCGTGACCGCAAGAGCAAAGCCAGTAGCGATTGCGGCATCAACTGCATTGCCTCCTGAGGACAGGACATCTGCGCCAACCTGACTCGCGATCCATTGCTGAGAGGACACCATTCCTGCTTGAGACCGGATCGACTCGACCTGCTGAGTCGAGATTGTGGACGGTGCGATAGCAAGGGTGGCAACAAAAGCGAATAGAACAGTACGCCAACGGATACTTAGCATATCTACCTCGAAGCGGGACTCTTGATGGGCATCATGTGCTTGAAGATCCGGTCAACGAGCCTTCAGCGCTAGATTGCCGGCAGCCGAGTCACCGGTTACTTCATTGCCCTCCAATACCTGAGGGTGGCCGTACACAAGATCGAGGTGAGATGACAATCAAGAGACGGGACTTCCTTAAGAAGGCTGGTGCGGGTGCAGGACTGGCGACACTCGGTGCATGTGGCAGCGGTGAGGACACACCCGACGCAGTTGATGGAGGAGTGAGCGGCCCACGTGTAGAGTGGAGGCTT
>DLRL01000051.1 GCA_002501085.1 Gemmatimonadales bacterium UBA7889
TCTGGCTCAGCGGCTTCTGGCTCAGCGGTTCCACCATCGGAGTCGTCTCCAGCTGCCATGAGACCCGTCCAGAGAACAAGTAAGAAACTCATGATTGCGACACCGGCGATGACCGTAGCGAGGTTGCCTAGAAAACCAACCACAAACTCGCCAACATATGGAATGTCCATCAACACTCCGTCATTTGGCGTGCCCATTGCGCGGTCCCCACCCGCATCTGCGATCGCTGGTAGAAACGCAGCCAGTACGTACATCGCTACCCGAGTGGCCACGTCTTCAATTGGATTTGCGATTCCCATGACGAGACCGAGTAGCACTAGCACGAGTCCGTAATACGCAAACATATCCGGAAGAAGCGTTGCTACTGCAGCAACAACTACCGATACCAACAACAGAGTTTTCTGACTCATATGGTGACCTCTCGTTGATGTTTCACAACAAATCGCTGAACTACAGCTTAAACGCGACCCCTTGTATATAAGTCAGCGAGGCGCTCCCGTAAAATCGAAGGTCGAAAACGGTGTTGGCTGGAGGACACGTTGGCAGGGTATAATCCCTGACAGTTGGCTCGTGTTGTCCCTTGTCCCCTTGGGAGGTCCTCTACGCGTCTATATAATAAAGGGCTATTGGAGGCAACTGAGCTGCTTGACCCTGACAGAGAGATGTAACTAAAGGCGGCAGCTTCGCTGGAGAAACGATGGGCGATAATGTAACCGAGCCGAAGAACACTCTTTCGATCCGCGATAACCGGACAGGGCGAGACTACGAGGTCGATATCCTGAATGGTGATGTTATTCGGGCTATGGATCTTAGAAAGATCAAGGTTGAGGAAAGCGACTTCGGGATGATGGCCTACGATCCCGCGTTCACTAATACCGCATCAACCTATAGCACAGTGACGTATATCGATGGGGGTGAGGGGATCCTCCGTTACCGTGGGTATCCGATCGAACAGCTTGCGGAGCAGAGTTCCCATTTGGAAGTCTCATACCTGCTACTTAAGGGGGAGTTGCCAACTGAAACTGAGCTCGCAGAGTTCGTGTCTGACGTTACGACTCACACGTACGTGCATGAGAACCTCAAGGATTTGCTAGAGGGTTTTCGTTACGATGCCCACACAATGGGGATGATGGTTAGTGCTGTCAGTGCGCTTTCCACGTTCTATCCGGAAGCAAAAGATGTTAGAGATCCTGAGGTACGCTGGCAGCAAGTCGTGCGGCTGGTAGCAAAGATGCCGACGATGGCTGCATATGCTTATCGACGTCTTCGCGGGCTTCCTTACGTGTATCCTGAAAATGAACTCTCGTACACGTCGAACTTCCTGAACATGCTGTTTCGTATTGAAGCCAAAGACTATGAGAAGCCGAATCCCGTACTGGAGCGAGCCCTCGACGTTTTATTCATCCTTCATGCGGATCATGAACAAAACTGTTCAACCACAACGATGCGTGCCATTGGCTCCTCCGGCACAGACCCATACTCGGCGCTTGCGGGGGCGATGGCAGCCCTCTATGGCCCTATGCACGGTGGTGCTAACGAAGCCGTACTCAGGATGCTCGAGCGTATAGGTACGCTGGACAATGTCCCCGGTTTCATTGAGGGCGTAAAGACGAAAAAAGAACGGCTTATGGGCTTCGGTCACCGGGTTTATAAGGCGTACGACCCTCGTGCTAGCATCATCAAACGTACAGCTGATGAGGTTTTTGAGGTAACAGGGCGTAACCCACTGTTAGACATAGCATTAGAGCTAGAAAGAATCGCGCTAAATGAGGATTATTTCGTCACGCGAAATCTGTATCCAAACGTCGATTTCTACTCTGGTATGATCTACCAAGCAATGGGTTTCCCCGTGGAAATGTTCCCGGTCCTCTTCGCGATCCCAAGAGCTGTTGGATGGCTAGCTCAGTGGGAGGAGCTTCTCAGAGACCCGGAACAACGGATTGCTCGACCACGTCAGATCTATGTAGGGTCAGATGTTCGTGACTACATACCCATCGGGGAGCGCGGGTGAGCAAAAGGCAGTGAGTACGCCGGTCTGTATAGACCTCCTCCATTTAGGGCTTGAGGGTGCGATTGCGTGCTATCTGATCGATGGAAAAGAGCCTGCCATCGTTGATCCAGGTCCGACGACCACACTTGAAAGGCTCACATCAGAACTCGCCGGTCATGGGATTGGTAGTAAAGATCTTCGGCATGTACTACTGACCCATATTCATCTGGATCACGCTGGGGCTACCGGAGATCTCTGCAAAATCTTTCCGCATGCGACAGTGCATGTCCATGAAGATGGAGCACCGCATTTGGTCAACCCCGAGCGTTTGGTAGCCAGCACTCGGAGAACGTTCGGAGATGCACATGATCGCCTATGGGGGGAGATGAGACCTGTCGCGAGTGAGCGAATAAGAATTTGGTATCCGGGCCAGGATGGTCCCTGGAGGGCACTCCGTCCTTTGCCGACCCCTGGTCACATCGACCACCATGTTGCTTATCTAGATGAGCGGGATGGTACATTTTTTTCAGGGGACTCGATGGGGATTGTTCTGTCAGGTGGTCCAACTCATCCTCCGACACCACCACCTTCAGTCGATCTGCGCGCCTGGACTGACACACTTTCACAAATCCGTCAATTAGGCTCAGAAAGATTTGCGGTGACTCACTTTGGTATTTATGGAGACGTTGATAAACGCTGCACCGAACTGCAGGATCGCCTTAATGATCTTGAAGCTAGAGTGCGAATAGGTCTCGCAAATGGTGACGAGGAAGACGCGCAGCGATTTGGAAACGAGGTGTGTGAAGAACTGGGGAAATACATGGGTCCAGAGAAGGCAGTCCGCTACTTTGAAATGTTCTCCGCGTCGAGAGATTGGAAAGGTGTAGCTTTCTATTTAAAGCGAAATCCTTAAATGGAGACTGACGTTAACCAGATGGAGGCACGTGATTTGATGGGCCAGGTACTCGCGTTCGGTGCTCGTGTCCTAGGGGTTAGTACGTTGGTGATACTCACCGCGATACCTTCCGCAGCTGCTATGATAGTACAGCAGGATAATTCTTCATTAAGGCCAATTCCTGCACCAGTAGTTCTTCCGCAATTCTACGAGAGAGCACTCACTCGGGGTTGGAGAAGCGAGGATGGAAGCCCGGGCCATTCATACTGGAAGCAATCGGCCTCATATGATCTAGATGCGTCACTAGACCCGGAGACAGGGCATCTAGAGGGTACAGCTCGGATTCTTTATGCAAACAATGCGCCTGCGACGTTGCCCAGCGTTTTCTTGTATTTGTTGCAGAACCTTCATAAGGAGGGTTCACCTCGCTCGAATTCTGAGGAAGTCACCGGTGGTGTAACTCTGACTAGCGTATTTGCGGATGGAGAAGAGTTGAATGAGGGGGATTTAGAAGCAGGTCCCAGCTATAGAGTCGATGGGACGCTGCTTGAACTCCGGCCGAGCCTACCAGTTGAGGAAGGAGACACACTCGAACTTGAGATTGGCTGGGAGGTAACTCTTCCTCAGAACGGATCAGGCCGAATGGGCCACTCAGATCATGAGATGTATTTTGTCGCGTACTGGTTCCCGAAGATGGCTGTTTTTGACGACCTCAGACTTTGGGATGCGGAGCCCTATCTAGGGAATGCAGAATTCTATGACGGATTCGCAGATTATACGGTTGCCCTGACGGTACCCGCTGGCTGGACGGTGATGGCTACCGGTTCACTAGAGAACTCTGAAGAGGTCTTCTCGGCTTTGACGCTTGACCGTCTTGAGGAAGCTGCCGTCTCAGACGAACTAGTGATGATTGCAGGACAGGCTGAAAGAGATGCGGAGACGGTCACGGCGTATCCCGAGGATGGAATGCTGACCTACCGGTTTACGGCCGATAGTGTCCGAGATTTCACATGGACGACATCTAATATACAGCGCTGGGATGCAACTTCAGCACTGGTTCCTGACCGGGATGAGGATGGTGAGGATGACCGTGTGCTAATCCACTCCTTTTGGCGTCCGAATAGGGCCCCGCTGTGGACGCAGCAGTGGCAATACGCAAAACAATCGATTGAGCATCATTCGGCCTACACGGGTTACAGCTATCCTTGGCCGCATATGACATCAGTTGAGGGTGCAGACATCATCAACGGTGGGATGGAATTTCCGATGCTGACGCTTATTGGTCCTTACGAGGGCGGGGGAGCACAAGCTCTGTTCAGCGTCACGTCACATGAGCTCGCTCATATGTGGATTCCGATGGTCGTTGGGTCAAATGAAAAACGACACGCGTGGATGGATGAGGGCGCGACCACCTTCCTAGCGAACGAAAGCCTCATAGAATTCTGGCCTGGTGTCGACCATCATCGGGTAGAAGCCAGAGGCTACTTGTATGCAGCTCAAGAGGGGCTAGAGCAAAGCATGATGAGACATGGTGACTGGTATGAGCCGGGTCCAGGTTACGGAACTGCTTCATACCCTAAGCCAGCTACACTAATGGTGGCATTAAGAGAGTTGATGGGTGAGGATACGTGGGAAGCTGCATACCGAGCTTTTATTTCGGAGTGGGCATTTAAACACCCTACCCCCTGGGACTTTTTCTCCACATTCGAACGCTTTGCAGAACAGGATCTCGATTGGTTTTGGACGTCGTTCTACTTCGATACGTGGAAACTGGATCACGCGGTTGGGTTGGTCCAGCCACGTACAGGAGGAGGGGGAACTGTTGTTATTGAGGACCGAGGGTTTGCTCTATTCCCAGCTTCAGTGCGTATAAGGACATCAGGTGGTGAAGAATTAGAAGAATTTATTCCTGTGGAGCACTGGCTTTCGGGTAATACTCAGTATGAGATCGCAATTCCGCGCGAAGCTGGGTCTGTGGTACGAGTTGAGGTGGACCCTGATGGATACACGCCCGACGCAGACCGTACCAATAATTTTTGGCCGCGGGGCTAGCTTCCCTAGCATCGATTACATGATAGATATGCTGTTTTAAGAGTTGCGGCTTAAGTAAAACTCTTGATGCCCGGAGGGCTCTGCCGTAGAGCTGTAAGATATCGGAAAGGACCCGTGCTGGTTCGTTTCAGTTTAGTTGGGTATTCCATGTTGTCGGGCGAAGATATTTTCTGCAGTTCCTGCTGGTGTATAGGTGCGCCGGGGACACGGAGTGCTCGGATATCGTTGGCGATCACATTAATCGTAGTGCCATCTTTTTGTAGTCGGCCACTTACCGCCAGAAACGTTTCCATGCGAACGGCGTTTCGGTCTCGTTTATAGACATCAGGCCTCACGATGACATTGATTGGCCCGTATTCATCTTCCATCAATACGAAGACGTACCCCTTAGCAGTACCTGGTCGTTGACGTGTTGTGACAAGCCCTGCAACACGCACCGTGCTCCCTTGTCTGAGAAGTGGAAGCCGGTCAGAGGTTAGGGTGTCTTTCGGTAGGACATTTTTGAGCAGCGATAGCGGGTGGAGTTCTGTTGAGAAGTGGAGCATTTGGTACTCAGCGATCATTTGTTCAGTTTGTCCAATGTCTGGAAAAGAGATGTTCTCATACGGATTGCCTAAGGCGAGCTCGGTCTGTGTGTGATTGTCACGACTGCGGTTACAGTTGTTGTTCGTGTCGGGTCCAAGCCATAGCCCTGCCTGCCAGAGGAGTTCACGCCGGGTGAGACCAAACTCCTTAAAGCCACCCACCCAGATAAGGTTTTCGATCGCGGGCCGCTGGAGCCCGGACGGTGTTCTGCGTAAGAAATCAGTGAGAGAAATGTAAGGGCCGTTACACCTCCGTTCCTTGACGATATGCTCGGCGATTTCAGCTCCCCAGTTTCGCACAAATCCAAGTCCTATACGCAAGTCAGTTCTCTCGACAGTACACACTACATCGCTTTTGTTTATGTGCGGGGGCAGTGTTTGAATCCCATTGCGGCGTGCATCCCGGCCGAGGGCATCGAGTGAATAGAAGCCCATCGGCTGGTTATTGAAGAGTGCAACATAGAATTCGGTCGGGTAGTGATGGCGTAGCCATGCCGATTGGTACGCTAGCAGGCCGAAGGCAGTAGCATGGGATTTTGGGAATCCGAATTCGGAGAAAGCTGTCACTTGTGCGAATACTTCACGTGCTGTTGCCTCACCAACTCCATTGGTTAATGCGCCTTTCCGGAAGTTTTCCCAGTGGGCCATGAGAGCTTCTTTGGAGCGTTTCCGGCTCATCGCACGTCTCAGTTCCTCTGCTTGACCATCCGAAAAATTTGCAAGTGCCTGACAAATTTTGAGAACCTGGTCTTGGAAGATTACCACACCGAGTGTTTCACTGAGTGCTTCTTCCAAGAGAGGATGGGGGTAGGGGATCTCATAGTTGGGATTTTCCCGAATTATCTCGCGCCTCTTCACATACGGGTTTACCGCACCACCCACGATAGGTCCGGGTCGTACGATTGCTACCTGAATAGCAAGTTCAGCGAGGTTTCTTGGACGAGTACGTCGAAGCATCTGGATTTGGGCACGACTCTCAACCTGGAACAGGCCGACAGTGTCACCTGAGCAGATGCGATCATAGATCGCTTTTTCTTCGAAATCGATACGTGATAGGTCAGGGGCTGTGTCGTGACGTTGAGCGATCAAATTAATGCTGTCCTCAACCAGCGAGAGCATGCCGAGCGCGAGGAAGTCGATTTTGATGAAGCCTGCGTCTTCACACGAATCCTTATCCCACTGGCAGAGGACCCGGCCTTCCCAGGCAGCGGGCTGAAGAGGGACAATCTCGATGAGCGGACGGCTTGAGATGATCATCCCACCCACATGCTGAGAAATATGGCGTGGAAGTCCAGAGATGTTTTCAGCGAGTTCACCAAGCAGTCTCCAGAGATGAGCATCTGCGCGTGCTTTAAACTCAGGCAGAGCTCCGATCTCCTCAGCAAGCATGGAGGCTGAGCGGTGCTCAGCAAGCTTGGATAGCTTTTCGAGTTCACCAATAGGGAGATCGAGTGCTTTCCCAACTTCGCGGACTGCCGAACGAAGCCGGTATGTCGGAAAAGTACAAACGAGCCCCGTATGGTTATATCCGTACTTTTCGTAGACACGAAGAATCAGTTTCTCTCGGATGTCTCTTGGAAAATCTAGGTCAATATCAGGGACGTTTTGGAGTGCCTCGTTAAGGAAGCGGCCTAGGAAGAGGTTGTTCTTTACCGGGTCGATGTGAGAGAGTCCGATCAAATAGCAGATAATTGACGATACTGAAGAGCCTCGGCCTCGGCCTGGGGGTAAGCCAGATCGGACTCGAGGGGTATCTCCACGAACTTCCCGTGCAACCTCATTAGCCAGTAACATGATATCACGGTAGACGAGAAAAAATCCTGCGAGTCCGTGCAGATCTACGAGGGCGAGTTCGGTATGCAGGCGTTCCTCAGCCTCTTTTAGTTCAGTGCCTCCAGGTTTATACAGCGTGGAGATCTTGGACTTACAAATTGCAGCGAGTGTTTTAAGAGCATCGCTCTGATCTGATCCTTCAAAGTTGGGAAACTCGTACCCAAGGTCTTCGGTCAGGTCAAAGGCGGCACAACGTTCGGCGATCAGAAGCGTGTTCGTAAGCGCTTCTGGACGATTTTCAAAACGGTGCTGCATCTCCCAGGGTTCCGGAAGATGGAAGAGGCGATTTGCCCGGCGCGCTCTGTGGGCGCCTTCGAGTGTAGTCCTGTTCTTGATCGAGACCAGTATATCTTGGAGTTGATGCCGTTCTGGCCTGTGATAGTGGACGTTTCCTGTGGCGACAACTCCGAGCCCCAGACGGCCCGCGAGGCGGGCAAGTGCTTTGTTACGGGACGCATCTCCCTTGACACAGTTGTCTTGCAATTCAGCAAAGACATTTCCAGGACCAAAGGATTGCACGAATTGCTTTGTCAACGTTTCTGCTTCAGCTACTGAAGATTCGAGTGCTGATGCAATTGGGCTTTTTCGACATCCAGTGAGTAGGATTAATCCTTCGGAAAGCTCCAGTAGAGAGGATAGTGGAAGCCGAGCGTCACCTCGTTCCGAGCCCATGTGTGCTTCGGTCAGAAGCCGACACAGGTTGGAGTAACCAGAAGGGGATTCGGCTAGGAGAGTGACATGGTGGCCATCTTTGGGCTCCTTCACATTCGGAAAGCACTCACGGAGGGTGACCTCGGCACCAGTGATCGGTTGGAGACCGGATAGGCGTGCTGCCTGTGCAAACTCCATTGAACCATAAAGGCCATTATGGTCAGTCAGAGCCAAGGCTGGGTAGCCAAGCTCAATGGCACGCATGACCAACTCCTCTGGGTGGGATGCACCATCCAAGAAAGAAAAACCAGAATGACAGTGCAGCTCGATGTAAGGGTTCATCACCGGGTCCTTGATTTCCGCACATACCCACCCGGCACATCACCGAGTGCTTTAAATTACTTTGTCCCCACGTTTGTGGGCTCAGCTCATTTGATTCCGAAGCACAGAAACCGAAGATAAACCGAATATATTGCTCTGCAAATAGGCCCGGGTCATTTGCGAATAAGCCTTAGGCTCTGAAATAGGGTTTTGTGCCTGCTGTTGCCTGGGTACCTGACAGAGCTGTACGATGCGCTCGACCTTAAGGGAGTACACCCATGTCTGACGTTGTATATACCTCTGCTATTGAGATTGTGCGTATCAAAGGCCCACACCGCCATGCCTGGCTTCCAGCTCATGAAGGGCCAGTCGAGTTTGGTGTTCACGGTGCAATCCAAGAGCACTACGGTGTGGAGCCCGAACGTGAAATCACCACCACGCTGGACTATGTGATTGCCTCAACTGGCGGTTGACTATTAGGAACCTTTGGAGGCGCGCTGGAAGCGCGCGGGATCAAGGCTAGTGACGGCACACTAACCGCTCAGGTTAGAGGAGAAGTTGAGACAGAGGATGGGATACTTGTCATTCGGCGGATTCACGTCACATATCAGCTAGAGGCAGAAGAGGAGCACGGGGATACTGTCCAACGTGTGCATGAGATGCATGCTGATAGATGCCCGGTTTATAAGACGCTGGCACCTGCGATAGATATCACAACGGAATATCGATTGGAGGCGACTATTTCCTGAATAGAGTTAGCTCTTCAGGGGAGGCCATCAGGGTGTATTAGAGAGATTCTTATTACACCTGGCCAAAGAGTGTCTTGCCTTCACTGAGAAGGTCGCTACATGCGATCGATACTCTTTCTGACATTCCTTCTTCGGCTTTCTTCAGGTACGATCGTGGATCATAGATCTTCTTGTTACCGATTTCTCCATCTACCTTGAGCACGCCCTCATAGTTTGTCATGACGTGGTCCACAATCGGTCGCGTGAACGCGTATTGGGTGTCGGTATCAACGTTCATTTTGACGACTCCGTAAGCCAGTGTTTCACGGATCTCTTCAAGTAAGCTTCCACTGCCTCCATGGAAGACAAGGTCCATCTTTGCTTCTGAGCCGTACTTATCGGTTACGGCAGCCTGTCCCTGTTTGAGGATTTTCGGACGTAGCTTCACAGCCCCAGGTTTGTAGTGACCGTGCACGTTCCCGAAAGTTGCCGCAAATGTGAAGCGGCCGATTTCGTGCAGTGCTTCATACACAGAGAGCATATCCGCGGACGTAGTATATAGTTTCTCCTCGGGGGTATCTGCAGTTCCATGTGCGCCATCTTCTTCACCTCCGACGACCCCAGCTTCTACCTCAAGAACGATCTCTTGCTCGGCACACATGTGCAGGTACTCTTGGGACAGGGCCATATTGTCATTCAATGATAGGTTTGAGGCGTCGAGCATATGGTTTTGGAACAGGTTTGTCTCACCTCTGCTCCGTCGCTCTGCTGTGGCCCGTATCAGCGGTTTAAGGAAGTTTTCTGCCTTATTAGGTGGACAGTGGTCAGTGTTCATAGCGATCAGCACATCATACTGTTGGGCAAGGATGTGAGCGGCTTCTGCGAGCACGATGCATCCATACGCTGCGTCCGTATTGGCAAGCCCGGATGCGAACTGTCCTGCTCCTGTCGAAAACTGGATGATCCCGTCGGATTTTGACTCCGCAAAGCCCTTCATCGCAGCATTTAGTGTCAGGATAGATGTACAATTGATGGCCGGATATGCGTAGTTAGAATTCTGAGCTGAATCGAGCATCTGCTTGAACTGATCAGGTGTGGCAATCGGCATTCTAGATATTGGGTCAGGTGATTTATTTCAGGATAGCGCTAGTAATGTAATAGCAAATGAGAGAATCATGTGCCCACTATCTAGTTAAGTACACGCCAGCTTAAGTAAGTGATTAAAATGGGGCGCAACTTCGTGAGTAACGCCAATGATGTTCGATTAAATCTACATACCTGGGGGTGTGAAACGTCCATCGATTGCCGTCCATCCGCCATCTGCAAACAGGACCGTTCCAGTTACATAACTTGCCGCTTCAGACGCTAGAAATACCGTGGGTCCGGCCATCTCTCGTGCTCCCCCCCAGCGCTTGAAGATGTTGCGTTCAGCATAAGCTGAGTACCATGCCGGGTTATCCTTAATCGGTGCCGTGAGCGGTGTATCAATCACACCCGGTGCAATCGCATTAACGCGCACTCCCGAAGGACCTAATTCCGCAGCTGCAGTCCTAACCATCTGCACAATCCCGGCCTTAGTGGCTGCATACAAGCTTTGGCCAGGTTCGACGACTACTGAACGAATCGAAGAAAAGAGAATAATCGAGCCCGATTCTTGGGGTGTCATGATACGTCCAGCAGCTTGGATCACATGCGCGTTCCCTTTGAGGTTCACACCGAGCACCCGATCAATATCCTCATCCGTGTACTCCAGAATAGGTTTGCGGACATTTACACCAGGTGTGCAGACAACGATGTCGAGAGAGCCTTTTTTAACATTGAAGGACTCAAAAGCGGCAGTAACAGCTTCCCCGTCTAAGATATTGAGTTGGCCGGCATCTGCTTCACCACCCATCTTGGTAATTGTCTCGGCTGTGTCTAATGCTCCTGCGATATCAACATCCAGGCAAAGTACGGACGCACCGTGTTCGGCAAATGCAGTTGCAACTGCCTCGCCAATCCCTGAGGCACCACCCACCACAGCAGCATTCTTCCCTTCAAGACTGAACATCGAAACCATCAATCTGCTCCTTAAGCTTAGAACGTAATCTTTTATTGAATGCGTGTTTGGCGGGCCAAGAAGACTAAGAAAAAAGCAACTGCTGATGCTATGATCCCCATCAGTGTGGGGTCGAGTAAAACGGATACTTCACTAAGGCGCGAGAGTCGAACAGTAAAAAGCACAGCGATTCCGACCCCGATTGCCGAGAGAGCTTCAGGTACTCCCGCTTGCCGCGTATGTAGACCGAAGGCGATTGGCACGAACAGACTGACGCTCAGCACCGAGTAGAATACCCTAAGTGAATCGATCACGGTCGGGATTATAATCGCCAATAAGATACCCAGAATACCGCCGGTGATAGCCGCATAGCGGGCAACTCTTAAAACCTGACTGTCCGTCGCTTCGGGAGCTACGTAACGCTTATAAAGGTCTTTTGACAGTGATGTGGAGAGCATAAAGAGGATTGCATCAGCGCTACTGACTTCAGCCGAGAAGACCGCTGCGAGACCCAGTGCACCAAAAACTGTCGGTAAACCGAGTGTTAGCACTGTGGGTACAGCGAATTCTACCTGCTCCAAATCAGGGATGTACACCCGAGCAATCATCCCTAAAAGTGGTGGCCCCAGTGCGAATACAAGGAGGACGAGTCCCTGGATCCCAATCCCGATTCGGAGTACTCGCTCACTCGAAGCACCATATGCTTTCTGGAGCAGGCCAGGGGAGATAATGAAGGCTGGGACGATCAGAGCGACTAAAATGATACCGGATCCAGATCCTGCCCAAAAATCCAAGTATTCTGGTGTGGGTGCTGCTGCAACGACGGCCTCCCACCCACCTGCAATCGATAAAGCGAGCGGGACACCGATGGCGAAACCGAGCAACAGTACAACGAGTTGAACCATATTCACCCAGGCGGAGGCCAACAGTCCACCAGCGCTGAAGTAAGCGGTCATCACAACGCCACCAATAAGAGCTCCTGCCCATCGAGGTGCTCCGAGCACCCACTCAAGGATTTGCGACATCGCAATGAGCTGCGCAGCTAAGATTACTAGCGTGAGCACCCACAATAGGATTGCGATTGTTGCACGTACCGAGCTGCCATATCGGTACTCTAAATAGTCACCAGCCGTGTAGAGCCCATGAGCGGAAGCAATCCGCCAAATGCGGGGCCCAAGCCAGATGGCAAGCAATAGTGATCCGATACCAGCTGATCCGACCCACCACCATGCTGAGATGCCGTTTGAATACCCAAGACCCGCCGCTCCAATGACCGACCCTGCTCCAATGTTGGCTGCAAGAAACGTCGAAAAAATAAGCCCGGTCCCAAGGCTTCGATCAGCAACGAAGAAACTCTTACTCCCCCGGACACGTCTTGAGACCCAAAGACCGAAGAAAATGAGTGCGACGGAATAGCCTATAAGGATTCCAAGTTGGAGTGCGACGCTCTGTTCCATGTCCAAGCTCAACTGGATTTGGTTTTTCTGATTTCAGGTCGCATGGGCCAGTGGCCTGCTACTATCTACCCAGATCCGAGACACTCGGAATCCCTGGTAGGCCTTCAGCTAACCTTACTGCTCGAAGAATCGCCTCAGCCATTACATCAGCTGCTAATGCTCCGATCAGGGTCACGTTCTCTTGCCCTTCGAGTGTTCCAGTCGCCAGAGCAAAGACTGTGTCACCATCCCCCATCGTGTGGGCTGGATAGATTGTCCGAGCAAGTCCGTCTTGTGCCATCTGGGCAATTTTTGTCGTCTGAGCTTTGGTGAGTTTTGCGTTCGTCGCCACCAAGCCAATTGTAGTATTTGCACCGCTCTCGATCCCAAACTCGAAGTCTTGGTTACTACCTTCACCTCGGAGCACTTTGCGTGCATCCAGGAATCCCGCACCATCCGGGTTGAGCATTCCAGCCACCACTTCGCCCGTTGCTGGATCGATGATATCACCTACCGCGTTCACCGCGACGCCAGCCGCGACCACGAGGCCATTATCAAGCGTGATCGATGCTGTGCCAAAGCCGCCTTTCATGGGTCTTCCTCCACCCATCTTCCCAACCGTAGCGCCTGCGCCTGCTCCGACCGACCCCTCTTCTGGAGGTCTAATCGACGCCGTTTCAGCAGCGATATAGCCACACTCGGGTCCGGGACGGATTTTTCTGTCTCCCTCCAGTCCCAGGTCGTACAGGATCGCCCCTACAACGATTGGCACAACCTTTTGTCCAACGCGGTAACCGATATCCTCCTCGTCTAGATAGCGCATGACACCTGAGCCCACATCCAGCCCAAATGCACTTCCGCCTGAGAGAACGACAGCGTTTACCTGATCAACGCTATTAACTGGATCAAGTAGTGCCAACTCCCTGGTCCCTGGGGCACTTCCACGCACATCAACTCCCCCAGTCGCACCGTCTCTGGCAATAATGACAGTACATCCTGTTGCTCGTTCGCTAAGCGTGTGGTGCCCGAGCTCAAGTCCGCTAACCGCTGTTAGTCCCCAAGGGTCTATTGCCGGATTCTCTTGAGCTATCACTAGCTCATGTGAGATCGGGGCCCCCAAAAGGAGGGCCCCGATCCAAAGCTTTCGCATACTCAGGATTTGCTACTCCCTAGGTAGCTTTGGTTCCACATCCGATAGTTCATCTGGCGATCCGAAGCAGTAATAGAATCCATTTCCTCCGGTAGCCTGAAGATTTTCCTGGCTACAGCCTCTGGAATTGTGGGCGGAGTTCCATGAGTTGGGGTTCTCACCTCCACCTTGACGGTCATGATGACCAACACGTGTGCTGCCTTCGCCGTTGCTGGTCCAGTTATCGCAATTAGTGTAGCCCTCACCACCTCCGTAAGACGTACCATCGAGATTCGATCCTGTGAGGATATCGTGCATGTTCGGGGAATCACCCCGACCATTTACAATGCTACCTCTCTCGTTCAACTGCGTCTCTTTGGTAAGGTTCACATCTTCGGAGTGAAGATGAGTTGCATCACGAGCGATCATTGCTCCTGCGTAGTTGTACCAAGGTCCGGCGCCGATACGATCACGGGCGTTAACGGCAGACATGCCATTGCTCGCGATTGTGCTGAGGTAGGCTCGCCATAATAGGTCATCGCCCAACCCTGCTGTGTAGGCGAGATCTGTACACTGCTGATCTGCGCCCTCTAGACCGCCGAGATTCGCTCCGTCACCAGGCCCGGCACTCGTGATGAAGAAATTCATCCTGCCATCCTGAGCGAATACCGGAATAGTGCTTACGAGAGTCAGCGCCACCAACGCTGCAGTCACCTTTTTCACGTTGTTACTCCTTTTGAGGTCGAACCGGTTCGCTGGTATCCTACGGTGTACCGATTCTACATAAACTAGGGAAATGTTCGGTGCTGTAAGTGTAGAGGCAAGGAGTACTAGGCTTTCGCTAAACATCTAGTTCCATAGCTTGCCCAGTCATGACTAACTCCGAGGCTGCAGACCGTGTGCTTACCGAGGTCGAAGCTAGCCGTGATGAGCTTCTCGCATTCACCGCCTCTCTGATCCGGATTCCCACAGTCAATCCTCCAGGTGAGTGCTATCGCGATTGTGCTGAACTAATCGGTGAGCGATTGAATGGATTGGGTATGGATGTGGAATTTGTGGAAGCTCAGAACCGACCTGAGCATACTACGGAATACCCCAGGGTGAATGTGATCGGCCGGCTCGAGGGGATGACTTCCAGACCGTGTATCCACCTCAACGGTCACTTTGATGTCGTGCCCCCGGGTGATGGATGGAAACTCGACCCTTTCGGAGGAGAGGTTCGGGATGGTCGGATCTACGGAAGAGGAGCTTCCGACATGAAATCAGGTATCGCGGCTGCAGCCTTTGCTGTAGAAGCAATACGGAGGTCTGGTGTTTCGCTATCAGGTTCTGTGGAGCTCAGTGGCACTGTCGATGAAGAGAGCGGCGGCTACGCAGGGGTGGCACACTTATGTAAGGCGGGTTATCTGGCCGCTGAACGCACCGACTACGTTGTGATACCGGAACCGTTCGGACCAGACCGAATCTGTGTCGGTCATAGGGGTGTCTATTGGTTTGATGTCATTGCTGAAGGTCGGGTAGCACACGGGAGTATGCCGCACTTAGGTCGGAGTGCAATCAGCGATATAGGTGTGCTTTTGTATGAAATTAGGACAAAACTTGAGCCGGAGTTGGCAAGTCGGATTTCAGTGATGCCAGTAGTCCCAGAAGAAGCACGTCATCCCTCGATCAATGTGAATGCAGTCTGGGGTGGCCAGGTATCTGAGGATCAACAATCGCCTTGTGTAGCAGATCATTGCGTGGTGACTTTCGATCGACGCTTTATCCCAGAGGAATCTCTTGATGAGGTTAGGCGTGAAGTAGCGCAAGTCGTGGCTGCCTTAGAGCAAGAGGATGAGGGATGCGCTTTCAGGATCGAAGAACGCATGTCTGTGCTTCCGACTCAGGCTCCTCAAGACTCACCGCTTATCTCAGCACTTTCTAAAGCCATCAGAAAAGTGCAAGGAAGTGAAGCTGAACTGGTTGCCAGTCCTGGGACGTACGACCAGAAGCATGTGTCTCGCCTTGCTGGTGTAGACCACTGCGTGGCTTATGGACCAGGTCCACTGGAGGAAGCGCATCAACCTGATGAGTCTTGCTCAGTTGATGATATTGTCACATCTGCTCAGGTAATGGCTCTTGTGGTGCTTGAGCTAGTAGGGTAGCTGGCTAAGCCTCCTCCGCCCCTGGGTGTCCGTCCTCGATCACAAATGTGGCACGCGTTTCAAGGGAACCGCCAGCCTCGGTTACAACTGGAACCACCTTGAACTCTGAGGTCCAGAGATCGGGTGTGACATTAGCGGTAACGTAACCGCGTTGTCCATTATAGAATTTTAAATGCGAGTTTCTGCGGAGAAGTCTCTCGCCGCCAGCAGTCATATCCTGCCCATCTCCGTCTGAGCTGAGAGAGGTGCACACGAATTCGGAAGCAACTGTTTCCGATGACGGATCGTCAAAGTCTCGTTTAAGGTCGGTTACCCAATTTGCGTGAATATCCCCTGTCAGGACGACAGGGTTCAGGGTTTCAGCATCTGCCATGCGGTTGATCATGGCACTGCGTTCTAGAGGATATCCGTCCCACTTGTCCATCGACCATGTTTCTTGCCCTTCGGCATCAATGCCACGGATTCTGGCAACCATGACCTGTTGAGCGAGAGCATTCCAGCGCGCCTCAGACCTGGTTAACCCTTTGAACAACCACTCCCGTTGGCTCCTGCCGAGAATGGATTGATCGGGCGAGATATGAGTTGGGCAGCTCGGACTAATCCCGCCAAGACATGGCTGGTTGCTCCGGTACTGTCGGGTATCGAGGATACTTATCTCCATGAGGTTCCCGAATCGGATTCTGCGGTAGAGCTGGATGTTTGGGCCACTGGGCATTGAAGCCTGGCGCAGGGGCATGAACTCGAAATATGCTTGAAAAGCAGCAGTTCTGCGAAGAAGGAATTGTTCCGGGGATTGGTCGTCTTCCGGCGACCCATCAGCCCAGTTGTTGTCAACTTCGTGATCGTCCATCGTCACGATCCATGACGCAGCCGCATGGGCTGCCTGTAAATCTGGATCTGAGCGGTATTGTATGTATCGGTTGCGGTACTCCTGCAGCGTCTGGATTTCTGGACCGGTGTGATGTCGCACGGTATCTCGATCATGCTCTGCATACTCATAGATGTAGTCGCCGAGGTGGATGATAAAGTCGAGGTCCTCCTGGGCGAGGTGCTGCAGAGCTGTGAAATATCCATCCTCATAATCCTGGCAAGAAGCGAACGCAAACCTGATACGGTCGGGGGTGTTTTCGGGAGCCGGTACTGTCTTGGTACGTCCTACAGGGCTGACTTCACCGCCGACGATCATTCGGTAGAAATACTCATGCCCCGGATCCAGCCCACCAACTTCAGCGCTGATTGAGTGTCCAAATTCAGGTGAAGCGATTGCGGAACCAGTCCGAACGATCTCCTTGAAATTATGGTCTCGAGCAAGTTCGTAATCGATGGTTACTGGATTTTCGTGTGCACCGACGGTTTCTAGGGCCTCTGGATCCAGACGTGTCCAAAGGACGACCAGTTCTGGCTCAGGATCACCTGATGCAACTCCTAACTTGAAGGGATACGAACCTATGGCTCGGAGCCGAGCGTCAGCTCTACACCCAGGAACGGAAGCCAATGCCAAGAGTCCAGCAGCAGCCCCACCAACTCGCAAGAAATCGCGCCGGGTACCTCGCCTATGAAAGAGGTCGTACCACTCAGGATCTCGCATTTCCGTCTGCCTTTCATTTCTGGAACTTAATGCTAGTGAATCATAAGCTCTCGCTCGATTTCCGCGAGTGATACATCTAGTGACTTTCTCCAAACGCTATTTAACCATTCGGATTGATGTCCGATTTCTGGATTTCTATGGCCTAACACCTGTTGCAACTTCAGTAATTTCCACATCATTTTCGCCCAATGAAGGCGATCACATTTCAGGGCATCCAGTCTCTTGCTTACGAGGATATTCCCGACCCAGGGCTCCTTGATTCGACGGACGCGATTATTCGTGTCACGGCAGCTGGAATATGTGGCTCTGATCTCCATCCTTACTTCGGTCGCGAGCAAGGGTTGGACGTTGGAACAGTGATGGGCCACGAGCTACTAGGTGAGGTCGTAGAAGTAGGTTCGGATGTTCGAAAATTCTCTATAGGTGATATCGGAGTTGCGCCGTTCACAACGAATTGCGGTAGCTGTTTCTTCTGCCGATCGGGGTTAACCGCCCGTTGCGAAACCGGCCAGCTTTTCGGTTGGATCGAAAATGGCGTGGGACTGCATGGTACACAGGCGGAATTCGTCAGAGTACCCATGGCAGATTCAACACTTGTTGTTGTTCCAGATGGTCTTGATGAAGGAGTGGCTCTTCTGGCAGGGGATATCTTGTCTACGGCGGCTTTCGGAGCAGAGTTAGCTAGGGTACAAATAGGAGATGTGGTAGTCGTTGTTGGATGTGGCCCCGTTGGGTTGCTCAGTATCCGAGCAGCTCGAGAGAAGGGAGCTCGTCAGGTCGTGGCTGTCGATTCAGTTGTTTCCCGACTCAAACTTGCAAGGCGGTTTGGAGCAATCCCAGTGAACTTCAAAATGGAAAAGGCATTTGAAGTTGTAATGGCTTGTTCAGAAGGGCGGGGTGCTGACTGTGCGATCGAAGCGGTTGGCTCACCCGAAGCGACTCGTACAGCTGCCGAGCTACTTAGATTTGGTGGATCGCTAGCAGCGCTTGGTGTCCATACCGAAGCCCATCTTGCACTCTCACCTGGGGAGATCTATGACCGGAATCTTCGATATGCCGGAGGGCGATGTTCAGCACGCTATTACATGCCAGTTGCCCTAAGGATCGCTGAGCGTGACATGGCTTTGATCAGTGAGCTGATCAGCCACCGACTTCCGCTTTCGCAAGGTGTTGAGGCTTACCGGAGCTTCGCGGCGAGGGAGGAAGGTTGGTCAAAAGTGGTGCTAACACCTTAGAACTCTCATTCTTAGCTGTTCTCGTTCCAACAGTGGAGGCGGTATGAGTCGAGTGCGTTCCTCGTTCTGCAAGTTAGCAGCTGCAGTTCTGCTTACTGGGTGCGCGGATACCAGTGCACCCTTTAACAGTTCGATCACCGAGTCCAGCCTGTCGGACGATCTCTACTTCTTGGCTTCGCCTGAGATGCGGGGACGGCTTGTTGGCTCTCCTGAAATTGCTACTGCCTCAGAGTGGATCGCTGATCGATTTGGAACACTTGGTCTTGAACCCGCTGGAGATGACGGTTCTTACTATCAGGATTTCGATTTGGCTTGGTTCAGCCTGGATACCCCAAACTTTCTGCGTGTTACTGGAGCTGGGGGAGCACGTCAACCTGGTGATGGGTGGACGCCAACTAACTTTAGTGCATCAACTAGTGCTGCTGGTCCGGTAGCTTTTGCCGGCTTCGGCATTGTTGAACCTCGCCTGAATTATGATGACTACAGGGACCAAGATGTCCGAGGGAAATTCGTACTCGTGCTTGAACGAGAGCCAGGTGTCACTGATCCATCAAGTCCATTCGACGGTGTAGTCACTGCAGAAGCATCCCGTACCTGGCGAAAAGCGCTTTTTGCCCAAGAACGTGGGGCGATTGGTATTCTGTTCGTGCGGGATGTACATAACCGTCCGGAAATCGAGGATTGGCAACAGGCACACGCTAGCAGTTGGCCTGAAGAACCACGAAGAGTAGAACGCTTTCTTCTTGGGGCGTGGGTTGAAGATATTACGATTCCTGCGGCTCAGATTTCAGTCGAGCTTGCAGAGGTGCTTGTCAGCGGTTCCGGGAGTACGCTCGAAGAGCTTTCCATGGCTTCGGAAGAATCTGGAAAAGGCCTTGGTATCATTGCATTACCAGGGGCAGAAGCCAGCCTAACGGTTAACGTCGAGCGTCATACCATCACGGGTCGGAATGTTCTAGCTATGGTTGAAGGTTCCGATCCGGATCTCCGCGATGAAGTAGTCATTATTGGTGCCCACCACGACCATGATGGCACTGATGGCGAGACCATATTTCCGGGGGCAGACGATGATGGTTCAGGGACAGTCGGTGTCATGGGTGTTGCGGGTGCCTATGCTAGAGCTATAGAAGCTGGAGAGCGCCCTCGGCGGTCCGTGATCTTTGCTGTCTGGGATGCAGAAGAGCGTGGACTACTAGGCGCATGGTACTATACGCTAAGGCCGCTCTTTCCTCTGCAGAGCACAGTAGCGAAGCTCAATCTTGATATGATTGGACGTCACCAGGAAGTCCCTGAAGATGGTGCCGGTCGTTTCCGAGGACTTGAAGTTCAGAGTGCCGAGTCTAATTCGAATGCGACCAATATTCTCGGTTACAGCCGAACGCCTGACTTAGCGGGTCAGATCGAAGCTGCGAACACATTCGGGCTTGAGCTCAAGATGCGCTACGATAATAATGAATCGAATTTGTTGCGCCGCTCAGATCACTGGCCATTTCTTCAGAATGGTGTCCCGGCAGTTTGGTTTCATACCGGACTACACCCCGATTATCACCGTGCCGGGGATACCCCGGACCGAATCGAATATGAGAAGATGACGCGCATTGTCCGACTTGTTCACCAGACCAGTTGGAACGTGGCGCAAGGGGATACCAAACCCTCGCTCCAGGAGATGGGCAGCAGACCGAGAAGTTGAGCTAGCTAGATATTTCGATTTGGGGACGTACTCACTCTGGTCACGGTGTGGTGACCAGATCTATAGATGATTCTCTGCAGACCCAAGTCAAAAAGCGGGTTGCTTCACCTGGAGTGCTGCAATTCCGATCCGTGTATCGGATCCCCTCCCCAATTTGCTGAAAATCTTCTTGGCAAGCGCCATCTAGGGAGGGGTCACATTGATCGATAGACCATGGACCGGCGCTACACCACTCTTCTTTGCCTGATATCGGTTGACAACTGAAATGAATATCGGTCCTGATTCCGGCACCAGCCATGATACGGAAATCGCCTTCTGTTGGGTCTGCTTTCGGATTCCAATCCCAGATCGCAGCCACTTCGAACTCCCGTGAAGTGTCACCGGGGACGAGCGGCTGTTCGGGTTGGTCGCCGGGGAGAGGGATCCTCCAAAGTCCTGTACTTACTGACACATGCGCGTTCAATAAACCGATAACTTGGTCGCGGAGCAGATTTTCTACGTAGACCCGACGTAGTCCCAGAGATACGTACGCCAGCGGCAGAGCTGACGTTGTATTGAGAATCCTGACAGTGTTGTCTGACCAAGGAATAAGTATGGGTCGGTTGATTCTGCGCCCCATCGCAGATGCCGCTATCGTGCCATCCGATACCTCTTCCAATTTCGAAGTCCCATCCCCGATGCAACTAGCTAGCGGGAGAGCCAACCCTGTCAGGCCTGCCGAACTCGCGTGCTTAAGGAATGTGCGTCGGTCAAATCTCAAGCGAATGAAACCGCTGTCGTCCATTCCTTTCATTCTTCTACTATTACGACGTTAAAGCTCTGACAGTGCTCGGCGCTGATGCTCAAGCCGGGTTTCTCGCTCCCGAGCGAAGCGCTCGACGGCTTGATGGATAGAAGTTGGGTCGAGATTTGCCTCTGCGATCACATCGTCCTCTGTGCCTCCACTTAGCCAACGATCGTTCTGATCTGCATAGAGAGAATACTCTTCGGTTAGTGGACCCAGATCAGGTAGGGGCGGCACGCGCTTAGTCATGGTACTGATAACCATGCTGTCATAACGGGCAGCATCTGGGTAAATGTGCTGCTGGTACTGCTCAGATTGGTCGGCAAACAACTCGGGACTGATGACTGCTGCAACACGGACATTGATGCCTTCAGTAGCCAGTTTGTCGAGTATGCTAACCAGATTCACTGTCGAGCTGGCACCCTGAACCCAGACGGTTCCCATGGCTGGCAGATCAGGATCATAATCACGAATAAGATAGATTCCCTTGGCGGCGGCCTTGAGGTCTGTATCCGCGAATCTATTTCTGTCCGCAACTAGAATATCCGGCCGAGCAACGTGAATCGTAATAATCCCAACTTCCGGGGTACGAGCTGCTTTTGCGACGGCAGCGAAATAACCCGCAGCGACGTCGTTGTAGTCCCAAAAGTAAAGGTTGATCACCTGTCCACGTGGGAAGAGTGTCCAAACTTGAGGAGCAAATATACCGAAGTGGGTACGCGCATCCGCTGCGGTTTCCGGTCCGGAATGTCCCGCCAGAATTGTTAGCACGCCCAGCCGGAAGGGGCTGTCCTGGTTTTGTTGGCTGAACACTCGAGCAGGCGTGTACATGAGTGGTGTGAACGCACCGTAGGTCCCTGAAAGGCCCCATAGCCCGGAGTGAACTGATGGGTCAGTGGAAGAAGACTGGTTGACTAAGCCAATGATTGTGGAGGCATTTACAGCTTCTTGAATGGGCGCCTTAAGGCGAGTTCCTCCTGGATTATGCACAGGATCATAGTGCCCGAAGAAGTGCGATTTCTCTACGTTGATTGAGCCAGAAAGATCTGCGGCCACTGTAAGGAAGCGTCCTCCCGTAACGTAGTTGAGCCACTGGCCGATTTCGCTTATTGCCCTCCTTGTTCCTTTCTTTTCCCCTGGTGGCAGGAAGAGATTGATTGTTCCTGACGTGGCATCGCCTGAGTGTGGATCAGTTACTGTGAATTCCACTGGCTCAGTTGGTAACCCAGCAGGAGTGAGCCTTTCGTCTAGAAAAGGATCTTCACCGTCCTTGATGTTAACGGGTGTCTCGCGGTCCAAATTCCCCGCGATAGAAAGGAGTCGGTCGGAGATCCAGTCACCTAATCCCGACTTCTCATCCATGACGGAAAGGAGGATATCGACGTTGGTTTTGAATTGGATGAGCTTATCAGCTTCTGATCCCGGTACACCATCTCTTATGCCTTCGAACTCTACGCCATAACGTCTCTCGAAGGACTCAGCCAATGCTACGAAGTAGGAGGAGTTGATCCCGAAGCCGTAGGGATGACTGGGGAAGCCAACGATTTGGTCTCCGATGCCGGCTAATTCCCCGTTCTCGGCTCCCGGCCACCATCCCTTCACCGTGTTACCGATAAGTACCATCGGTCGCCGATCATCCTCCGGCCAATTCTCCATCAGCTTGAGACCGGCGAATATGTCGCTGAAGTCGTTGCCATTCTGGATATCCAGAACATTCCAGCCGTAGGAACTCCACTGCTGTGCAATGTCGTAGCCCTTGAATTCTGACTTGACTACTCCTCCTATGAGGGAGTCATCGATACCCGCGTTATTGTTGCTCAGAAAAATTCGCAGGCGCTTGCCGACCTGCTGTGCAACCGCGGCAGTTTTGAGTTCCTGGGCGTGTCCCTCGGTCATCGCAAACTCGCCTTCTAGGGCGATGACCTTGAGGCTGGAAGGTGCACCGATGAAGTCCCAGAACATGGCTTTACCAGCTGCTGTGGCGATACCAATACCTGATGGTCCCCCATTCACGTCGTTGGTCACGTCCGTACTTTCAGCATGCCCCATGAGAGGCCGTATTCCACGCAACTTTGCCTGAGCAAATAATGGATGGTCGACGAGACCATTTTCGTCGAGAATCTTGGCCATCGCTCCCTCGCTTCGTCGAAATCCCAAGGCATCGACTGAGAGGATGGCAACTTCGGGATCACAAGCGTACCGGTCGTCTCCAGTTGTGGCATACTTACGAGCCATTGCCTCGTAGAGAATCATCCAAAGCGCGTAGCACGTGGGGATACAATGCCCACCGGCGAGCATGAATCGGTCAGCAAAGGGGTGCTTGGGTTCTCGAATATCATAAGAAAGCCCACCGAGTTCAGGCCCACCGAGATGTACGGCAACATTAAATGGTGTGTAAGCGAGGGGTCCTCCGAAGTGGCCTGATCCTCTGTAGTTACCCAGAAGAACTAGGAGCATCGAGGTCATGAATGCGACATCATCGAAGTATTCTTTATCGTAGTCGGGTACCTTCACAGCGTGTGCGGAAGGCATCCGCTCAGATTCGATTGTAGTCACATTTGTGACGCTGAGATCGTTCAAGACTTCTTCGCTCATCTTCTTCCAGGTTGGTTGTCAGTCAACAGATTACGAAATGTCCACTATCCAACTTATGATCTGTCATTCCTACAAAGTCAGTTGCACACCCGAATCCAGAAAGGTCCGAAAACCGTCAGCGTCTTTTGTTGCAGCACCAATACGACTGACGGCTTCAGCTAATTCCTCATCCGCATTCGCTGTTGATATACGTAGAAAATGTTGACCTTCGCTACCGAGTGTGCCAAAAGAACGTCGGTCCATTGTCGCAACTTTGTATTTGTACAGCAGGAATAACTGGAACAGAGTAGCTGGACTCGAGTCAGTACGGATGTCCTCGGGCAATTCATCAAACGCCTTAATCCCACCCATGTCTTGGAGTGCACCTTCGATGTTTGGAAAGGCATAAAAAGCCCCCTTCGGATTCTGACATGTGATTCCACTGATCTCGTTCAGGCCTGTCACGACCAAATCTCGTCGGCGTTGAAAGGCTTCGACCATTATTTGGATAGAGTTTGCGCTTTCAGGCGATTCCAGGGCTTCGATAGCCCCCCATTGGTTGTAGGGAGGGATCGACGCAAAGTAGTTGATGGCAAGTTGCCGATGGGCCAAAGCCTCTTCTACAGTTGGATATACCGCCCAACCGACCCGCCCACCTGTCCAAGCGTAGGTCTTTGAGCAACCCGATGCGATGATTGTGCGTGCCTCCATTCCCGGCATCGATGCGATTGAGGTGTGCTCGTCACCGTCAAATGTGATCGCCTCATAGGATTCGTCAGAGTAGACCCTCAGATTCGGACTTGTTTTCTCAATTATGAGTTCAGCAAGTTCGTTAAGCTCTTCCCTTGTCGCGACGCCACCAGTTGGATTTGACGGGAAGTTCAAGAAGATCAATCCCGTTCGATCATTCAAAAGGGGCTCGAGGTTGTCTCGTTTCAATGCGAAGTCATCCGATTCCTCAAGGACGACGGGAATTGGATTGCACCTGAAGTAAGGAATAAATGACTCGAAGAGCGGGTAGCCAGGTGAGGGATAGATGACCTCTTCACCTGCTTCACTGTACGTCATATGTGCGAAGCCTATCGGGGGGCGCCCTCCTGGGTAGATGACGACTCGCTCTGGATCAACATCGAGTCCGTGTTTCTCACCCATTGATTTGGCAACGGACGAACGTAGCTCAGGAATTCCTTGCGGATCACAGTACGTAGTTAGCCCCATATCTAGAGCTTTTTTTACAGCTGCTGTGATGTGGTGGGGCAGGGGAAAATCTGGTTGACCAAGGTTGCATCTGATTACTGGGTTGTCGCCCAATTCCGCTTCAGATATTCGTCCTCCAAGGGCGAACGCTGACTCAGTGCCGATACGGATCATACGATCAGCGAAGAGTTTTTTGGGTGAGGAGGCGATGGCCATTAGCCCAATTCTCACTTCTCTAAGGATATAAAGGTTATACCTGAACTTACGAAGCACGGGAGGATCGCTAGGTCCCATCCTCCGGGCAAGCATTAATTGCAAGACAGAATATCTGAAAGTGTGAGTTTTCTCTCAACAATTCGTTAGGGTCCTGAAATTTTCACTTGCTAATCAGTTAGTTCGCCTAGCGATTTAAAAGAACCAGGATGCAGAGGCATAACCTATGGCTGGGATGAAACCGTACTCAGATCCCAATCCCAGCGTTCCGGGTGAGGCTAGTTCTGTTCCCAGACCTCTGAATGCTGCGGCGGTCACCGTTAGGGAACGGGTCGCAGACCAACTCAAGCCCGGCGAGACCAACACGCTTCTGTCACGTGCATTTATGAGCGCGAGTCCACTTACGCCTACGAGTGGGTGGATTTGGTATGACATCTGGCTCGCAATAGTCCATTGACCTATGGCCTGCATATCACCTTGTATAAAGGGTTTAGAGTTTATTGTTTCAAGTAATTTCGATGTCGTTTGGGCTCCGAATCCGTCATACTGTAATTCGACCGCGAAGTAGAGGTCTTTCCCTCCGGGGTTGAAGAATCGATCTAGTCCAATCGCACCCCGCATCGTCATTTCAGCATTTCGATGCTCTCGAATTGCTAACTCTGCTCTAATTGCGGTGGCCTTTAACGCACCCGTTGTGAATAGCGCACCGGCTGGTTGATCATGGAGAATGCCGGCCCAGGTCCCGAATGCCCAGCCACCCCTAGATGTTTGCACGCGGCCGAGTGCAGTGACTGTTGTGCCAAACGCGGTTTCTGTAGGGCGGACAACTGCCTCGATTTCAGAGAAAGGTCCGGTGAACACCCTAACTCGCAAAGCATCAATCCCCCCCCGATATTCAAGAAATGGGTCTGAAGGATTGAATGGTGCAAACGGGTCTGCCGGTGTCAAAATCAATGTGGTAGCCCATGAGACTGCTTGGCGGCCGATTGTGACTTCTAATGGACCACCAGAAAAGCCCAGACTCATCCGATCGAGACGGTGGCGCCATTTAGTGTTGGACCCAGAGTAAAGGTTCCAATCCAGGCCTAGCCAATCACCTGTTCGTGCAGCCGATCCTCCAGGTGCGGTAATGGAGAATCCTGTTGAACTCCGTGTCTGCGATAATACGTGCTCGTAGGCGATATCAAGGGTGAGGCCGCCTGAAGTGAGCACTGGCATAAATCGTGTACGCGTTAGCGCTGTGCTTCCGGGTGCTCCTAAAGCAGAACTCCCCTGGTATGCTCCAACACCAAGGACATATGCTGAGACTTCCAATTGTCCTTTAGCAACACTAGGAAGAATGGTCGCTATGAATAAAAGAGCGGCCGGTATCCTCACGAAGAAACGGACAAGTGATTCCGCCGTTCGTCCGATTCGATTTGCCCGTCAACCA
>DLRL01000007.1:0-6553 GCA_002501085.1 Gemmatimonadales bacterium UBA7889
AGCTTTTGTGACCATGCTCAGGCTTGATCTTGCTCGCCTGCACCGAGAAGGATCTGTTGAATTAGATGCTCGGTTACCAGCTACTTCCGCTTTTTGGGAAGAAAGTGGTGTTAAGTGGGACCGTCCGGTTGAAGTAAAACTCACCGCTTCTCTAGCGGGTTCCAGAGAGATTGTAATTAGGGGTCACCTCAACGGAAGGCTCAAACAGGAATGCAAGCGTTGTCTTGAGCCAGTGGTGAGTGCGATGGAACACGAACTCACACTGGTGTTTGTTTCCGCTGACGAAGAGGGTGCGGAAGAGGATGAAGGGGTTCACCTTTATGGACAAGGCACTGAGATTGATTTGAGCAATGCAGTTCATGAAGAGGTTGTTTTTGCGGTAGATCCATATGTGATTTGTAGGTCTGACTGTGAGGGCCTTTGCTCTCACTGTGGGATTAACAAAAACAAGCAGAAGTGCGATTGTACTGAGGATCACACTGATCCCCGGTGGCAGGCACTGAGGGTTCTCAAAGAAAAGTGAGTAGGTCATATGGCCGTTCCCAAGAAGCGGACGTCGAAACAGCGTAAACGGAAGCGCCGAACACACTTCAAGGCAGAGCATGTGAGCGTTAACACCTGCCCGAAATGTGGAGATTTAAAGGTACCTCATAGAGTTTGCCCCAATTGCGGGGATTATAGAGGCGAATCAGTTCTCGAAGTCGGCCTAGATCAGATTTGATCTTGCCACCTGTACTGAGCTAGGTAATCCCCATGCGCATCGTTCTTGATGCGATGGGCACGGATGACGCCCCCCGAATTGAGGTAACTGGGGCTATTGAAGCTCTGCGTGAGTACGAGTCCGATGTTGAACTGATACTTGTCGGCGATCGGGAGGTGATTGACGCAGAGTTGGCAAGACACGAAGTGGTGCCCAATCGCATTTCAGTTCATCACGCGCCTGACCGTGTTCAGGCGGATGATTCTCCTGCGTCAGTAATCCGTACGAAGCCCAATTCTTCGATTGTAGTGGGTCTTGAACTTCAGAGGAAACGAGACGCTGATGCGTTCGTGAGTGCTGGTTCTACCGGTGCTGTAATGGCCACTTCACTTTTCAAACTTAGACCTCTACCAGGGGTGGACCGTCCCGCAATAGGCACCTTACTACCAACAGCAGAAGAGCAGTGTCTGCTTGTTGATGCGGGAGCTAACATTGACTGTAAGCCCCAGCATCTGGTCCAGTTCGCACACCTTGGAAACATATACGCTCGGGAGATAATGGGGCGCCCTAAACCTCGGATTGCCCTGCTAAATATTGGGAAAGAACCGGGTAAGGGTGACGAACTGAGTGCGGCAGCCTATGAGGTGCTGAAGAATGAAGATAGTCTAAATTTTGTCGGGAATCTCGAAGGCCGGGATATAATTGAGGGTATCTGTGATGTTGTCGTTTGTGATGGGTTTGTTGGCAACGTGTTATTGAAGTTCTACGAGTCAGTCGCTCAGTTCATTGTTGGTTTAATAAAAACAGAACTAGGTGCTTTGACTGAGAACGCTCTGGACTTCGATCATATATTCCGGATTCTGGATTATTCAGAGACTGGAGGCGCGCCACTTTTAGGTGTTGGGGGTGTTTCGGTCATTTGCCATGGTGGTTCATCATCAAAAGCTATTAGGAATGCTATCAGGGTAGCTGCTCAAGCAGTGCGTTCTGATATGGTGGTGCAAACTGCTAACCGTTTATCCAAGTCAATAAGTAATGCACCAGAAGAGGTCTCATGAAGAAACCCAGTCCGCTGGTAGAAATCACTGGAACCGGTCGGTTTCTACCAGATGACATCGTAACAAACGATGATCTAGCGGAACACTTAGATACTTCAGACGAGTGGATTCAAACTCGTACAGGTATCCGGGAGCGGCGGATAGCACCTCCTGATATGGGTGCAGCCTACATGGGTGCAGCTGCGGCTCGCAAAGCGATGGAGCAGGCTGGGGTTGAGCCGGGTGAAGTTGATGTCATCATTCTAGCGACAGCTACACCCGATCGCTGGCTTCCTTCAACAGCCTGTGACACCCAGGCTTTGCTTGGGTGCTCAAATGCAGTTGCCTTTGACGTGATTGCTGCCTGTACCGGGTTTATTTACGCAATGAGTGTCGCTGAATGCTACGTAGCAGCCGGTCGAGCTGAGGTGGCTCTAGTAATAGCGACTGAGAAAATGAGTTCGATTGTAGATTGGGAGGACCGTTCTACAAGTGTGCTATTCGGGGATGGCGCCGGCGCGGTGGTACTGCGACCGGCAAACGGATCTGCTAGAGGAATTCTCTCCTCCCATTTGGGTTCCAATGGAGATCTTGCTGACCTCTTATATCGTCCCGGTGGCGGGTCTGCTGTGCCGCTTAGCCAACAGGTTCTTGATGAGAAAAGCCACCTTATCCGGATGGAGGGCCGGGAGGTCTTCAAACATGCTGTTCGTTGCATGGCAGACTCGTGTCACGTAGCTCTGCAGAATGCAGGTCTCACGGTGGACGATGTACAGCTACTTATACCTCATCAAGCAAATATCAGAATTATCGCGGCCACGGCAAAATATGCGGGCTTGCCGATGGAAAAGGTATTTGTCAACGTCAACAGGTATGGAAATATGAGCTCTGCAACGGTCCCTGTCGCACTTGATGAAGCTGACGAAGAGGGATTGATCACTCCTGGATCAAACGTACTCACAGTAGCCTTCGGATCTGGGCTGACTTGGGGAGCCATGGCACTGCGTTGGTAGCCAGATCTCTATGTCTATTGCTTTAATCTTCCCTGGCCAGGGGTCACAGTATGTTGGAATGGCTAAAGCCTTAGCCGAAGCGGAACCAATTGCTGCTGAAACACTTGCACTGGCAGATGAGGTTCTTGGATTCAGACTTTCAAAACTGATGGCGGATGGACCAGAGGACGCGCTGACAGTTACAGAGAATGCACAACCGGCCATCCTTGCTCATTCAATTGCAGTTTTGCGCGTGATAGAAGAGCGTCTGGGTAGAGTCGCATTTTCTGCGGGTCACTCGCTTGGTGAGTTCAGTGCTCATGTGGCGGCCGGAACCTTCTCCTTTTCTGATGCTTTGAAGATAGTGCGCCTAAGGGGTGAGTTGATGCATGCATCCGGTACTCGGACACCAGGGACCATGGCAGCGATTCTTGGTCTTAGCGATAAAATGGTAGCTGATGTTTGTTCCCGTGTTACTACTGGAACGTGTGTCCCAGCTAACTTTAATTCGCGCGGTCAGGTTGTGGTAAGTGGAGATATTTCAGGAGTTGATGAAGGTATCATGTTGGCTCGCGAAGCTGGTGCTAAGAGGGCTTTGAAACTCAAGGTATCTGGAGCTTTCCACTCACCTCTGATGGAGTCGGCTGCGAAGGGGCTCGGTGACCGTTTGGATAGCACTGAAATGCGAGATCCAGAATTTCCAGTGGTCTCAAATGTCACTGCAGACCTCGTTAATTCTGCCAAGGAAGCCCGTAGACTACTCATACAGCAGCTGACGTCGCCAGTACGTTGGAGAGACTCCATCACTACGATGCTCGACGCAGGGGTCGGGCATTTCGTCGAACTGGGTCCAGGTGGAGTTCTGTGTGGGTTAAATCGCAAAAATGCTAAGGGCATCCCTTGTCATACTGTGGGTGAGCCTAATGACGTGGAGGTATTCGATGAATGAAGTGTTAAGTGGACCAGATCTGAAAGGGAAGATTGCTCTGGTTACAGGAGGTTCTAGAGGTATCGGGCGCGCGATCTCAGAAGCATTCGCGTACGCAGGGGTCCGCGTCGCAATTATGGACTTGGATGGTGAGGGTGCCAGAGCGGCTGCTGGTTCGCTTCCAGGTGAAGGTCACTCAGGGCACCAGGGTAATGTCGCAGACCGAGAGAGTGCTACCGGAATAGTCAAGAAAGTGCAGGAAAATCTGGGGACCATCGATATTCTCGTTAACAATGCTGGGATTACCAGAGATAACCTCTTGTTACGTATGAAGGATGAAGAGTTCGATGATGTTATAGAGGTCAACCTAAAGGGAGCCTTTAATCTGACCCGTGCGGTTGGCAGGGGAATGCTCAAGCAGAGGAGCGGAGTAATCCTCAACATCGCCTCAGTGGTTGGGTTGATGGGTAATGCAGGTCAAGCTAACTACGCAGCTTCCAAGGCAGGGGTGATAGGGTTTACGAAGAGTGTTGCAAGGGAATTGGCACCACGCGGGGTGCGCTGTAACGCAATTGCTCCAGGATTTATCCGTACCGACATGACTGATGCGCTTACAGAAGATCAGATTGGGGCGCTCCAGAGCCAGATTCCGCTGGCAAGATTGGGAGAGCCTAATGATATCGCAGGTGTCGCACTGTTTCTCGTGAGCCCCGCAGCTTGCTACATTACTGGCCAAGTTTTAGCGGTCGATGGCGGTATGGTTATGGGATAGGGCATTGGGCCCTTTCTTCCTGTAGATGAATAAACGGAGGCTACATGAGCGAGTCGATCGAGGCACGAGTGCGTGAGATCATCATTAACGAGCTAGGGGTAGAGCCAGAGAAGGTCACTGATGATGCTTCGTTCGTTGAGGATCTTGGCGCTGATTCCCTCGACACGGTTGAGCTTGTCATGGCGTTCGAAGAAGAATTCGAGCTGGACATCCCTGACGAGGACGCCGAGAAAATGAAAACTGTGGGTGACGCGGTAAGATATCTAAACAAGCAGAGTGAGAGCTGAGGCCGTAGAACCACTTACGTAAGATGCTGAACACGAATAGGAAAGAAGGGAGTCCGCGTCGCGTAGTAATCACTGGCGCTGGCTTAGTTTCACCTGTAGGTAATGATGTGGAATCCTGCTGGGCGAGCATGCTAGCAGGCAGAAGTGGCGGTGGACCTGTCACACTATTCGATGCTACCGATGACTTTGCCTCGCGTATCGCATGTGAAGTTAAGGGGTTCGACCCTCTCGAATACCTTGAGCGGAGGGAGGTTAAGCGTCACGATCGCGTGTCACAGTTCTCTGTCGCTGCATCTGCACAGGCACTTGCGTCTGCAGGGCTGAACGGACCTCCTGACGGTGTAGAACCGACTCGCTTCGGTGTCATCTTCGGCAGTGGTATCGGAGGGATATCCACGTTTGAAGAGCAACATAGGAAGCTGATTGAACAGGGTCCTAAGAGAGTCAGCCCATTCTTCATACCCATGTTCATTCCGGATATCTCAGCAGGCTATATATCCATGCGTTGGAATCTTCAGGGCCCCAACTATGCTACCGTTTCAGCGTGCGCATCGTCGGCGCATGCGATTGGGGATGCCATGCGACATATCCAGTATGGTGATGCGGATATGATGATTGCGGGTGGAGGTGAAGCAACAATAACCCCTATGACATATGCCGGGTTTTCCTCCATGAAAGCCTTGTCAACTAGAAATGAAGATCCTGGAGGTGCTAGCCGTCCATTCTCGGCAGAGCGGGATGGCTTTGTGATGGGGGAGGGTGCGGGTGCCCTCGTGTTGGAGGCGCTTGAATGCGCAGAGGCTCGGGGTGCAGAGATTATGGCAGAACTCGTTGGCTATGGACTCTCAGCTGATGCCTACCACATAACCGCGCCGCCGCCTGACGGTTACGGAGCTCAGTACGCTATGCAGATGGCCTTAGACAAGGCCGGCGCCACCCCTGACGATGTCGACTACGTTAACGCTCATGGCACCTCGACGATGGCTGATGCTATAGAGACAGCCGCAATCAAAGCAGTACTAGGGGAGCGGGCATATGAGGTTGTCGTCGGATCCACCAAATCGATGACTGGCCATCTGCTCGGAGCTACGGGTGCCCTTGAAACGATTGTCTCAACCTTAGTCTGTAGGACCGGAAAAATTCCTCCGACCATCAATTTCCAGGCATCTGATCCAGAGTGCGACCTTGAGTACGCGCATGGCGGGCTAATTGAGCGCCCGATTCGACTTGCGCTCTCCAATTCGTTCGGTTTCGGAGGACACAATGTTTGTCTCGCGATCCGGAGGTGGGACTGATTGACGGTTGTGGCTTATTACGGAGACTAGCATTGCCAATTCTAGAGAATATTCAATGAGAGTTGGAACTGGCTACGATTCCCATCGCTTTGAAGAGGGTCGCAGGCTCGTGCTTGGCGGGGTACATATCCCGGACCATCCTGGGTTGTCAGGTCACTCTGATGGAGACGCGATTACCCACGCGGTGATCGACGCAATTTTGGGTGCAGCTGCCATGGGTAACATTGGCAGTCACTTTCCGCCAGATGATGAGACCTGGAAAGGAGCTGATTCGATGGACTTGCTTGAACGAACCAGGCAAATCCTAGAGTCCAAGGGTTTCACAGTGGTCAATATTGATGTGACTGTGATCTGTGAAAAACCGAAAATGGCTCCCCATCTAGACGCGATCAAGAAGCGATTTGGAGAGGTTTTGCAGCTTACCTCAGACCGTGTCTCGATCAAGGGAAAGTCAAACGAAGGATTAGGTTGGATAGGATCGGGTGAAGGTTTGGCCGTGCACTCTGTAGCATTAATTGATCGGCCCTCCAACTTTCTGGACT
>DLRL01000007.1:6880-21036 GCA_002501085.1 Gemmatimonadales bacterium UBA7889
CTTTCTGGACTCAGGTAGTATCGGAGAAGGAAGCAGGGCTCCCTGATCCGACCCTTTACGGGCGTATGGAGGTAGTTGCTAGTGGCAGAGTTTCTGTCTTTGATGGACCAGATCCCCGTGGGCTTGATCTATGTTGGATTGGGAATTGGCGCTGCGGTCGAGAATGTGATCCCAGCAGTTCCGGCTGACACTTTTGTTGCACTCGGTGGGTTTCTCTCAGCGTTTGGGCCTCTGGATATTCGATTGATCTTCGCTGTCACCTGGTCACTAAACGTAGGATCAGCGCTTGTGATGTATCGACTAGGATATACTCATGGGAGGCCATTTTTCATGCGGGGCTGGGGACAACGAGTACTAAAAGATCACCAAATGGATCGCATGACACGTTTTTATGAACGGTGGGGAACTTGGGCGATTTTTTGGACTCGGTTCCTGCCCGGACTACGAGCAGTGGTCCCCATCTTTGCTGGAATAACGCAACAGCGGCTTGGACCTGTGGCAGTACCCCTTGCAGCTGCGTCCGCTATTTGGTACGGCACACTGATTTGGTTGGGAGCCTCGACTGGTCACAATCTCGAAGTATTGAGTGTACTCCTAACCCGAACCAGCAGTGTACTGGCAGCGATTGCAGTACTGGCACTTCTAGTGGTGATCCGCTGGTGGTGGCGAACTAAGAACGACGAACCCGATGAATGAACTCAACGTTGATAAGTCTGTTGAGGAACCCGCTAGGGCTTTTAGGCTAGAACAGTTCCAGGACTATCTGATTTTCGAGCGGGGTCTCTCCAAGCGCACCCTTTCTGCTTACCAGCATGACTTGGAGAACTGCATAGAGTTCCTAGCCCGGCAAGATATCACCGATCCAGGCCATGTGACCCCGACGGTTCTGAGAACGTGGATATTCTCTCTCCACGAAGTTGGGCTAGCACCGTCATCAATAAGGCGAGCACAGTCGGCAGTTCGCACGTTTTTCCGTTTCTTACTCGCGGAAGGCTGGTTATCAGTTGATCCCACGGAGCGTCTGGAAAGTCCAAAAATTACAGATCGGTTACCCGAGTTTTTGACCAAAGAGGAAACACAGCGGCTACTGGATGCTCCGAATCCGCAAAAATCCCTCTACTGGCGTGACCGGTCAATCCTTGAGTTGCTCTATGCTTCAGGTATCCGCGTTTCAGAGCTTGTGGGACTACTGATATCTGGATTGGATTTAGATGATTCTTTCATCACAGTATTCGGGAAAGGTGGTAAAGAGCGCATTGTGCCTGTCGGCGTTCCAGCCTTGCTGACTCTAAGAAGATATCTCAGTGAACTCCGCCCAAAGCTTGATCAAGCGGAAGGCAAAGGACATGTGTATCTCAACGCTCGAGGGCGTCCACTCACGCGAGAATCAGTTTGGAAACTGGTCAGGGATTCGGGACGCCGAGCAGACATAAACAAAAAGGTCTCACCGCATACGTTGCGGCACACTTTCGCGACACATTTGTTGGAGGGTGGAGCTGACTTGGCTGCTGTCCAAGAGCTACTTGGTCATGTGGATATTTCAAGTACTCAGATTTATACACACGTAGATCGCGAATACCTGCGTCAGATCCATGGAAAATACCACCCCCGTGCTCAGAGCACTCAATACGTGTCTGACTAGAAAAGAACCTGACTTAATCAGTACTGACCTCAGTGTGGTCTAGTTTTCCGCCCCCTCGTTACCTACTCCAGACGCTCTTTCATCCAATTCCTTAAACAACCCCGCTTGCCCGTCCGAAGTCATCAGAAGCTGGATCGCTTCCGCCAGGACTCGATCCCGCTCCTTACGGAAGTCGGCCTCTGAGCCAACATCGTCCATGCGTTGAGCGATGTTGATACGGGCCTGCCAGTGGAGGTATGAGCGCACGTCTTCATCTGAGAGCAACTCTCCTGGCAGCCCGTCTTCTTCAAGCTGTGCTAAGAATCCGTCAAACTGCCCTTCAGAGACGCTTGGTCTCTCGCCCTTTTCGAGAAGTATTGTTGCGACTTCGAATCCGAATTCCGCAAGCCGGAGCCCTAGAAGAACACGTGCTTCATTCGCGCTTGCGATCAGTTCGCGCTCCATCGTTTTCAAAGTATCATTTTCGATTTCAAGATCTGGGAAAATACCGCCACCGTTAATAAGTGTGCGACCCATAGGAGTCGTTACCCGAGGAAGCGTGTCGAGATCTTCTTCAACGGGCCGTCCTTGGGCATCTCTGACTCTCTGAAGGGAGCGTCCCAAGGGTGTCAACCATGAGCCGGTTGTGAAACGCAGGCGCCGGTTGAAGGGCAGCGGCATTACAGTTTGAACAACGCCTTTACCGAATGTGCGAGCACCCATGACTAGTCCACGATCATAATCCTGGAGTGCACCAGCCAAGATTTCAGCTCCCGAGGCCGTGAACTCATCAACGAGGACGATGATCGGTAGATCGGGAACCAACTGGGGCCAGCGATCATCCCAGGAATCTGCGGTGGTCTCACTTGCGAGGCTGCCAGGTGCCCTCTGAACAGTGCTGGCAAGCTTCGAACCAGGTTTCAAGAATAGATCTGCCAGCATCAAGGATTCGTCGAGGAACCCCCCGGGATTTCTTCGCAGATCGATGATCAAGCCCTTAGTCGAGTCCATATTAAGCAAGACGTCGTTCATCTCACTTGCTGCGTTACGTGCAACACGGTCCAGAACGACGTATCCAAGTCCATCCTCTAGTGTGCCGAAATGGACTGCGGGACGGTGCACTTGAGCCCTCTCGATATCAAATGCGATTGGCTCTTCAAAACCCTCCCGTTTGATTTTGACAAGAACATTGGTGCCGACAGGGCCTCTGATCGAGTCTGCCGCCATTCCAGTAGTCCATGATGAGGCATCGTGCTCATTCACTCCAACGATAGCGTCACCGACTTGAATTCCCACTTGGTTCGCTGGAGTACTGCGGAAGACGGCTGTAACCGTAATCCTCTCATTCAACTGAGTAATCTGTAGGCCGATTCCAGAATAATTACCTGTAGTCTCTTCTTCCCATGCTTCAGATTCGACAGGGGTAAAGAGTTCTGCGTAAGGGTCCTGAAGTGCATCAATCAACCCATCGATTGCTGCTTCCCAAAGTATGGAGTCACTGAACTGGTCCATGTGCATTTGGGTTATGGCCGATACCGCACTATCAAGGATTGCAAGCTGTGGGGTATTATCCTGTGCCCTTGAATCCGGTGGAATTCGCGTGTTCTGAGCTTGTGCGGAGGTCTTTGTCAGAACCAGGATCAATGTCAGTACAGCTATGCGATATATCATTAAGTGCGCCCTCTGCGGCACCATGTCGGGTTCAACAATCTTTAAACACCCTTACAAGAAGTGGCGTTCCCTGAGTAATATTCCAGGCTCGGTATCCCGTCCCTGCAACAAGCGGACGGGAACGGATACCTTTACTTTGTCCTTCCCGAAAGGGTTGGCGCTGTGAGTGGACGACTTAAAATGGCCACACGGCCCATGAGCAATTCCGAGGTCCGCCCCCCACTGAGGGTGGCACTTGTTCAATTCAAGCCCACGAAAGCTGACGTTTCAGCAAACGTGGAGTCCATTCAACGCACGATCACAAGTCACGCTAACTCGACTGATCTTATCGTTTTCCCGGAGGCTTCACTCAGTGGGTACTTCCTAGAAGGAGGTGTCGCTGAGTCCGCGGTAACTACCGAAGAACTCATCGGACTAATGGGTTCCCCGCCCGACAGAAGCCCAGACGTGGTGATTGGCTTTTACGAACGCTGGCGCCGCCGGCTCTACAACAGTGCCGTGTACTTAGAAGCTCGTGAGGGCAGCTGGAAGGCAAGACATGTTCACCGCAAGATATTCTTACCAACATACGGAGTCTTCGATGAAGCACGTTTCGTTGAGCCAGGCACGGACATTCAGGCTTTTGAAACAAGATTTGGTCGGATAGGGATGTTGATTTGTGAGGATATGTGGCATTCTCTGCCTGCCGCCATTCTAGCCCTTGGTGGTGCAGAGCTTCTGGTAGTGCCTAGTGCTTCTCTTGCACGAGACTTCTCACCCACAGGTGGCCGTTCTCGAAACTTGGAGCGATGGGAACAGATCACCTCAGGGGCTGCACTTGAGCACGGGATTTTTGTGATCGTTGCTCAACTCGTCGGCTCTGAGGGGGGTAAGCTGTTTTTTGGAGGATCCATCGCGGTTGGACCAGATGGGAGTTTCTTAGCGAGAGGTCCTCTTCTAGAGGAAGCCGTCACATTGGCCTCGCTTGATGCGGGATCAATTAACCGGTCACGGATGGCTTCTCCGCTTCTCGCCAACCTCGAGCAAATGCTGCCCCACCTTCAGAGATCCCTTGAGTCAACGCGACCTCACGCGGTTCTTGAGGACTCACATGCACCATTGGAGACTGAAACTCAAGAGATGGTTGGCGAGGGACTGGTAGGTGAAGGCCCTGTACCGGATAAGGATTTGGGAATAATCCACGCGGCGGAACTCAACCTTGACCTTGATTTAGTCGAAAAAACTCTGATCGAGTTCATTCGGGATGAAGTCCGCAGACGAAGAGGATTCAAAAGAGTAGTTGTGGGTGTTAGTGGTGGAGTCGATTCAGCTGTATCGCTCGCCTTAGCGTGTAAAGCTTTAGGCCCCGAAAACGTTTATGGGTTCCGTCTTCCGTACAGAACATCAAGTCAAGAGAGTCTTGAACATGCGGCTCTCATCCTTGATATGACTCAAGCTCAGGCTCAGACCATTGAGATTTCGGATCCTATAGACCTATACGTGAAAGAATACGAACCAGAGATATCACCTCTTCGCAAGGGAAATCTCATGGCTCGATTGCGCTCAATAATACTCTTCGATCAATCGGCAAAGCTTGATGCACTTCCTCTCGGTACTGGGAATAAGAGTGAGAGGTTGCTTGGATACTTTACCTGGCATGCTGATGACTCTCCGCCGATCAATCCCTTGGGTGATCTCTTTAAGACGCAGGTTTGGGCTCTCGCTCAACACTTGGGTATCCCAGAGGTGATTATCGAGAAGCCAGCTACTGCTGATCTCGTGAAGGGCGTTACTGATGAAGACGAGATCGGCGTATCGTATCATGCAGCAGACCCGATCCTTTTCGGTTTGGTTTCTGGCTACAGTGTTGAGGAACTTGTTAAAGGTGGGTTCAAGGAAGACGAAGTTGAACTTGTGTCGAAACGCCTCCAGACAACGCACTGGAAACGTGAACTCCCTACCGTCGCAGTGCTTTCATCAAGTGCGATTGGAGAGTTCTATCTGAGACCAGTCGACTACTGATACCCCAAAGCGCTTAGCCACAAAGTACGAGCGGGTCAGAAATCTGGTTCAGCTGATAGGTCTGCTTATTGGAGACAACTTCGCAGCCCAAAGCCCTGAATTCATATCAGAGAAAAAAATATGACCTTTATGAGGTTGGGCGCCCCAAACACTTACCTGGTTCCTGAGAAATCCGCCAGGATCCTGAGGTTTATAGACTGCGATTTCCCGCCCCTGGTGTGCGAGATTCCCCATTAGCTCACCAGATATATCTACCACGCGCAGACCACCCTTGTAGTGTGCCTGGTAAAGCACGTCATCTTCGATCCATAGGTTGTGTGTCCCAGACTCTGGGATCTCGTAACGTGCCACATCGAGCGGGTCCTCAGGGTCTGTGAAATCAATGATGTGGAGATAGCCTCGCATGCGCCCCTGCACACCTCCTTCACCTGTGTCAATGTTGTAGGGACGGTTGTCGCTTCCGCGTCCAGCCCAAGGCTCATTTCCACCACCACTCATCTCGTCTCCAAGAAACAAGTAGAATTTTCCGGTTGACTCTTGGTGATATGGAAAAGCTGCATGGGTAGCACCCACCGGATACGGGATATTGGTTACGAATACGGGGTCTTCTATCGTGCCTCCCCATTTCCCATTCCCGACATCAACGACAACGACACCATTTTCCCATTCTGAGGAATACGCAATTCCATCGTGCACCCAGACATCATGCACACGGCTGTTCGGGTGGTTGTACTCACTCACATACATCGGATTATATGGATCGCGGATATCGATGATTACGTACTTGTCTCCTCCGGCAAGTGCAAAAAGGTAATCCTCAGTCGCAAACATATTGTGAACGCCACCAGTGACGCCGTGTGTCTCAAACGTTGAAGCGATAATGGGGTGAGCTGGGTTTGCCATATCCAAGATCACCACGCCATTACTTCGGTTAGAAGCTCCCTCGCGGGAGAGCGCAGCATAACGACCGCTCGGTGGAGCTTTCACGTCGTTTACTGTTCGTGCGTCGATCTGGATTGAATCTGTCGCGAACATGTTGGTTGGGTCGGTGACGTCCCAGAAGTACGCCCAGCCCGCAGCCGACCAAGTGCCGGTAATCGCGTAGTCCTTTCCATCAAGTCCTTCAAATACCCAGAGGTCCGATGTGTGAGAACTCCCGACCGCACCTTGCCCTTGCAACTCGATCGGCTGAACTATTTCACGGCCGTGTACCAATACTGTCTTACGGCTGGTAAGGGAGCCTGATAGCGCCAGGATTGTATAGCGCCCAGGAACTTCGGCCACGAAGGAGCCCTCATTCATGATTGCTGCGGAACCAGGTGCCTTTATTGAGTCATCGGGTATAAAAGTATATGCCCATGTCACTGGCAGGTCTTCAATTCTTCCTTCTGGTCCTAGGCCGTTAGCAGAGAAACGCAGCACATCTCCTGTTCGTGCTTCGTCACTTCCTCCTTCAATCAAGAGTTCAGTAGCTGGAAATGACCTTACCGTGTGCAAGGTCTCTCTGGAACTTCCTTCAATTGATACTATTAGAGTCACCGTTCCCTCTGAATGTCCGGTTAACGCTCCGTATGCATCGACTGATGCGACCGTTGGATCAGAGGTGGTCCATGTGAACACAGGTGCCGGGCGCCTGGTTCCGTCTGCATGGAAAGCGATAGGGTGATGGGTCAGGGTTGTCCCGACGAAGAGCATTGGTGCGGATGGGTTGAGATTGATTGTGTTGATCCCTGGCCAGGAGATACTGACGGGTATCCGTAGTGTAGGTATCTCTCCAAGAACACCAGCTGGAAGTGCTGCTGTGGCTACGATCTCAAAGTTTCCAGCGCTGAATGCCTGAACCACATCGTTCCGCACACGTATAGCCTGCCGAGGCGCTGCGTAACGGACGGGGACATCAACTAAGGCTCCGGAAGCATCAAACACCCTTACGGTTAGTGACGTAGAGCCGCCAACTTCGAGTGAGATCACATTCGGCTCTGCCACCAACCGTAATCCACTTTCTTGGCTTGTAAGACCGATTGGAAGAAAAAGGAAAAAATTCAAGACAAGGAAATGTCGGTTATATCTCTTCATCATCATTACCCTAGTGCTGTGCAAGACTGAGACTTCAACATGCACATTTGTTGACGTTACCCCAAGTCGGCAAGAGAATCAGGTTCGGGAAAACTCATGAAAAACCTCAGGAAGGGTGTAACCCGCATGAACGAGCGCATTTCATTCTCAGTCTCAATGGTCGCCTTGAGTATTGGTCTTGCGGGTACTGCTTGTACGCAGAGTCAGGTCACCTCCCCTGAAGAGCAATTTGGTTTTGAGATAGGAACCGACTACGAACTGATCAATTATGAGGAGTTGCATGAGTACTGGATCAAGTTGGCGGGTGAATCTGATCGGATGGTTTTGGACACGCTCGGATTAACTGAAGAAGGCCGGCCTCATATCCAGGCGATCATCACCTCTCCAGAGAACCATCGCAACATAGATCGCTACCGGGAGATTTCCCGTAGAATGGCGAAGGCTGAAGGGGTCAGTTCTTCTGAAGCCCTCGAATTAGCCGAGGAAGGCAAGGCGATCGTTTGGATTGATGGGGGGCTACACGCTACCGAGGTGCTCGGTGCACACCAACTCACGGAACTCGTCTATCGGATGAATGCCAATAGTGATGACGAGACACTCCGTATTCTTAATGACGTCATTTTGTTGGCCACCCACGCGAATCCCGACGGTCAGTCACTCGTCTCCAATTGGTATATGAGACATGAGGATGAGTTGGAGCGTTCTACTGCAGGGGTACCCGTCCTATACAACAAGTATGCCGGCCATGACAATAACCGTGACTTTTACATGGCTGCGCTTGCCGAGTCTCAGAACATGAACACCTCTGCATATCGAGTTTG
This sequence comes from Gemmatimonadales bacterium UBA7889, assembly GCA_002501085.1. Classification (GTDB taxonomy): domain Bacteria; phylum Gemmatimonadota; class Gemmatimonadetes; order Longimicrobiales; family Gaopeijiaceae; genus UBA1142. The sequence goes on from DLRL01000007.1 coordinate 15,071, forward strand.
GTATCCCCAGATCCTCTATAATCATCACCAGACTGGACCTGCGGGGACCGTCATGTTTGCGCCACCGTTCCGTGATCCTCCGAACCACTACCTGGATCCACTTATTATGACAGGACTGGATCAAGTTGGATCTGCGATGCACCAAAGATTCGTTCTGGAAGGGAAGGGTGGCACCACGATGAGATCAGGGGCATCGTACTCGACGTGGTGGAACGGAGGGCTACGAACTACTCCATACTTCAAGAACATGATTGGGCTGCTAACAGAGACGATCGGTCACCCCACCCCGATTGAGATACCGTTTATCCCTGATCGTCAAATGCCGCACGGTGACCTGCCATTACCAGTTGAGCCGGGGATCTGGCATTTTCGTCAGTCGATTGAATACTCACAGACCGCGAACTGGGCCGTTCTCGATTACGCGTCACGGAACTCAGACCATCTTCTCTACAACATTTGGCAGATGGGTGCGAACTCAATCGAACGCGGCAATATCGACACCTGGACTACGTACCCATTTGAAATTGATGCTCTTGCTGAGACGGTACAGCGAGGCACAAGAGGTGATTGGGAAAGGGCCCTGCGCAAACCCGAAGATCGCGATCCTCGTGGATTTATCATTTCCTCTGAACAGAGGGATTTTCTGACTGCTACAAAGTTCGTTAATACGCTTCTGTATAACGGTGTAGATGTTCATCGAGCGACAGCTGATTTCACGGTTGAAGGGCAATCTTACCCGGCGGGTTCATACGTTGTGAAAACGGCGCAAGCGTTTCGTCCGCACGTGCTGGATATGTTTGAAAAGCAAGAACACCCAAACGATTTCCCATATCCCGGCGCACCGCCTACGGCTCCCTACGATAACACAGGTTGGACGTTGGCTTGGCAGATGGGTGTTGATTTTGATCGCATTTCAGAGGGCTTTGATGGGCCTTTTGAAGTAATTGATGAGATCATCTCGACACCACCTATGGGCACGATCACCGGCCAGGAGAATGCAACTGGATATCTAGTCGACCACATCAATGATGCGTTTATCGCAGTTAACCGAGTACTCGCTGCGGGTGGAAGTGCGTATTGGTACATAGATGACATGGTTGCCGAGGGGCAGAGCTTTGGTGAGGGCGCTTTCTACCTCGAAATTGATCGAGCGAGTATCGAGGGACTTGCAGAGGAGAAAGGACTGAGTTTTGTCGGAGTAGCCAGCCCACCAGCAGGAAGCTCAATGGAATTGAGCCCGGTACGAATTGCGTTATGGGATCAATACGGTGGCTCGATGCCATCTGGATGGACCCGCATGATTCTCGAGGATTTTGAGTTCGACTTCGACGTATTGTATCCACCCGATTTCGATAATGCCGACTTAAACGAATACGATGTGCTTGTGTTCGAAGATGGAGCGATCCCCGCTACTACAGGTGGCGGACGAGGTGGTGGGCCGGATCCTGAGACAATACCGGAAGAATTTAGGGGTCGTATAGGCCAGATGACCATCGATCAGACTGTGCCAAGAATCCTTGATTATGTTCGGGGTGGAGGGGCAGCGGTCACGATTGGAACCTCTACGAGTCTTGCAATGCATGCTGGGCTGCCGATTTCAAATCACTTGGTTGAAAATGGAGAGCCGCTTACCCGTGAAAAGTACTTCACCCCAGGATCGGTACTCGATATGAAGATTGAACATGTCAGTCCGCTCACACATGGATTTGGGGAAAGAGCTAACGTGCTTTTCAGCCACAGCCCAACGTTTAGACTGCCAGCTGGTACTGATCCCCAACGAATCCGAACAGTCGGTTGGTATAACACTGAGGATCCACTCAGAAGTGGCTGGGCTTGGGGTGAGCAATATCTAGTGGGTGGGGTCGGAGCTATAGAGGCGGACTACGGTGAAGGCAAACTTTTTATATTCGGACCTAAGATCACGTTCCGTGCACAGCCTCATGGTACCTTCGGGTTCCTATTCAACAGTATCTATTACGGGGCCGCTAACTGAACTGTGGGTCGCGGATAGGAAGAAGGGTTGCTTCTAAGGGAGAACATGGTTGAGATCTCCGGCGTCTGACTCAGCTTGAGGCGAGCTGATCTGACTATTCGATTGATTGAGAGTCAGTTCGGTTGATCGAGCGGCCGCACGAGTAGCTCACTGACGGCCATATGTTCGGGTGAGGTAACAGCAAAGAGAACTGTATCGGCTACATCCTGAGGTTGGAGCCTTCGCTTGCCCTCCCAAGCTTTATCCCAGGCATCCTTATAGGGGCCATGCGGGACACCTTCATAGAGTTCAGTAGCCACCTGTCCTGGTTGAATATCCGTAACCCGGATTCCGTGAGCAGCACCAAGTTCCAGATGCAAGCCCCATGAAAGTGCTCTGACGGCAAACTTTGTCGCTGCGTATACGGTTCCACCTGGGAAAGGTCTCCGGCCTGCGATCGACCCAATCATCACGATATGGCCAGATCCCTGTCCGAGCATGGTCGGCAATACAGCTCCGATACCGTGGAGAACTCCGTTCACGTTAACATCTACCATGCGTTTCCAGTCGGATATGCGTCGGTCGATTATCGGCGAAGCAGGCATCGTTCCAGCATTATTCACGAAGATGTCGATTCGACCAAATTCTTTATTCGTGGCGGATACTAACGCTTCTACATCTGACAATTCAGTGACGTCAGTGCGATGAGCTAGCGCGCAGTGTCCCTCGGATTCCAATCGGGAAACCAGTGCTTCGAGGCGGTCTAGCCGTCGAGCAGCAACTGCCACTTTCGCACCCGCTCTCGCCAGTGTCAGGGCAGTTGCTTCTCCAATACCTGATGATGCTCCAGTAATAATTGCAGTACGACCTCGGAGCGCTCCTTCTTCTTCTTCTTTGGAACTCAGCTTGTGACTCCGGTTCCTGCTTGAGCCAAGAGAATCAGTAGCGCCCTCTGGATACCTAGGGTTCCATCACGGTTGATGAACCATTCCCCAGGTGAGTGTGCACCACTCCCCTGACCGCCGCCGCCTATCGTTATAGCTGGGATCCCTTGAGAGATGGGAATATTCGAGTCTGTAGAACCTCTGCCCAGTGAGGGTTCAATTCCGAGATGGCGGCTGACAGCGATAGCCTGCTGAACGAATGGTGCAGATTCTGAAATCTCACCAGACGGACGATCACCGATCAACTCCATTTCGAGCGAAAGTTCTGCTCCATCGCGACGTTGGGTATTTGATTCCTCAACCGCCCGGCGAACTGAACGTTGGAACACTTCGTCGATGGCCTGGAGGTTCTCTGGACTCTCCGAACGCATATCAACCTCCATCCAGGCTTCGAATGGGATTGAATTAACAGAAGTTCCTCCTCCTATCATGCCTACGTTGTAGCTCGTGCGCGGTCCAAATCGTGTGATCGCGTCAGCCGCCAGATCGAAGTAGTCGATTGCGCGCCCGAGAGCGTGCGCTGGGTTAGGAAGTCCAAACGCACCCCACGAATGTCCACCAGGTCCTCGGACAGTAACTCGGTATCTATGTGAACCGAGTCCCTGATGAGTGATCCCGGTGTGCCCAGTGCCATCGATAGAGATGAATGTGTCGATTCTCGGGCCCCCTTCACGGAAAAGGTGCTTCATTCCCCGAAGATCTCCCGTGCCTTCTTCACCAACAGTGCCGATAAAGAGCAGATTCGCAGTTGTCTGCAGCTCAGCCTCATTTAGAACACGAAGTAGTGCAAGGACTGCAGTTAAGCCGCGAGTGTCGTCTCCTATACCAGGAGCAAAAAGCGTGTCACCTCTTTGCCGGACAGTGACATCCGTGCCTTCCGGGAAAACAGTGTCGAGATGCCCCGCAACAGCAAGAACCTCATCTGAGCCCGTACCTCTCCTGAGCGCGAGTACATTGCCTTCCGCGTCTGTCCATGCTGAATCGACACCAAGATCGAGAAGCATCTCCAGGAATCGTTCACCGCGTTGGTCTTCATTAAACGGGGGAGCAGCTATTTCCGTGAGTTCGAGTAAGTCTGCCATGGTCCTGGCATCCCGTTCCTCGACTAGTTCCAGCGCCTGTACCACTGAAGGGAGCGCTGCAAGTGCCGCCACTTGTGCTTCATAATCGGGGTCCTGTCCCATCACCGATTGTGGAGCACTAAGCACGATCGCTCCAATAAAGAAAGTCACAGTGCGTTTGAGTAGATTCATCACGCCCGCGCTCCGTCGTCTGTGTTCATTTATTAAGTACTGATAGCTCTTATTTGCCTCAACAAGATAGCTAAAGAAGCCATCCTGGCCCCTATCACAAGTCCTACCGATCTCTAACTGCATAAACTGGGCCAGGCTTTAACACATGGCAGGTTGATTTTAATGTATGTTTAACCGAAGGTTTGCCCGACTGCTAAGCCCCGCAATCCCAAGGGTTAGGTGCCATAACAGTGGAGTCTCTTAGACGGTGAAGCACGAATACCCTGCGACCCTGTCTCTTTTTGCCCCGGTAGTTCGATGGTTAGCTGCTGTTGGTAGGGTTGCCCGTGTCACTGCTGAACATGCCGGGGAACTCGGGCTTTTAGCATGGCGTATCGTCGTGGCGATTGTTCGGCTCAAAGTATCAAGACGTGACATAACTACGCAGCTTTACATCATGGGTGTGCAGAGTTTGCCCATCGTTTTCGTGACAGCATCCTTGGCGGGGATTGTTACGAGTCAACAGGGTGGCTACCAGCTAATCTCGTCTTCGCCGCAATATGTGCTTGGGACGCTAGTCGTGCAGAGCGTGATTCTTGAGTTGGCCCCTTTGCTGACAGCCATTGTTTTGGTAGGAAGAATCGGTGCACGTATCACAGCTGAACTCGGGACGATGGTTGTTTCCGAGCAGATTGATGCCTTCGAATCATTAGGCCGGGATCCAGTGGCGATTCTTGCGGCACCGCGCGTCATCGCGGGGGTGATTACGCTGCCGCTCCTGGTCGGTTTTGCCGACGTGATTGGTATTGTGGCCGGAATGATCGCAGCGAACCTCGACGTCGGAATGGGTACTGAAACATTTATCTACGGAGCCCGCCTATTCTGGCACAGCTGGGACTTAATCTATGGACTCTCCAAATCCATCGTCTTCGGATTGGCAATCCCACTTATCTCGGTTCATATGGGTCTTCGTACACGGGGGGGAGCCGAGGGTGTTGGCCTTAGCACGACCCAAGCGGTGATGTTCATGATCCTGACGATACTGATTCTGGATGCCATGTTCCCACCGCTTATGCTACAGTAGGAATATCAAGACTATGATCACGTATCGAGATATCCATAAATCATTTGATGCACCGGTACTCTCCGGTGTGGATATGATGGTTGAGACAGGGGAGATGTTTGCACTCTTTGGGCCTTCCGGCACTGGAAAAAGCGTACTCCTGAAGACTACAATTGGGTTGATCGTTCCAGACCGAGGAGATGTCGAGATTGATGGACTTTCCGTCTATGAGGGTGGTCTAGCTTCCCTTTTGAAAGTGCGTAGCAAAGTCGGATACGTATTTCAACACTCAGCGTTGTTTGACTCACTCACGGTGCTGGATAACGTAGCAATGGGACTCCCTGAGGATATCCTTCAGAGGCTTTCAACCGTAGAAAAGGCTCGTCGAGTTTGGGAAGCGCTAGACACTGTCAATTTGGACCCGGCTGAAGTGCTCGCGAAGATCCCTTCGGAACTCTCGGGCGGAATGAAAAAAAGAGTAGGGATCGCGAGAGCGATTGTTGGTGGTCCAAAGATCCTCTTGTGGGATGAGCCCACCACCGGCCTTGATCCAGTGAACACTGCAGCAGTCGAGCGACTCATCAAGAGGCTCTCAAAAGAGCTAGAGGTTACGTCACTACTTGTGACCCATGATGTGGAGGGTGGCCTAGATATTTGTGATCGAGTGGCGATGTTGGATGGTGGAACCCTTAGATTTTGTGGAACTCCTGTCGAGTTTATGGCTTGCCCGGACCCGGTGGTCCAGGCGTTCGTAG
>DLRL01000007.1:21346-29555 GCA_002501085.1 Gemmatimonadales bacterium UBA7889
CCCGGTGGTCCAGGCGTTCGTAGATCGTGCAGCAGCGGAGGCTGCTTTAGATATGGTTACTGATACCTATGTCTGAGTCTAAAGAGAGCGTGAGAGTGGGGCGAGATACTCCTACTGATGCAGAGTTACTCGAAGCGGTTCCGCCGAGAGCGACTGGGAGGCAGGCGCGCCTAGGCCTGTTCGTGATCATGGGTCTATTGTCCTTTGTCGTAGTCCTCTATTGGATGACTGATCCCGCCACCTTCAGAGGACGCTATATGCTCGTGACTACGATGGAAGACGCGGGTGGGGTCCGTGGTGGTGACCCAGTTTCCATGAAAGGCATTATCATCGGCCGTGTCCACGACTTTGAGTTGATACGAGGTGAGAGAGTCACAATAACGGCAGAGATTGAGGGTAAGTGGAACATCCCAGTCGGCTCACTTACGAGGCTCGGTAGCGCTGGCTTATTTGGTGGACGCACGCTTCTCATTGATCCCAGCGGAGCAACCGAATACTACGAATCCGGGGATACAGTTCAAAGCGCAAATATGCAGGTGGTAGATCTCCTGGATTCTGCCGGAGAACTTTCCGGCCAAGCCGGAGATGTAATGACCCAGATTGAGACCCTTCTCGACGCGGAGACGATTGGAGCGGTCCAGGGCAGTGCACGCGAACTCGAGGTCTTGCTCACTGAATTCGGGGATGGCGTTCGTGAGCAGCGTGAGGCACTCGGGTCACTCACCAAGAGTCTGAGTCGCTCAGCGGAAGGGCTGGAGGATGCTACGAATGGACCTGAACTTGCTCGCGCTGTTGCCAGGGCAGATTCAGCAATGGCCATGCTCACGAACACTGGTGACAATCTAGACAATGCAGCTGAATCACTGCGTTCGATCCTAAGTCGGATCGAGAGGGGTGAGGGGACTCTCGGACGACTTGTTCAAGATGACCAGCTCTACAACAGCCTCACTAGCGCGGCTGAGGGCATAACAGCATTTCTAGCGGATCTTCAAGAGAACCCTTCGAAGTATATCAATCTGTCCATCTTCTAGCGGACGACTCGAAGAGACTACCAGCCCGGCGCTATATTGAAGCCCCAGTGCCAGCCCTTTTGGGGGCGCTGCCAAGGGTATGCGTAATACGCTTCAAGTATCAGAAAACCCAGTACATTGGCCCTCGCGGAAATTCCCGTTGAGAAGACTGGCACACGTTCGTATCCGGAACGGCTGAATGCGAGTACCGGTGGGTTGTCCGAGTCCCAGGCTAGGCCGGCATCCGCGAATGCCACGAGCTCGACAGGCACAAACTGGAAATTGATTAGACCGTACTGCTCGACACCGATCAGCGGTATTCTGAGCTCAATGTTTGCAACCGCGAGCTGTTGGCCTTGGAGGCGATTAAAGGCCATACAGGAGCCACCAGCATTTGAACCAGGGGGACTACATTCGCTTGCGCTGAAACTCTCGTAGGCGTAGCCACGGATAAATGTTTCGTAGCCAAGGAATAAGGGCCGAAGCATACCAAAGCCGTCAGAAGTACTCTCTTCAGGCGATAGTCCATATCGACCGTAGTGCACTGTCCGGACTCCGACGGTGAGGTTCTTGGTTGGGGCGAAGTAGCGTCGCCAATCAGCTATTACAGTTGTGAAGCTTGCGGTGCCCTGGGTTTGCTCAATCGAGAAGCGGTACCGACCCCCACGAACTGGTGACACAAATCCGAAGATGGCGTTGTCACCTACGAGTGCCACTGACGCCTGTGCCATAGTCAGTGGGGCAGGTGTCATAGCGTCGAGGCTCTCTCGTTCCCACCCGGTAATCTGGCCGAACTGGTTGGTATAATATTTCTCCAGTTCGATATCGTAACTATAGCGGACAGCGCCCAGGGAGACTTCGAAGCGTTGGGAGGAGGAAAACGGATAGGCGAGCTGGCCATTCACAGAAGTAGTGAAGATCCGGAAGCGGTTTAAGCCGTAGTAATCCCCTTTATCATCAGCTCCGAAACTGTAGTAGCCCATTTGATAGGGGATCCTTCCAGCGCCCACACCCCAGTTCCATCTGCTACTCAAGTCTGTATAAAATACTTCTCCACCAATGTCCTTAAAGGTGCCCTGTGCCATGAGAGCAGCTCCGAGGACTCTGTCTCCTAGCATATCACTGAAATATGCTGAGGCACCTCCACCCACGTAGTTGCCAAAGTTGTCAGTTCCAACGCCAAGAGTGGGTTGGCCAACGAAATCGAGTGTAAGGCCAGACTCGTTGCTTGACTCATATTGCTCGACCGCTGAGGTCGGCCATGTATCGGAGGCCAGCAGCCCGGTCTCTGCATCAGCTAGGTATGTCGCGATACGGCTGAAGCGGTCTGGCATCGTTGGGGGGAGCTTACGGCCTAGTTGATCTTCGGCATTTTGGGCAACTGAAACCTCAGGCAATTCCTCATCCAATTCCTTCGTATAGACATGGAATTCGAGTTCGTCAAAAACTGTATATACGATCAGACCACTTCCTGGGGCTACACTCATTGCGGGTGCCAGATACGTATGTCCGCTTACCCCTGTTGCTAGGTTGGTTACCCTGCTTATGCGACCGTTCTCAAGGCTCAACTTATAGACGTCACTAAAGCCATCTTGGTCGGAAATGAAGTAGAGGCTTTCACCGTTATCTCCGAATTGCGGGTTGATATGCTTCACATTCCCGAATACAGGGATTGTCCTTACCTCACCTGTCGCTACCTCGATCATGGCGAGTTGGAAACTGTTGTATGTGAGCAGCTCAAAATTCGTGGCCGCACCTCTATCGCTCGTAAAGGCGATGGTACGTCCATCGGGTGACCACGAAGGCTGCAGGTCAGCGTACTTGTCTTGGGTAAGTTGAATGGTCTCACTAGTCTCTAGATCGTACAGAAAAAGATCGGTGACACCTCCGACTGCTCCCGAGAATGCTATGTAGCGCCCATCCGGTGACCAGGCAGGATTACTTACCGCACCGATGCTTTCTTCAAACTGGATTCGACGTTGGACGACACCGTTTCGGGTTGCTGCGATAGCCATCTCGTTGTTGCCGCCCGCGGATACGACATATGCAAATTGTTCGGAATCTGGTGACCACGTCCCAGACGAATCGATATAGCGTAATGCCTCGACATGAGGATCCGATTCTGCGCTAGCGAGTTTTCTGATGATCTCACCAGTCCTGCTATCAGCCATGTAGAGGTCAACCGAAAAAATGTCTTTCTCGGAAAGGAAGGCTACATAGCGGCCATCTGGACTTATCGAGGGTTGGATGTTGACGCTTCCCGAGCCTGTGCTTGGAGCGAGAAGCAAGTTTCCTTGATCTAAAGGAGCACTTCGGCCTTCCATAATCGGGAAATATTCTTCCCCTACCTTCTCTTTCCATCTTACCGAAAGTGTATCCGTTGATAGCCCGAGCACGTCCTCGATTGCTCCTTCGAAGCCAGTCTGTAAGGCACGTCGGTATATCGAGATCACCGTGTCATCCCCGTACATGCCACCGATATAAGCCCACAGGGCCTGCCCAAATCGATACGGAAAGAACCTTGATTCACGTGTCATCTGCTCAATCGTCGGCAGATCATCACGTCGAATTGCATCACGAATCCACATCGCGGTTAGTGGATCATCCCGCCCCACTGAGAGGTACTCGGCCATCCCTTCAATCAACCAAAGAGGCAGGGTGGATAGTCCCTGCAAGCCGCCACCACGCCTCGATTGCGCGATGTTATACTGGAATGCGTGGACCAACTCATGACCAAGGACATGGTCTGTATCCCAATAAGACCCTGCGAGTGGCATGATTACTCGGTTCTTGAGCGATTCAGTTACACCACCGGTGCCCTCTCCTATAAACCCTGAAAGTGTATTTGTCTGCTGGAAGTCAGGATGGTCAGCGTATAGGATGATTGGTTTAGTACGCTCAAATTCGTGCTGGAAAGTTCTGGCAAACCTCTCGTACCAACGCTCGCCCATTCTTGCAGCATCTAGGACGGCTTCAGTTTCTTCTGGATAGTAGTGGATGTCGAAATGATCTGTGCGCAGGATTTCGAAATCGAAATCGTCAAACTGCACTTTATTACGACCGAAGTATTGTGCCGAAGCCGTTGGCGGAATGATTGCAAGAACCAAGGTCGCTAGCCCGAGTGTCCATATTACGCTGGTTCGGTCAAACGCCATTTTAGATAAGAGCATCTTTCCCAACATATACCGCCTCATCTGAGGTGCTGCCCAGTCTACCAACTAGGACGAGTGCGTTCGCTACCCTCTCACATACCGAGTATACCAATTAAAGGTTCGTTAGATGATTAGAGAAGTGTTCACCAGAACCCTCGGTCACCGACAACCAATTCGTCATGCGTTGACGGGCTGGATGATCACCACCGAGATTCTTTAGGTTCTCAAGCTGAAAAGCAAGCAAGATCCTTGCCACTGCTATGTGGTCACGGATCCGGTACTTCTCAAGTGGTGAGCACTCCGATGAACAAACGACTATCCTTGCTAGGATCGGCCCTGATCCTTCTTGTCTTTGCTTGCCAGGATGCTGGCTCGCCAGCGCTGTCTGTCTCTCTCGAGGAAATGATTTCTCCCGCTTCTAGTCCAAGTGGAGAGCCATTCCTGTCCTCTTCTGAGGACGGGGTCTATTTGAGTTGGCTAGAAGAGGTAGCTCCAACGATGTATGAGTTGCGCTTCTCAATGCTCGAAGATGGTGAGTGGAATGATCCAGATGTAGTCGCTGCCGGTGATGATTTCTTTGTAAACTGGGCTGACTTTCCCTCAGTTATGCCGGGTCCCCAGGGTAGCCTCTGGGCGCACTGGTTACAACGTGGATCAGAGGGAGGCTACGACTATGGAGTGCGCGTTGCTGAGTCTGGTGACGGAGGCAGAACGTGGTCGGAGCCGTGGACTCCGCATGAGGATGGTACTCCGACAGAACACGGGTTCGTCAGTATGATGGAATCCGGCTCTGGAATTGGGGTCGTTTGGCTTGATGGGCGAAAATTCGTTTCGGGAACAGATGGGGAGCCGGCTCCACGTGAGATGACCCTTCGCTTTCGACAGATTCAAGTTGGGGGCGAACCTGGTCCCGAAACGCTTCTTGATGCTCGAGTTTGCGATTGCTGTCAAACGGATGCGGTAGTCACTCCGTCAGGACCTGTGGTCGTATACAGGGATCGCAGTGATGAGGAGATTCGAGATATCTATGCTACACGGTTGTTGGATGGTGCCTGGACAGAAGGGATTTCTGTCCACCAGGACGGCTGGGAGATCGGTGGTTGTCCTGTAAATGGACCTGCGGTCGCGATGGCAGGAGACCAACTCGCGGTGGCTTGGTTTACTGGGGCTGCGGATGTTCCGCGAGTGAAGGTCGCATTAGCGAACGCAGATGGTCTGAACTTTGAGGAACCAGTTCAGTTGGATGACGGAAACCCTGCAGGCCGAGTTGATGTGCTCGGATTGTCTAATGGAGATTTCCTTGTAACCTGGCTAGAGAGAACTGGTGGAGAGCATGCTGAAGTGCGAATGCGCAGGATTCGGGCAGATGGAATTATTAGCGAAGCTGTTACGCTCACGTCGTCCTCTTCTGCCCGTGCAAGTGGGTTCCCCAGATTAGCACAGAGTCCCGACGGAAGCCTGGTGATGGCTTGGACCGATGTCTCGATGTCACCTGCTCAAGTGCGCATTACACGGATTTATTTGGAGGAGTGATGAAGATCAGGTGGGTGAGTGGGGCGTTTCTCGTAGTCGCAATATCAACTTGTGCAGTTGACGACACGATAGGTCCCCCACAACTCGGTGCTCTCATTCCAGGATATACGGCGACGACACTTGAGGGTGACAGCGTATCGTTGTCATCTCTTCAGGGTGAAGTCGTCCTCCTCAATCTTTGGGCTACCTGGTGCGCGCCTTGTCGAAAAGAGACTCCTTTTCTCCAAGAGTTGTTTGAGGAGCACCAGGAAGATGGCCTCCATCTTGTAGGAGTTTCCTTGGATACCGGTGCTGCAACGGAGCAGGTTGAGAGGTTCGTTGAAGACTATGGGGTCACCTATACAATCCTCCATGACCCCGAAAATAGGGCTATGGAGCTTTATCGGGTCTTGGGTCTTCCGGCTACGTTCCTTATCGATCGAGACGGAGTGCTCCGCTGGATGCGTTATGGACCAGTCGGAGAAACCGACCAGGAGTTTTTATCTAAGCTTGAGGACGCTCTAGGTTGAGCGCAGTCGATCCAGCAGCAGTCGAAACTCCAATCGGGTGTGTAGACCTCCAGAGGGTCCGATCAAACGCCCAAAAAATCGCCTCCTATGCTGAGGAGCATGGTCTTCAGTGGCGCCCGCACATAAAGACTCATAAATCCAGAGAAATTGCTCGCCTCCAAATTGATGCGGGAGCTACCGGGATCACTGTGGCTACCCTTCGAGAGGCGGAAGTCATGTCGACGGTCACTCAAGACCTGCTACTCGCGTACCCACCGGTTGGGGGGCCGAAACTCAAGCGACTAACCCAACTCCCTCGTGAACTCGATTTAAAGGTTGCACTTGACTCAGCTCAGGTTCTCGAACCACTGGCTGCTGCCTCTAGCTCTGCTGGCCGCCAAGTCGGGATCCTCATAGAACGTGATGTCGGCCTAGGACGTGTGGGAGTCCAAAGCGTTGAAGAGGTCGTGCAGCTAGCAAGACTGGCCCAGCAGTTGGATGGCGTAGATTTCCGGGGGCTTATGTTCTATCCAGGGCAGATCAGAATGGCTGAGATCGAGCAAGATGCTCATGTGCGAGAGGTGTCTGCTTTGGTTGAAGAGATGATCATCGCTCTGAGCGCTGCTGATTTGGTACCCGAGATCGTCAGCGGAGGCTCAACGCCTACACTCTGGCGGAGTCATAATTATGGAGGGATTACTGAAATCCGATCTGGGTCGTCCATCTTTTTTGACTTGGAGGCGCTCAAGGTGGGTGTCGCCTCGCACGAAGACTTGGCTTATACGGTTTTAACAACTGTAGTTAGCACTGCCGTCCATGGTGGTGCCGTTGTCGATGCAGGTTCGAAAGCACTCTCCAAGGAAGTCAGATCATCCGAAGGTGACTTTGGCGTACTGTTTGACCGACCTGAAGTCACGGTAAAGGCTCTAAACGAAGAACATGGAGTTCTCGATCTGTCACGAACTAATTGGGAACCAACAATTGGAGAGCAGGTGCGCATCATCCCGAATCATGTATGTGTGTCAGTGAACTTGCAGGACTCACTTTTGGCGCAGGATGGAGATGCATATGTGATGTTGAACCTTGAAGCGAGGGGACGCAGCCTCTGGGTTGGGGATAGTGCCCTTAACACACATTAGAATTAGACAATGTTCTACAAAAATCACTTATAGGAGTCAGATATAAATGAGCGACTTGGTACGAATCCATACCGATCACGCCCCTGCAGCGATCGGCCCATACTCACAAGCGATCGTGGTGGATGGTTGGGTCTTTTGTTCAGGCCAGATACCACTTGATCCAGACACTGCGGAACTCGTTGGGGGAACTATAGACGAGCAGACAGATCAAGCCTTGATCAATCTTTCTGAGGTGTTGCAGGCAGCGGGATCCTCACTTCAACATGTTGTCAAAACCACAGTATTCCTGGCTGACATGAATGATTTCGCAGCGATGAACAAAGTGTATGAACAGCACTTCGGTGAACATCGACCTGCGCGTGCAGCAGTGCAGGCAGCTGCCCTGCCTAAGTTTTGCGATGTTGAAATTGAGTGCATTGCTCGGCTAATCGCATAGGAATTGCCAAGAGTCCCGTTATTTCTAAAGAAATACGGTCAAGTCATGTACTGCTGAAAATCGTTGCTAGTAAACTGACATATTGGTATCATTCCGCTTCCAAACTGACCTGATGTAAAGCAGAAGGTGTTCTTTTTGCGCATCAGGTGGCTAGGTTTAACAGAGAAGTAACTTTGCTAGCATCTATCATGTTTTCTAGAGTCCAAACTCCATTCGGGAGGGCAAGTATGACGTTTACTACGTCAAAACGTCTCCCATCCGCCGTGTTAACAGGGGCAGTCTCATTCGCCCTTGTTCTCGCGATCGGGTGGACACCGAACCACGTTGCTGCCCAATCAACGGGCACGCTCGTCGGTACGGTGACGGACGCTGCGTCACAGCGTCCACTTGAGGCGGCCCAGGTCTACATTCCAGGTACCGGTATCGGTGCCTTAACAAATGCAGCTGGCCG
>DLRL01000019.1 GCA_002501085.1 Gemmatimonadales bacterium UBA7889
TAAGCTGGACCAATTCCCCTCCCCGTTGTCCCAATTTTCTGAGCAGCGGAATCTTCTGCTGCATTATCTAACAGCCGATGATATGGGAGAAGTAATTGAGCCCGATTACTGACACCTACACGACCGCGAAGATCAACACCTCGCGCTATAAGAGCGTCGTATTCCTCAAAGAACTGTCGAATGTCGAGTACCACACCGTTCCCGAGGAGGCATTTCTTCCCCTCGTGCAGGATACCAGAAGGAATTTGATGAAGCACAAACTCTTCCTCCCCAACATGCACTGTGTGCCCCGCGTTCGCGCCTCCCTGGTACCGTGCCACGATGTCCACGCCTTCCGCGAGAACATCTACAATCTTCCCCTTGCCTTCATCACCCCACTGGCAACCGACTATTACCGTGCAAGACCCTTGAGCAGCCATACTTCCTCAACGATGGAATCGAGAGTTCTTGGGACAGAAGCCTATGAAAAAACGGGCTTGCCCCATGTGGGGTAAGCCCGTTGGCTGGTGCGTCCTCTGGGAGAAGCTATGGGCGACTCTAGGGGGTGTCAACGAACCTAGATCCTGCGCGGTAAAGGGTGGTTGGTCTCTGTTCAGACTCCGACACATTCCAACAAATCTGCAGTCTCTAGGATCCTCTTAACTTCTTCAATTCTCAGCTCAGAAACCGTTGTCAGTGGGGGTCTTGGACCTCCACCGGAAAAGCCCAATAAGTCTAGAGCTGCTTTGATACCAGGAACGCCCATACCTGCTACAATACTTTGGTTTACGGATGCTATCTGCTCTTGAAGCCGTTCCGCCTCTTCAAGTCGCCCCTCCTGAAATGCCACTGTGATATTAGCTGCCTGATCAGCCGCCATCAGACCAACGGCCACAATTCCTCCCACCGCCCCAATCCCTAGGGCGGGATATAGCACCGAACCATTACCCGTAAGCACTTGGAACCCCTCAGCACTTTGCTCCACAAGCTCGACTAATAAGCCAATCTCCCCTCGTGAGTCCTTAATCCCAATGATATTTGGATGGTCTGAGAGGGTAGCGACTAGGCCTGTGGAAAATTCGATCGTACTGAGCCTGAGAGGCACCTGATAGATCAGCACAGGCACGGGCGAAGCATCAGCCACGGCCCCGTAATGACTTATGAGTGTTTCCTGGGTCATGGCGCCCTTGAAGTAAGCCGGAGGACTTACGAGAACTGCGTCCGCCCCTGCATCAGCCGCTTGCTGAGTCAGCTGGATCGTGTGACGGGTTGCTTCAGACCCGGTACCTGCGATAACGAGCGCCTCATCAGGTATGACCGCACAAGCTTCCTCAATAAGCTTGGACCGCTCGCCTTCATCTAGAAACACTGATTCTCCGGTGGACCCAGCAATCAGGATTCCGCGAATAGGGCTACCAAACCACCTGCGCAGATTAGCTCCAAAGGCTGCATAGTCGACATCCTCCGTAACCGGATCAAAGGGTGTTGTAACCGGTAGGAATGTCCCTTCAAGATTCACCGATTCTTCGTGCGCCAAGTTTGGCTCCTTATTTATCTGATCTCATTCGATGATGTGAACGCCCCCGAAAACCAACTGAAACACCTGAACGATCAAGATGAATAGCTCTGATAATGATGGTGGCAAGCAACCCTAGCTCAAGCTGATATCTAAGGAATAGCATTTCTCCAGTTTAGTCCCATCTTCTGCCGTACCTCCTGCATTGTCTCAGACGCAATCTTTCGAGCCTTTTTAGCACCCTGGTCGAGGACATCTCGTACTTCACTAGGATGTTCTCTGTAGTGAGTAGCTCGTTCACGATATGGGGCGAAAGACGTAGCGATATTGCCAGAGAGAATGCGCTTGCAATCAACACATCCTAATTCTGCTGAACGGCAACCAGCCTCTATCTCTTCTCTAGCATTTTCTTCAGTGAAGAATCGATGAAGGGCGAATACGTTACACACTTCAGGGCGCCCCGGATCATCTCGCCTCACCCGCTGAGGATCGGTCACTGCGGTACGGACTTTATCCCATACATCGTCGGGATCCGCTAGGATCCCGACCGTATTACCTAGAGACTTGCTCATCTTAGCGTTTCCGTCGAGCCCTAGAATACGGCCTACGTCCTCCCCAATCAGCGGCTCGGTGATCGGAAATGTCTCCCCGTATCGTGCGTTGAATTTTCGAGCAACCTCGCGCGTCAATTCAAGGTGTTGCCGCTGATCCTCACCTACCGGGACCGCATTCGCCTTGTAGAGCAGGATGTCGGCAGCCTGTAGGATCGGGTAATTCAGAATCCCTGCGGGAATCGACTCAAAGTGCTGGGCCTTGTCCTTGTACTGTGTCATCCGCTCGAGATCACCCACGGGTGTGACTGCATTGAAGAGCCATGCCAACTCAGTGTGCTCGTGCACATCCGACTGTACGAATATCGTTGAGCGTTCAGGATCAAGTCCGACGGCTAGGAAAGAAACTGCGAGATCAAAAACACTGCTTGGCATCTCAGCGGGATCACCTCCTGAGGTGATTGCGTGATCATCGACGATACACCACACACAGTCGTATTCATCTTGCATGCCAACCCAGCGGCGTAACGCCCCGAGATAGTTTCCAAGATGAGCTTCCCCGGAAGGCTGCATCCCGCTGAAAATTCTCTTCTTAGGTGTGTTTTGTTGGATCTCTGTCATGCCTCAAAGGACTGGAGAACTGGAACGCTATTTA
Organism: Gemmatimonadales bacterium UBA7889; assembly: GCA_002501085.1. Classification (GTDB taxonomy): domain Bacteria; phylum Gemmatimonadota; class Gemmatimonadetes; order Longimicrobiales; family Gaopeijiaceae; genus UBA1142. Next base: position 2,702 of record DLRL01000019.1, read on the forward strand.
TTTCTCTCAAGCGACGGCATGCTAACTTAGCGTGCTCAAGCTGGACTGCTACAGTCCCGAGGGGAGATTTAAAAATCTGAAACGGAGAGAGAACATCGAACTCGACCCACTACTGAGGACTGCGCGGGCCGCGGCTGATGCCGCTGCTGCCGTTCACCGACAGGACGCAGGCAAAGTCCTCGTGGGTGAAGCTTCAATGAAATCTCGTGCCGACTACGTCTCCCGGACCGATATAGCAGCTCAAAAAGCTGCTATATCGGTGATCGAGGAGTATCACCCTAACCACCTTATTCTCGCTGAAGAGAGTGATGAGTCCCTCCAAGACCAATTAGCTCGGTGGGACGGTCGTCCTCTTTGGATCGTGGATCCTCTGGATGGAACGGCCAATTTCTTGCACAACCATCCATATTATTGCTCCTCAATTGCTTTAGCTGTCGATGGCCGACCAGTCGTGGGTGCCGTAACAAGCGCTCCCAGCGGAGAACGATGGTGGGCTGCAGAAGGCATTGGCGCTTTCAAAAATGGCAAGCCGATCTCAGTGTCAGAGGAGCATCAACTTATTCACTCAATGGTTGGTACAGGGTTCCCCTTTAAGCTATTGGACGTCCTCCCTGAGTACCTAGAGGAGTTTGACCGCGTACTGCGAGCTACTTCTGGCATACGCCGAGGGGGATCAGCGGCACTTGACCTCTGCTATCTAGCCCAGGGCTCGCTTGATGTGTTCTGGGAAAAGATACTTATGCCGTGGGATTTTGCGGCCGGACTCATCCTCGTTCGGGAAGCGGGTGGAGCAGTTGCCCGACCCGATGGGAGTGAGTTGGGACTTGGTCCAGGTCCGGTATGTTGTGCTAACAGCCCTAAGCTCTTGGGAGAACTCTTGAAGGTGCTGGAGAGTTAGCCAGTAGCTCGACCATCACACCCACTCCTGACAATTGACGAGCTGCACGCTGACCAGCTAACCACAAAGCCTCGACAATCCCAAATGTGTAACTCTCGATATACCACTGTCCTGATTCCGATTCGTACTCAGCGATGGCTTCTCTGAGAAGCTCGTTGGAAACTGTTTCAAAGCGGTAAAGGAGTGATAGAACGGCCGTCCCCGTCTCGTTCTCATGTTCTCTTTCGTATTCAGTGCGAGAGAGTGGGACGAAAGCAGGAGCATCACCTCGGAGTGCTTTCAATAACTCATGCGCAGTCTCCCGTTCAGCTTCGTCGAGGATAATATAAAAATCTCCAGTGGACCGAGCGGTCACCCAACGAGCAGCCAAATTGAGTCGTTCACCCGAAGGCATCGACGCCTCCAGATCCGCTGCATATTCCTCAAGGCTTCGGGGGGGGGTATATGCGCCCTCAATTCTTCTGATCTCAGAAGTTACTCCAGTTCGCAACCTATCTAGAACTGTTTCTACCATATCGTTTTCTGCTTCCACAGACATAAACTCGACTATGTCTGAGTGAAGATCACCTTGGATGAACCCCCTAGAGATGGCGGAACGGAGCCGCTTTTGCTCATCTGAAGACAAGTCACCCGCGAGAGCGGAAACTCTAGCCACAAGCGATTCACCGATACCCGATGTAATATTTTCGACCTGAGAAAGCTCAAGGATCTCCTCAATGTTCGCACGGTGTGGAGGCGTAGACTGCGCGGTAGCCACAAACGGGGTGAACATGAATGCACAACTCAACAGAAGGCCTCTCACTTGAGCGGCCTTCTGCTTGCTCTTCACTCGGCGAGATCCATTCACCGCATCTACCCCTTAGGAGTTCTTCACTTCTGCCACCATATTGATCGCTACAGTATACGCTACCACGTCCACGGGAGCTTTAATGAAGGAGCGGGTCAACGCCTAGCTACCTGCTCTGAGTATCAGTTCTTACATATCTCGATCGTACGACCCTTGGCCTCTGGGACTTTTGGCATGTGAATCGTCAGAACACCATTCTCGAAAAGTGCGCTGATATCCTCAGTGCTAACGGTTCGTGGTAAGGTGAAGGAGCGGTTGAATGAACCATATCTTCGCTCCCACACATGACTGCGCTGTTCAGTCTCATCCTCGTTACGGATTGCAGTCTTCTCTCCTGATATGGAAAGCACACTATTTTCGAGATTGATCATGACATCATTCTCAGATAGCCCGGGCAACTCGACTGTGAGCGTGAGTTCCTCGTCCGTTTCAATCACATCGACATGAGGTGCCCAACCCCTATTAACTGAATCGGTCGAAAAGGGCACTGTGTCAAAAAACTGTGACATGCGGTTCGACATTACTTCAAAATCTCTCCAGCCGCTGCGAATCGGCCTCCGACGGATGTATTTCGTTATCGCCATAATTTCTCCTGACAGAATTTAGTTACCCTACCCAATGAGCTATGCAACCCACGTGCCATCAAAATGAGCTTGCAAACCTGCCAAAATGAACGACAACAAGGACTTAGGGAGAGCAATTACCTGTCAGTTTGACTCAGATGTGAAAATCCTACTGCCGATTCGACAAGCCTTGTTCTAGGGCCAGTCGGGCAGCTCCAAGAGCCGGGTCCGGGTCACGGTCCAGGATCTCCAGTCCATAATCTTCCACGACCCGTAGAATCTCATCATGCAAAGGCCCGCCGCACCGTAGGAGGCCACCCCAAAGCGCGACAGGTGGCTGATCAACCCATGGTCCTGAAATCTTGAGGATGGCTTCCAGATGCCCTCGGCAACCTTGGATTGCAAGCTCGAGTATCTCCTTTGAGGCTGGATCATCTTGAGCAGCCGCTTGGGTAATAAGTGGCACTAGGGCTGCAATTTCACGCTTGGAGGCTATCCCAATCCATCCTACCAGCCCCTGGACATCCTCCAAGCCAAGGTGTCGCAAAATGGTGTCACGCAGTGTTGTTGGTCCATCCCGGCCATCTTCAGCCCGGGTGATACAGCGAAGGGCGTCCATAGCAATTTGATAACCGCTACCCTCGTCACCGATATGTTGACCCCAGCCACCGACACGAACCGCAGTGCCGTCCGGTCGACGTGCCCAAGCTATAGAGCCAGTGCCAGCAACAAGCATAATTCCAGGTCCAACCCCGAATGCATCGTGAAATGCCACCTCAACATCAGTGCTTACAACAATTTTCTCTGCCACGTGTGACTTAACCAATGCATCTTCGATAGCGGTACGGGCCTCCTCATTGCCGGCACCCGAGAGACCGGCCCAGAGGATATCACCCGGAGTGCTCAAATTGGTATTCACAAGAGCTCGATCAACTGCTTGTCGGACAGCTTCTGCTGCTGCTATCGGCTCATGAATTGTAACAACCGCACCCTCTGTTTCACCTCTTCCTAATTCATGGCCGTCTTGATCTACAACTACCGCTCGTGTCCACGTACCTCCACCATCTACACCAATCGCGAAGTTCACACTGAGCGCTTCTGGCTTTCGAAAAGTCCAACGAAAGAGCCGGTTACGAATGTCACAACAGATCCCACAAGCACGTACCAGGGCCAGGCCATCTCATTTCGCAGGATTGTCACAGTGCCGATCCCAACTACTACGCCAATTATCACAGCGACCTGACCCGGACGCTTAGTGAAAACACCGAGTGCGAAGGCACCCAAGAGTCCTCCATATACAAGTGATGCGATTCCCAGTGCTACTTCGACCGCAGTCGTGCCCGTAGACAGTGGGATGAAAAGTACGGCGCCAAGCGTTAGTAATCCGGCCCACACGAGCGTGAAAACCTTGCCTGCCCTTAGGATTCTACCTTCATCATCACGAGCACCTACCATCGGCGCCCAGTAATCATATGCCGTAGCAGAGGCGAGTGAGTTGATTGAGGACGATAGAGAAGACATCGCCGCGGCAAAGACCCCAGCAATCAGTAGGCCGGTGATCCCTGGCGGGAGTTGTTCGACGATGAAGAGTGCAAAGATCTCATCCGTAGAATCAAATGAGCGTCCCTGGTAGAAAGCCCAGAGCCCTAGTCCCACCATGAGAAAGAGAAAGAACTGGAAAATGACAGCGATGCCACTACCGATGAGGGCCTTTTGTGCTGCCTGGCGATCACGGCATGTTAGGAGTCGCTGAACAATCAACTGATCGGTTCCATGAGACGCCATCGTAAAAATAGCCCCTCCAAAAATACCAGCCCACAGCGTATAGGCCGTCATACGGTCAAGCGATAGGTCAAGCATAGCCAGTTTGCCTTCAGGGGCGGCACTGGCGAGTACTGATGACCAACCACCCGGGACAAGGGCTTGAATACCTGCGACTGCGACTAGGGCACCAAATAGGTAGAGCACCATTTGGGCGGCATCCACCCACACAACAGCTTTGATACCTCCAAGATACGTGTAAATCAGTGTGAGAACTCCAATCACGATGATTGAGGTGGCGTAGGGCCACCCAGTGATCAGTGCCAGAGGAATCGCAGTCGCAAAAAGCCGAACCGAATCAGCTAGCAAACGGGTCACCATAAAGATGGCCGATGTGAAACGCCTCACCCCAAGCCCGAAACGCTCTTCTAGCAGGGCGTAAGCAGTCGTCAATGATCCAGCGTAATAGGCCGGAAGCAGAAATGCTGAGACAAAGATTCGCCCTAGCAGATACCCGAAGGTCAACTGAAGGAATACTAGGCTCCCCGAGTATGCGACACCGGGGATACTCAGAAACGTAAGGGTACTAGTCTCTGTAGCTACGACTGAGAGCATTACCGCTATCCACGGTAATGAGCGACTCCCAAGAAAGTAATCTGTTCCACCCTTGTGTCCTCTCCCAAGCCAGGCACCCCAAATCGTGATTCCTCCGAGATAGATGATCAGGACCGCGAAATCGAGTGTCGTAAAGCCGGTCAAAAGATATCCCTAGGCACGATTCATGGCCTGGGAACCATGAGCCACTGATTGTTGACCAAGACTCTATAGGTCGGCGGACCCGAGTCGAGAAGAGTCACGGGGTCCGCTTTCTAATGGACTGGTCTGTGATCGCTAACGCGGCAGCATCATGCACCGCCCTGCGAAGTGGGATGTGCTTCTGGTTGTCGCGAGTTGGGTGTACTCGGTTGGTTAGAAGAATCACCCAGAGGTCCAGCTCAGGATCAAGCCAGATGGATGTTCCAGTGTAACCAGTATGTCCAAACGCAGCAGAGGTCAGGTAATCCCCGCCGGAGGACCGCTCTGAAGGAGTGTCCCACCCAAGTGCACGAGAGGATGTCCCGTCATAGCGTCGTGTGAACAAATCAACCACGTCCTGTTCAACAATGCGGTGCTGTTCGAGGCGCGCTACGGGGCATGGCTCTCCCAGACTTTGGCTTGGGTTGCAAGCTGGACTCGTGCCCCCATTGAGTAGCATACGAGCGAAGACAGAAAGATCGACAACCGTGCTGAAGAGGCCCGCATGCCCTGCTACACCCCCTGATGCATCAGCGTTCTCGTCATGTACTCGACCCCATACCAGTTCCTTGCGCCAAAGCGTGTCTAATTCCGTGGCTGCGATGCGTGGTCGCAGGAAGGTTTCGGGACGGTACCTTGTCTCGCGCATACCAAGTGGGTTCCACAATCGATCAGAAAGAAAAGTATCGAGAGACTGCTGAGTGACTTCCTCGATCACCCATGCCAGTGTCATGATCCCAATGTCTGAGTAGACAGTTTCTACCCCAGGATTGATGTCGAGCATTTCGTCGGCAGCGGCGCGCTTATAATCATCAGCTCCCTGATGGTCGAAGAACCAGCGCCGGAAAGGTGGCAGGCCAGAACGATGAAGCAGCAATTGGCGCACAGTGATTTCATTCTTTCGCTCGTCTCCGCTGGACCACCACGGCAGATACGATACGACCACCGCGTCGAGGTCCAACCGACCCTCTTCCACAAGGATCATCGCGGCAGTCGTCGTACCAACAACTTTCGAGACTGAAGCTAGATCCCAGAGTGATGTTGAAGTCACGGGACGCCCACTCCCGTATGCTAGTTCACCATAAGCACCCACGGATACCAAGCGTCCATGACGTCCAATCGCGAGCGCAGCACCTGAAGCGGCGGAGTCAGCCAATGCTACCCTGATGATTGAATCAACCTTAGCAAGTCCGTCAGCTGACATTCCTACAGTCGACGGATCAACTAGTGTTTGCTCCTGCCCGAATGGACCAGGACCTCGCTCACGTTCGACGATGCCAGCAGCAGCTAGAGGGTCTTCGACTGTCCTTGAGACAACTCGGGCCGTCACTTTCGGACGATCCAGGCCTTCACCAATTTTGTGAACGGGAGGAAGAGGAATGGGTAGTCGACCTGAAATCGCCTCTTCGCCGAAAAGAGCTGCCACGGCCGCGCGTTGCGACACTTCTCGGTCTCCCCATGCAATCAAGTAGCTTCCCACATTCGGCAATGCACGAAGAAGGTATGGGCTAGCGAAGGACAACAAGATCGTAGGTCTTTGGGCGGTACTCCCGTCCACGAGCTCTCTGAAAGCTTCCGGAAGTGCTTCGAGCCCTGAGCCAACTGAAGGCGGCACGTACACACTTACGATGAGCCGATCAGCATTAGAAACAATATTCTCAGCAGTAGCATAAGCCTCATCAGTGCTACGCTCGTCCAATAGCACTTGGGTCACATCTGGCATACGTGCCAGTAGTCCCACAGAGAAAGAACGATTTGCCCACAGCCAGTTCGACGGAGCATAACGAATATGCACAGTCGACCGCTGCCCATGCGGAATAACAGGAATCAGCTGCTCGTTATCGCTCACGAGGGTGATCGAACGAGCAGCGACTGAGTCGGCGAAAGCAAGATGGGGACCTGAGCCGACAACCTCGTCCACTGCATCAAGTGATACAGTCCGACCAAGGTGCAGTCCCATCTTCGCTTTCATTTCAAGGATTCTCCGGACTGATTCCTCAATCTTGGACCGAGTCAGGCGTCCATTTTCAATCGCCGTCACAACCGCATTAATCGCTGTCGAGACATCCTTTGGTGAAAGAAGCACATCTGCACCTGCCTCCAACGCACGGACAGAAGCTTCACCAATTCCGTAAGCCTCTGTAATCGCTCGCATTGTGAGTGCGTCAGTGAATAGCAGTCCGTCGAATCCCAAGTCATCCCGGAGTAACCCTGTCATGATCTCAGGTGATAGCGTTGCCGGTACTGCATTTGGACCCAACAGGCCTGGAAGTGAGACGTGGGCTGTCATGATCGCATCCACGCCTTCTCTGATGGCTCGAGCGAAAGGCAGAAGCTCGAGCGTGTCGAGTCGTGCTCGGTCCGCTTCTATAACCGGTAGACCTACATGAGAATCGACGGATGTGTCACCATGTCCTGGGAAATGCTTGCCTGTCGTGAAAGCCCCACCGTCTCTCGCACCTCGCACAAAAGCTGCACCCAAACGAGCTACAAGGTTGGGATCTGCCCCGAAGGAACGAGAAGCAATGACGGGGTTTTCAGGGTTGTTGTTGACATCCAAAACCGGTGCAAACAACACATGTACACCGGTCGCTCTCGCTTCCCTGGCAGTAATACGTCCGTACTCATACGCGAAGCGCTCGTCTCCAACTGCACCAAACGCCATAGTGGGCGGAAATGCTGTACCGCCTCCCTGAGGCAGCATTGAGGGGAGAGCGTACGATCCGTTGATCCTCATCCCTGGGCCGCCATTCTCGAAGTCAGCCGTAACCAGGAGGGGTATCTCTGCAAGTTCTTGTAGTGCATTGAGCTTTGCAACGTACGCGTGCGGAGTACCGATAGAGGGTGATACTCCCCCTATCTGATCTTCGATGATCCAACGCTCAAGGGGCTCAAAGTCAGGACTGGAAGGAGAAACATACCCGCCAGGTATCCACTCAATTACGAGTTGGCTTACAAGTTTTTCAAGTGAGAGGCCTCGGGCAGTTTCCTCAACCCACTGGCGGGCAGTAGCATCGAGGGCACCTATAGCCTGAAATGGCATGGGGCTAGTGACGCTGTTAGGTCCGCAGCCTGTAAATACCAAGATGAGGACGAGCTCAACCAATAAGCGCCCTTTACCGAAAGTCCTAGTCTCGATCATTCCCAGTCAGCTTCTTTGGAATCATAATCCCGGCCCCTATCTCATAGAGAGGTGGAATCCGTGTGGGCACCCGTCCAGAAATCTCGATTTCGCCGAAAAGAGCCTGGGCAGCAGCCGTTTGGCTAACCTCTGAACCACTCCAGGCTAGCATGTACGCTCGGACGTCAGGGAGTTCGGTAATGAGGTACGGATTCCCAAATGAAACGACGATGTGCGGGACACCGATTTCAGTGAGCTGCCCTGCAAAATCGACAACCTCTTCGGGTAAAGCGAGCGAACCTGATTGAGAAAATGCCGTCACATAGGTACTCAAAATCACAAGTGCCTGCTGGCGTGCCTGTCTCAGAAGATCCCCATAGAGAGCGGGCCCGGAATCAACATCTAAACCGGCTGTGGTAAGTCGAGGATACGTCTGCCTCAGTCGTGTATTGAAGTAGCGTCCGGCAAGTACATCCGAGGTTCTGCGAAAAGATACGGACATGACCTGAGCCGAGCGTGTACCTAAAAGAGGTAAGAGGTTGCCGCCATTATGTAGAAGCGTGATCGAGCGCTCCGCGATCTCAGCAGCAACCTGGGTATGAGCTGGAATACCAACCACCTGACCGATTCGGTCGATCTGAACTACGCGGTCCGTATCCAGGCCCATCTGTTTCTTAGTCTCTAAGATCCGGCGAACAGATGCGTCAATCCGGCTAGCATCAATGCGCCCAGATTCAACTGCGGCCGCGATACCCTCCACTGCCCTCTCTACTGACGGAGGCATAAGAATGACGTCAGCACCTGCCTCGATCGCTCTCACAGATGCCTCTTCCGCGCCAAATCCACGTGATATGGCACTCATGTCCATCGCATCAGTAAACAACAGCCCATCGAATTCCATCTCATCACGCAAAAGATCCGTGAGCACCGCAGATGAGAGGGTAGCTGGGTCACCAACTCCTCCATCCAACGACGGCACAGATATATGAGCTGTCATAACAGCCCCCATGCCAGCTTCGATCGCATGCCGGAATGGGAAAAGCTCGACACTATCCATTCGCGCACGCGAATGAGGAATGACAGGTAACCCCAGATGTGAATCTGTCTCGGTGTCCCCGTGCCCTGGGAAATGTTTTCCTGTTGCAATCGCTCCGTGCTCCTGGACACCGCGCACGAACGCAGCACCCAAATCCGCAACATCCTCTGGGTTCTCACCAAAGGAACGCACATTGATAATCGGATTATCCGGATTGTTGTTCACATCCAGAACTGGCGCAAACGGGATATGTATTCCTACTCCCCGCGCCTCACGTGCAGTAATACGACCCATCTCATAGGCAAGTTGGGGATCAGCCGTTGCTCCAACCGCCATAAGTGAAGGAAAATCTGTAGCTCCGCCCAATTCAATAGTCCCAGGCATCTGGACGGCTCCTCGCATTCGGAACCCAGCTCCAGTCTCCAAGTCCGCTGCCACCAAGAGTGGAATGTTGGAGTGCGCCTGAAAATCGTTGAGTTTAGCCGCAACTTCCGTGGGCGACCCGACCGACATGATCACACCACCAATCCCTTGCTCTTCGATGTACTCGAGAATCCGATCATGACTCGGAGAACCTTCAGGCGCGAAATCTCCAAGTACCCAAGGCATGATCAATTGCCCAACTTTTTGTCGAAGCGTCAAGCCAATCAGCGTGCGTTCTACCCATGTTTCGTCTTCAGTCTGCGCTATTAATGCGGGACCAACGGGAGCCAACTCAGTGGTGGGTTGTGCCTCTTCAACCTCCTGAGTGGGTACTTCAACGGGGTTCTGTTCTGGGACTATTGGAGCCGGAATCGATTGGGGTGGTGACCCGCAGGAAAACAAAACGACTATCGCTGACCATCCCGAAATCTTAAGGAGTACTGCTCGGCTGTAGAGAAAGGTTTTTTGCGGCATCGCCTCAGTGACTCATGGGGTCTGATTCCCGATGCGTTGACGGCGTTGCGTGTGACCACGAAGCTTGCCCCATGAAGCTAGCAAAACGAGGGCACGATCGACGCGCAATCCTGAGCACCAGTCAAGTTAGGATGACGGGGAAAGCGTCACAATCCTGTATTATCGGGCTCTTTGTGGGAATCGTTCTAGCCGCATGCGGTGCTGCTCCGGGAAATACCAATGACTCGGAAGTTCCAGAGAGCGAAGCAAGACAGGTTCGGAGCGGGATCGAAGTACTCCTCTCGGACTCACTCCACCTGGTCCAGGGACAGCGTGTAGGGCTCCTCACAAACCATACCGGGATCTATTGGACAAGTGATGGCATCGTGGGCAGCACGATTGATGCCTTATACGAGGCTAATAATGTGGACCTCGTGGCACTGTATGCACCGGAGCACGGTATTAGAGGTCAGGAGCAAGCGGGTGCGGCAATCGATAGCGGAAGAGATGAGCGCACAGGCGTACCCATTCACTCACTGTACGGTGAAGTGCGAAAACCGACGCCTGCGATGCTGGAAGGTGTCGACGTCCTTCTCTTTGATATGCAAGACATAGGAGCTCGGTACTACACATATGTCTCCACCATGGCTCTTGCCATGGAAGCCGCCGGTGAACAAGACATACCGTTCATCGTATTAGACCGACCCAATCCTGTGCGCGGCGACGTCGTGCAGGGCAACCTCCTAAAGCCCGGGTATGAGACATTTGTGGGCATGTATCCGGTACCGATGCGTCACGGGATGACTGTGGGCGAGCTGGCACGACTGTACGTAGGTGAGTTCGGGCTGGAAGTCGACCTCCATCTAGTTCCACTCGACGGATGGACCAGGGATATGACGTTTGATCAAACCCAACTTCCCTGGGTCCCGCCTTCACCGAATATGCCTTCGCTAGAAAGTGCACTTGCCTACCCCGGCACCTGCCTATTCGAGGGCACGCCGATTTCTGTAGGCCGTGGGACAGATCGTGCATTTCAGTGGGTTGGAGCACCATGGCTGGACGGCGTCCAACTCGCCGAATCACTGAACGGCTACGGGATCAACGGAGTACGGTTCGAGTCAACCACCTTTACTCCGAGAAATTCGGGGGACCGGAAATTCGAGGGCCAAGAGGTAAGCGGTGTAGTGCTTATACCTGAATCCACTGACTATGACGCGTCGAAAGCTGCGGTGGCCATGCTCGTAGAGACATACTCGATGTCTGGAGACAATTGGCTTTGGGCTGAGGCTCACTTCGATCGCTTGGCTGGGACAGACTCGCTTCGGCTCAGTATCGAAGCAGGCGCAGACTTTGCAGAGCTGATCTCTGCATGGGACTCGGAGACTCAAGCCTTTGAGCAGCTGAGAGTTCCTTACTTGATTTACCGGTAACCCAAGTTCTGCTTTCTGGTTATAGACACCCTTACTACTGCGTGACAACTAAGTTGCACGCCTAGCAGAGTTCGTATTTTCAGCGGGAAGAGATTTCCGTTGTAGCATAAGAAGAAACGGCACAAGGCCAATTAAGCCTTGTGCCGTTTCTTCTAGATCCTACGGCAAAATGCCAAGGAGCTAAAACTAAAAACTCTAGCCACGCCGATATAAAACGAGGAAAAGCAATAGCGCAATCAGGCCGGCTACACCTTGGTCACCGAATTGATCGACCGCGATTGCTATGTTCTCAATGATCAAAGATGATGTGGGGAAGAGAATATCGACCACAACCAGAGCCATAATCACCGTGAGACCGAAATCTGTGACGGCCTTTGCCCAGCCGCCGACTTTATGCATGACACCCATAAAATCCATACTACGCCTCCTAGTGTGTTAAAAAGATCTCAAAAGAGAGCTGTAAAAAAGGAGACATCTAGTCGACAATTGCCATGACCAGGATAAGCATGACTAGACCAACCAGGCCCTCGCCAGTAAAAGCGGTAACCAAACTGGAGAGCCCATCAACAATGTTCGTTGTTCCAGGCTGGAGAATATCGACCACAAGGGCCAGTGGGATCAGGGTGAGGGCTAGGCCAGTAAGGCCTTTGACCAGGCCGCCGATCGAGGCAAGAACTCCGCTGAAGTTCATTACATCCTCCTTAATAAGGGACGGATTCCGTAACATCCGTTAGATAGAATTAGTCTGTATTGCGGCTTAACCGCAAGTTTTAATTTGTGCGAATCGCAGAGAATTCGCGTCAATAGGACGACTCCGGCGTTCACAGTCTCTGAAAATCCTACCTAAATCCGCCAAAATACCTTACACACAGCCAAATTTAGCGGATTGGGAATCGGAACTCGGTCCACAGTTCAGGCTTCCACCACTCGCCATCAAATACCCGCTCTAACCGGCTCTCGAAGTGTGCAAGATTCGAGAGTGGATCAGCTGGCGATACCGGAGGTGCGAAAAAGTTCTCCCAGTGTCCCAGAAGCACACGTTGAGGCTGGAGATTTTCGATGAAGGCCTCAGGATGCCAGTTGACCTGATCAAACGTCGCAGGGACAAGGATTGCTGCATCAACAGGTCTCTCACGAATAACCGCTCGCGGAGCAAAGCCAAGAGGCGGAGGTGCCACTGCATCCTGGTAGTAGATACGGAAGGCTATTGACCCGTCACGGTTAAGGAAGTCGATCAAATACGCGTATGTCATGCCGTCCAGCCACTCTGCCGCCCAGCGCGGCTCTGCGTTCAGGCTACGAACACGATTTCCCTTGAATAGTGTGTAGCCCTCAAAGTGAGGGGCATGAAGCGAACGCAGTGCCATAATACGAACACCTGCTCCATAGCTCATCCATGTCCCGACCGTGCTCTCGTCACCCACGATATCATTGACTTCGTCTACTCGCTCTCCGACACCCGACCAGCTACCCAACGTGTTCTTCACCGTTCTGCTACCAAGGATACGGGCACGGGGAGCGTGTTCTAAGGCAACCCGGGGAACATCCATCAGGTGATCGTAGTGTGCGTGGCCAACCAGAATCACATGGGCTCCTGACACGTCATAACGAGACATGAACTCGTCAACGACATCCGAGTCAGATCGAATCGGCAATAAGCCAGTCTTCACGAACCCCGGATTAGAGAACAGTGGGGCTGCGATCACTTGATCATCTCCACGCTCGAAAATCCAACCCCCGGTCCCGAGATAGATCAATCGCACTCCATCCTCGGAAGCAACTGATTGATCGATGACCCCCGAAACGGTTGGGGCTGCAGTGGCACAACCGGTAGCTGAGCTTACAGACCAGCAGAAACACCCAATCAGTAGAGGGCGCCGATAGGGCACAGAGAATCTTCGGATTTTTCTCACTAATGGGTATCGAAAATCGCCTGGATTTCCGTTCCATCACGAGAGTGTAGTAATGCGAGCATCAATAGAACTCGGGCCTTGTGAGGCGGAAGATCACCTCCAGCAACGACACCGGATTGCGCCTGTTGCCCACTACCAATGACTCGCCCCTCGGGAACTCTTGACGCCAAAACTACCGGTATACCTTCTGATGCGATCTCAGAAATAGCTCGTCGCATTTCTGGGCTCGTACGTCCCCCGCCGAATGCCTGGACTACGATGCCAGCCACGCCCTGTTCGATCCAACTCTTTAGAACTGTGGCATCGTTGCCGGCAAAGTCAGCAACAATCGGTACCGCAGGCAGTGTCTCCACCCCTGCTACTGAAGGTAGCGCCTGCACTGTATGAAGTGTTTCGCTACTGCGCCGGAAAGTCACTCCATCCGAATCGACTACACCTAGTGCACCCCACTCTGCAGACACAAAGGTATCTGTGCGATTGTTGTCGGTCTTCCTCACATCTCTAGCTGAATGAACCTCGTCGTTAAGCACTACGAGCACCCCGCGCCCACCCGCATTCGGGTCCGCAGCAACACGCACAGCTGTAAGCAGATTTGCTGGGCCATCAGCAGAAATGGCTGTTGCGGAGCGCATCGATCCAGTGAAAACCACTGGGCGAAGATCCTTGATGGTCAGATGAAGAAAATAAGCTGTCTCCTCCATCGTGTCCGTCCCATGTGTCACAACAATACCACTAATATCAGGCTCAGCATCTAGGAGTTCGTTGATACGCTTAGCCAATAGCAACCAGTGATCTGGCGTCATCCCAGACGAACCAATACGACTAAATTCCTCGACTTCGACCTGGGCGACTCCTGCTAGTTGCGGTACTGCCTCAATTAAAGCGCTCCCCGTCAGTTGATCGTCCCCGGGCCGGCTGGCGATCGTTCCACCCGTAGCTATGACCCGTACGAAGGGCAGCTCTTGTGCTCCCACAGGCACGCTCACCAGCAAGAACGTCGCTAAGCTCGTAAACGCATTCCTGAATCCCTGGGTCAAGCGATAGGGCCCTCTAAAGCTGACCGGACTTCCTGCACTTTCCCATGGAACAAGTCCGACAACTTCTGCGTGAGCGACCCCACGCTTCCATTTCCAACTACCGCTCCATTCAAGGTCGTAATGGGACGCACCTCGCCCGTGGTGCCCGTGAAAAAGAGTTCATCGGCATCCTTGAGTTCTTCCACCTGAATCGGACGCTCCTCCAGAGCGATACCAGCCTGGTCAGCCAATTCAAGTACAACCTCCCGGGTGATACCGGGGAGGATGTTGCTTGTCGTGGGATGGGTCACAACTGTCCCATCGAATACACCCCAGAAATTCATATGCGCCCCTTCGATCGCTACACCATCACGCACCAAAATTGCATCATCCGCACCAGCTTCTATCGCATCCTGAAATGCCAGCACATTGGGTAACAGGCAGATAGTTTTGATATCTGCACGACTCCATCGGCGATCAGGTACGGTCATGGCTGAAAATCCCTGTGCCCAGCGCTCAGGCGATGGACGCTCCCATGTTCGTGCAAAAGCGTACACAGTCGGCTCAACATCTTCCTGCGGGAAATAGTGCGTTCTGGGAGCAGCACCTCGGGTTATTTGCACATAGACATACGAAGTTGGTGCATCCTGGAATTCATTAGCTCGAATGAGCTGTTTATGGATTTCTTCGAGGCCGTCGAGCGAGTAGTTGATTCTCATCCACGCAAGGCTCCGTTCCAGCCTAGCCATATGGCGATCAAGGCTGAACGGAACTCCGTTATAGAACGGAGTCACCTCGTAGACACCATCGGCTAACAGAAACCCACGGTCGTCCGGCGAGATCTTCGCTTCATCCTTTTGGATGAAGTCACCGTCAAGAAAGACGATGCTCATTAGCTCTCCAACAAGTGATTGGGGTTCTTTGGATAAACATGTGGACTGATCTATCAATTCCTCAATAGTGATTTCAGGTGCTGACCTGTATGGGAGTTCTTTGTCGCCATAACCTCTTCCGGGGTTCCAGTCACAAGGATCTCCCCGCCTCCAGCGCCACCCTCGGGTCCCAAGTCGATGATCCAGTCTGCAGTTTTCACCACATGCATGTTGTGTTCGATGACGATGACTGTGTTCCCAAGATCGACCAATCGATGGAGGACATCGAGCAGAACCCGGATATCCTCGAAATGCAATCCCGTGGTTGGTTCGTCCAGGATATAGAGCGTTTGTCCCGTGGCGCGTTTTGATAGCTCGGTAGCCAGTTTGACCCTCTGGGCTTCACCCCCAGACAAGGTGGTAGCGGACTGACCCAGGTGGATATAACCAAGACCAACATCCGCCAACGTCTGAAGCTTGTCCTTAATGCGGGGTACGGCATCAAAGAAATCGAGCGCATCATCGACTGTCATACTAAGTACATCAGCGATGTTCTTACCCTTGTAGTAGACGTCGAGGGTTTCACGGTTATATCGGCGACCTCGACACACGTCACATGTCACGTACACATCAGGGAGAAAGTGCATCTCGATTTTCACTAATCCATCTCCCTTACACGCCTCACACCGACCGCCCTTCACGTTGAAGGAAAACCGGCCCGGCCCGTATCCACGCATCTGTGATTCTGGAAGATCAGCAAAAAGCTCGCGGATCGGTGTGAATAGACCGGTATAAGTTGCGGGATTGGACCGGGGCGTACGACCAATCGGCGATTGGTCAACATCAATGACCTTGTCGACCAACTCAACGCCATCGATACGATCATGACCTGCAGCAACCAGATTGCTCCGGTATAAGCGGCGTGCTAACGCATGATACAGAGTTTCATTGACAAGAGTTGATTTCCCGGAACCGCTAACCCCTGTAACACACGAGAAAACACCAAGAGGGAAGTGAACATTGAGGTCTTGGAGATTATGGCCGCGTGCACCCACGACACTGATCGATCTCTCTTCATCAATCTTCCGGCGTTGCTCTGGCACGAGGATCTGTCGGTCACCACGTAGATATGCAGCGGTAAGAGACTCTTCCTCTTCCAAAAGGGCTTCAAGAGGTCCATTAGCAACAACTTCACCACCATGTCGTCCGGCCCCCGGGCCAAGGTCCACGATATGGTCTGCACGTCGGATCGTGTCTTCGTCGTGCTCGACCACTAGGACTGTGTTACCTAAATCCCGAAGACGTTCTAGTGTGACTAAGAGCCGCTCGTTATCGCGTTGGTGTAAACCTATCGAGGGTTCATCTAGGATGTAGAGCACGCCTACTAAACGGCTGCCGATCTGCGTAGCGAGACGAATCCGCTGTGCCTCGCCACCAGAGAGTGAACCGGCAGCACGACCCAGCGTAAGGTAGTCGAGTCCTACATCACAGAGAAAACGCAGCCGTTCCGTGACCTCCCTCAGGATGGGCCCAGCAATCTCAACCGGAATAGGCGGCTGTTTCCAATCATTTGATTGGATCCCAGTCTGGAACACTTCCTCACTAAGGAGCGAATCAAAGAATCCTCCTGCTTCTCTAATCGACAGTTCGCTGATGTCCCCAATGGAGCGCCCCACGATTGTTACTGCTCGCGATTCAGATTTTAGACGAGTCCCCTCACAAGCAGCACAAGCAAGCGTGGACATATAGTCTTCAAGCTGTCTGCGAACTGATGCCGAAGTGGTTTCACGGTAGCGTCGGTCTACGTTAGCTCGCACACCCTCCCATCGATCTTCGTAATACGCCTTGACCTTCCCGGATCCCGACTTATACGGAAAACGAAGCTTCATCGTGCCCGACCCACCAATGATCGCTTCCCGCACTTCCTGGCCTAGCTCACTCCAGGGCAAATTGGGATCGAATTCATACGCCGCTGCAAGTCCTGGGATTACAGAGTGGAGCAGGTTCCCTGAAGGAGTACCCCACGGCGCAATCGCACCCTCCAGGATCGAAGACCCAGAATCACCAATGAGAAGATCCGGGTTCAGTTCCTTGCTCGTGCCAAGACCGCCACACTCATCGCAAGCTCCGTATGGAGAGTTGAATGAAAACTGTCTTGGCTCGAGTTCTGATAGACTCGTTCCGCAGGTTTGGCAGGCATAGCGTTCACTAAAAACGTGCTCCACAGGCTCACTGCCTTTGATATGCTCGACGACCTGGAGGGCACCATCTCCTGTTCTCAGCGCGGTTTCAACGGAGTCTGCCATGCGCTCTCTGTCGTCGGCGCGCACTACCAAACGATCAACGACCACCGAAATATCATGGTTTTCATATCTGTTGAGCTGTGGAGGCTCAGTCAGGTCATAGATCTCGCCATCAGCTCGGACTCGCACAAAACCTTCCTTCCGTGCTCGTTCAAACAGCGCGGCGAATTCTCCTTTCCTACCGCGTACCAGAGGGGCAAGAACTTCGATTCTGGTTCCATCAGGAAGGCCCAGGAGTTGATCAACAATCTGTGAGGCCGGCTGTCTGAGGATTGGATCCCCGCACGAATGACAATGAGGAATTCCAATCCGTGCCCACAAAAGTCGCAGGTAGTCATAGATCTCGGTCACCGTACCCACAGTAGAGCGTGGGTTTTTCGCAACGGTTTTTTGTTCTATAGAGATCGCTGGAGAGAGGCCCTCGATTGCATCGACATCGGGCTTCTCCATGAGTCCAAGAAATTGGCGTGCATACGCTGAGAGAGATTCGACGTAGCGTCGTTGTCCCTCAGCATAAATTGTATCGAACGCGAGGGACGATTTCCCGGATCCCGAGAGACCGGTGATGACGATCAGTTTCTCACGAGGGAGTTCTAGATCAATCCCCCTGAGGTTGTGTTGGCGCGCACCACGAATGACGAGCTTCTCTTCAGCTGTCATAGGCGGAGGTGATGGGGATCGCGGCATAACCTGCAATACTAACTGACCGGGCAAGACAAGCCCAATCCATGAATAGAGCTATAACGAAATTGGAATCTTCGATGCACCAGCCTACCAGACGCGCCTTTTAGATTCTCATTCCTCGAAGCTTGGCGACCCGTTTCTCGGTCGGTGGGTGGGTGCTGAAGAACCTGGAAACCGTGTCGCCAGCCGAACCTGCTAGTGGGTTGATGATCGCCAGCTGCGCTGCTGCTGGATTGACCTCCATAGGAATCTTTCGGGCATAGCCTTCGATCTTTTGTAGTGCACTCGCGAGTCCCACCGGATCACTGGTGATCCTCGCTGCTGTTGCATCGGCCTGAAACTCGTTGGAACGGCTAATCATCATCTGGATGATCATTGCTGCCATAGGTGTGATGATGATCATGGCAATCATAACTATCAGGTTCCCTCCCCCGTTAGATCGCCTTCCTCTTCCTCCCCCAAAAATCAGACCCCACTTCGCGATGCTTGCAAGCATCGCAATTGCCCCGGCAACCGTAGCAGCCACAGTCCCGACCAACATGTGACGATGCTTAATGTGAGCGAGTTCATGTGCGATCACTCCCTCCAATTCTCTTGCAGAGATCAGCTGGAGAATCCCAGAGGTGACACACACAACTGCATGGTTCTGGTTCCGACCTGTGGCGAACGCATTCGGCTGCTCTGAGGGTGCGATTGCGATGGTAGGCATCGGTAGATTTGCCTCTGATCTTAGGCGGTCCACCATCGTGTAGAGTTCGGGAGCATCATCCGGACCAATCACCTTAGCACGGTACATTCTTAGCACTACCCGATCGCTAAACCAGTACGCCCCCACATTCATAACGACTGCAAAAATGAGCATAGCAAGAGCCATGCTCGGACCGCCCAAATAGTCTCCAGCTACTACAAGAAGTACGGTAAGCCCTGTCATGAGTGCAAAAACCTTCATCATCTGCATGCGAGCAGCTCCTAATGCGAAAAGAGGTCAATCTGACGACCCATCCTGAGTATTGTCGTACACCAGAGTGTTCCCTAAAAGGCCTTCAGTCTCTGGCACGAACAATCTTCCTTCTTAGTATCCCCATTCCCGGAAAATAAAGACCCCCACAACCTGAGCCTGTGGGATTCCGAGAGAACTGAATCCGGCACCACCGCTTCTGAGGAACCTGTCCTCAAAGAAACCCTGAACGACATAGTCTTCGGAGAAGGCATACTCAAGTCTTGCTCCGCCGAAAACGCTAGCTCCAGCATCCTGACCTGACAGAGGTCGAAAGACGAGCACGATGAACGCGTCCGGGCCAACATATTGTCCAATCTCTATTTGTGTGTCCGCAAGAGAGTTCGTGATGCCACCGGACAGCATAAAATCACCAGCCTGCGTAATTGAGAGGTAGTCAAGGCCTACACCCTGAGCGAGTGCCGCCCCGAGTTGTGTCGCTACTGCTCCTGAGACAAGCGTTGTCGCGAATGATCCCACCGCACCTTGTAAGAAAGCTGTTTGTCCCGTCGCAAGCTCAGAACTCGCACGCCCGAAGATCAGGTAACTAATCAAGTCCGATTGAACGAGACCAGCTTCGTCAGTACTCAAAGCAACACGGGGCAGTGTCAGTGTTCCTTCAACATTGGCAGTGACTTCCAGTGGCTCATCCTCAATCCGCCGGATTCGGCTCAGCGCTTGGATATTTAGTACTGGATTAATACCAGGAGTACCGAGGAAACTGACGGTGCCCCCGTTCACTTCAAAGCTTCTTCCGAGCACCGAATACGAGCCCCGCAGAGCCTGTAAATCACCAATTAGAACGAGATCAGATTCCCTGCGATCATAGGTCACGATTAGCTGCTCACCGCCCATCTCAACATTCATTTCATTCGAGCGAAGCCATGTATTTCTGGGTACGGAGAGATCAACCTCTACGCGGAGGTTTTCCAAGAATGGGTTCCGGATATCTCGAATTAGAGATTGCCTGAAGAACTCAGTTGTGTCTGTTCCTAGGTCCATAAAATCGACCACAGATACGTTACGAGCGAACTCATCTACGTATAAGATCGTCTCATCCACGCTCACACTTCCGTGTATCTCGGGACGCCCGTAGCGCCCCTCTAGCGTGAGGTTTCCACTTATCAAACTCTCGACGTCGAGACGCTGTACTGCCTGAAAACGGTCGAATTCCATTGCCAGATCTAGAACAGGATCACGCACTGAATCGAGCGTAACTGTTCCGTTAATTTCAGAGCGGCCCGTTGCATCAGTCACAAGATGGACTGCTACGCGCCTATCCGGATTAAACGTCAGTGATCCATTCACATCGCTGTGTCGGACACCTAGGGCTCCCAGAGACCAAGATGCAGCTTCCACATCAACCACACCGTCGGGTTCCGGGTTCTCCGTAGTGCCCTGAATCCGGACAGCGCCTGAAAGTGAGCCAGTCACATCCTCAAGAGTACCGAAGTAATCCAGCGCATCAGCAGCATCTAAAGAATCAGCCTGAATCAAAAGGTTCATCGGCCGTCTGACTGACCTTGAATCACGTTCTTGAAGTGAGAGGTCTAGCGGAATGGATCCGGCCACCCGAAGAACGGGATTTGTACCTTCGAAGCCTTCAATATCAATGTTTGCTTCCAATCCACTGTAATCTAGGAAGCCCTTAACCGCTGAGAATTCAATGCCAGCATATCTGGGCGCGACAATCTCTAAGTCAGCAGAGATAACGGGATCATCGGACAACCCTTGAACTGTGAGAAGAAGGTCAGCATGTCCCTCGGCTAAAGCATCAATTTCCAGAACCTCGATCACTCGATCTAGGTGTAGCCCTTGCAGATCAAGCCGAAAATCAGATCGCCCTTCTCGTGCCAATACACCGGAAGCGACCATATGCATTGGATCTTCCCCGACTCTGCTGATCTGGGTCGAGTCAAAGGATACAGATGTGGCATCCCAGGTGACCTGAGTGGGTTCGGCTAAGGCATAGACTAATGCATCAAGAGTCGCGGTAGCTTCTTCTAGATCCAGACGGCCACCCGCTGAATCAAATTCAAACTGTCCTCTCACCTCAAGTTCTTCGCCCATTCGCCGGATGATACTCAAGGATGCCTCACCTCTGCGATTAGACATATCAGCATCGACTTGTGCTCGTTCTAGCGATCTACCCTGCCACTCGACTCCGAACGCCTCGGTCAATACATCCCAGTCACCGGAGATGGAAGGAAGGGAATCCGCGTTAAACACGACATGGGCACTGTCAACACGATTGCGCCCGTATACCGCACCGGATACGTCCATTTCCAGGTCAACGTTGAGAGCATCTACTGAACCAACCAGACGGGCACTACCGCTCATCGCACCATGCATTCGCACATCGACAGTGTCAGGCAGAGCGTCAACATCCACACCCTCAAAGCGCAGCAACTCCTTTTCGAGGAGTGAGAGCGTATCTTTCGCAATCACAGTGTCGCCGAGCAGAAGTGGCCGAAGGCCCTCTAAAGATTCAGCAGAGAAGGTCAACCGAGCTTCCCCATCTAAAGGAGCTGCCATTCCCAGTCGGCCATCACCCGATACAGCCACACCACCAAGGCTAGCGTCGAGGCTGTCCACTGTGAGAATGCCGGCAGACGCAGTCAGATGTGCCATCACCGTATCCACATGGAGCCCACCTACACGTGAGCGAGACCATGCCAGTGTCGCGGCAGCATCCATCGAATCTATTTGTAACCCCCGACCTTCTATCGATAGAGCTCCAGTCCATTCGGACTGCCTCGGGAGTTCTGTGACAAAATTCGATAAAGGGACGTTTTCACCTACGATATCCAAACGATAAAACGATCCCGGCTGAGTAAGGTCGAGCACCCCTCCCAGTCCTATTTGGCCACCAGCTGCATCGAATTCCCCTGAAACTTGCAAATCACGGAGACGTCCAACTCCTCGAATCGGTCCTGTCAATTCACCCTTAAGGCCGAGTTCGGGACGGGTTTGGGCAAGTAAGCTTAGGGACAAGGGTGAAACGTCACCTTGCACATCCACAATCCAGTCTTCTGTCTCCGTCCTACGCAGAGCGCCACGCAGTAGAGCACGTGACCGAGGTACAGCGTCCGCCTCAACTGAAGTATCAAGTGTGAAACGAAGTCCTGCGAGCGCTCGTCCTGAAAGCTGGAAGTCCAGGGTCCCTGATCCCAATAACGGTAACCCGGGTGCAATCACCTGAACCAAGTTGTAGTTGACGGGATCTAAGTGTATTTCTAAACCAGTTGCCCCAGGGTCTTCGCCCCCGTGCAGGATGCCCCCAAAATCAGCCGTTGTCGCTACTCCTCCATAACCGGTGGGGACGAGCGTTGCACGGCCATCAATCTGGAGATTCTCTTCAGTCCCGGAGAAGTGTGCGTCCCCGCTGAGCCAACCCTCAAGTGGCATATCCGTCCCAAGCCAAGGTTCAAGCCACTCCAAGGCAAGTGGATTCATGACCACACCCATGTCATCAAGGGTTATGACATCAGTGAATAAGAGATCACCGTCTAGTTGGAGGCTACTGCCCTCTAGGTCTACTTCTAGTCCCTCTAGACCCACATGCGTCCCATTCTCAGTCGCAATTGTCACAGCCCCACGGAATAATCCGTCTGGAATACGGTCATCTAGCCAGGTTAGGTCAGAGAGATCTCCTGCTCCATCAGTTTCTAGAGATGCGAAGAATCCCCAAACATCAGTGTCTCCCCAAGAACCAACTCTGACCTCACCCCTAACGAGCGTTCTCTCAAAACGAAAGGCCCCTTCGCGTACTCGGATTCCCCTCTGACCGTAGTCAATCTCTCCGAAGGCCTCCTCAAGTCGAAATGGTTCAGAAGTGACCGCATTGAGCATTGATAAAGAAGCAAGTTGCGCTTCTAGAAGACTTTCGGTGTTGCCTGGCCGGAGTATCACATCCTCAAGATCCAAATCGATATCTTCAAGAGACCGGTACAACAACTGTCTGCTGCCATCAGGCGATGGAACCAACCTACCCGTGCTTCCGCTGCCAGAGGGTGTGAGGATCTTCAAAAGACCTTCGCGCACCGCAATTCGTCCCACATGGATCGGTTGGCGAGCAGCTTCAATCGCGTTGCCTACTGAATCAATTTTCTCAGTACGCCGCACTACCCGTTGGATATTGAGCGCCTGGCCGGATTCCAACCTTGAGATCTCGAACTCAAGGCCCCAAGCGATGATCGAACTAACTCGTAGATTTGATGTGATCCACGCCAATGGTGAGTACCGTACTCGGATAGAGTCAGCCCTGAGCACATGCACTCCGTCTTCAGCATCTAACTCGACTCCGGTTAAGGTCGCCCCAGTGAATAGTGTGCCACTTTGTATTCCTTGGATTCTGAGCTCTCCGGCCAACTGCTCCTGAATCCTGGTTAATACTTGGTCAATGAAAACCCGCTGACCTGGACCGGTAGCAGATAGGACCCCTATAAGAACAAGAAACCCTCCCAGTAGGACACCGCCCCATCTCAAGAGGCGGCGACCCAGCTTCTTCCTTGGTTTAGTAGGCGTCTCAATGCGCGGTGTTTCAGGCATTGCTTCAGCCGTACTTGAGTCATCGAATCCCTCGGTCGGAACCCCAGGCATCTCCTTCATCAGAATGCCTGGCCAATCGAAATGTGTAGTTGGAAGAGCTGGAAGGAGAATGATGAAGCTTCTCCGAAAAGCATCGAGGTGTTAAGCGCCGCTAGTTCATGCGTTCGCACGTACGGAATGACGTTATCGTCAATCCTTATGCGGTCACTCTCCTCATGCACATTCGGATCGAACATCTTCAATTGTGATGTGACAACCACAAGGGGATCCCCTGCTCCAAAACGATATGCGAGATCTATACGTATCGGCCCGACCGGGCTGAGGTATCGAACTCCGACACCAGGAGTTACCTCGAGTTTGGAGAGATCAACTTTGTCACGTCCGCCCCAAACCTGTCCAACATCAGTGAACGTTACCCATTCAAGATTCAATCCGATGGGGAACCGGAGTTCGAGATTCCCCTCCAGTACTCGAGTTCCACCAGTAGGACGTGGAACGAATCGACCTTCATTTATGGATGTGGGGTCACAAGAAAGATCCATTAATTCCGAAGGGTTGCACCCTGCTCCCTCTGGCCCAGGCCCCAGGAGCCGCACAGGATCAATTGTGAGGACCCTGGGGCCCAGTCGGCCCTGTGCAAAACCGCGAACCGAGTTCGCGCCACCGGCATAAAAGCGTTTCTGAGGATGAACTAGGTCGAATGTCCCAGGCGTCTGCAGTAGCGCTTCAAATGCACCTGCACCAACCCACCCACCACGTATTCGAGCCGCAAACACTCCAGATCGTCCAAGCCCAGAATATAGGGTGCCTTCAGCTATGGCCCGGTCATACCGAAAATTTGAGCCCGTCCACTGGGATGCGTGTTCAACCTCTAGGACTACGCTGTATCCGCGACTGGGGTTGAGAATGTTATTTGCAAGATTGCGATTGAGGCTGAACCCGATAGGAGCAAGCCAATTGGCATCCTGTAGAATCGAGACATCCTCTGGGCTACATACCAGCAAATTTGTGCAGAACAGCACTTCTGCGGCATCGAGCCGAGCTAGTTCTGGCCTGTATGAAAGTGTAAAGGAAGTCTGAGGGCCGATCAGGCGTGTGAGAGCTAATTCAATACCAACGGCCTCACGGATGAAAACATCGGGAAGGCTTTGCCGCTCAATGAACAAAGCCGTGTTGAAGGAGTTTCGAGTAGAAAAAATCCACGGTTGGACAAAATCTAACGAGACGGTCCCCGTCAATTCCCCAAACTCTTCCGTTCCACCCTGAGGGCAAAGCACATCCTGGAGCTGAGGTGTCAGTAGATTTGCGACCCTCCCGCGGACCTGAAGAAGCCGACCTCCCCCGAAGAAGTTCCTCGCCGCCCATTGGGCCTCGACACCGAAACATTCAGCTGTAGTCCAGCCACCCCCATAGCGAACACGGTAAGCGTCTCCCTCTACCACGTTGACGGCGATGGGAATCACAGAATCAGGATCAGACTGAAAGTCACTTGTTACCGAAGCGCTACGGATAATATCCAGTCCAAAGAGCCTGCCCTGCCCCTGCTGTACCTCATCTCGGCTGTATAGATCTCCCGCACTAAATTGCAAAGTATTGAGAACGGTCTCTTCACTGAGCTCGGAGTTCCCGGATACCATAATGGATCCGTAACGCACTCTGGATCCGGGATCGATGTCGAATGTAACCAGCGCTGTATACGGCTCGACCGCTGGTATCATATGCCTGCGAAGAACATTGACCCGACCATAACCTCTGTTCGCAAGACGGCGCTCTAGAGTGTCCCTGGTTGCATTCAGAGCGAGAATACTCAATCGGTCGCCGGGCTGTAGCGGGAGTCCTTCAAAAAGACCATCCTCAGTGACCTCGTCACTACCCTCAAAGTCGACTCTCGTAGCGATAACCGGCTCACCCTCATCAATAATGAACGAGACAGTGGCCCGACCTGCCTCTCCGAGTGATGTAAGAGTATCGACATTGATTTCGCGAAACCCTCTCTGGTAGTACCAAGCCTCAAGCCTCAGGCGATCCAGAGGGACATCTCGCTCCGGCAAGTAGAAGCGCTGTATAGCAAAATTCACACCTGCCCAGCAGAATGGTGCGAAAACCACTGACCGACACTCGGTTTCTCTTGTTACAATCGCGCGAGCCAAAGAGTCATCCGGAAATGATTCGTTTCCTTGAAAAATCACCCTGCTTACTTCGGTCCTACCTACCTGTGACAATGCCGGTGATGGGATCAATGCCCAGACGCATAGAGCAATCCATATGATAGAGTGCAGGAAACGGGGTCGAATCATGCCGGGGAGGCTTCCTTTCGGCCCAAACCGGGTGGCCTTTCGTTCTTTCTGGGAAGTGGATCCCGAGCCAAGAATATTCTTGTTAGGTAGAATGCTGTGACTCCGACACCTAATGCGACTGCCGCAGATGCTAATGCAGCTCGAAAATTCTCGCTGCGAGTAGGGGCATTACGGATATAGCGCATAGTCGATCCTAGGCCCTCTCTTCACTTGCCATGTGCCTGGGTAGTGACGGGGGCTCATTAGACATATGTCGTCGCATCAAGGAAATGGGTTCCAAAGCTTCAAAGGCCTGTTCACTATTCGATAAGAGATACGGAGTAACCTTGATCCGACCTTCCATTACATCCAAGACGTTCACACTGTTTGTGCCCTTTTCTTCTCCTCTACCCCTGCGTGATGTCGCGGTCCCAGCAGTAATGAGTGGAACCGCAAAGTTTTTTCCCGGAACCACATCCCTCGACATTGCAACTTGCATCCGGTGAAGGTGCCCACTCAGCACTACATCCACCTCCATCTCTTCGATCTGATTGATGATCAGTGGAGCAGTCGGTATAGGTCGCCCTCCGCCTCCGGCACTCTTGCACACAAAGTGATGGTGCGTGACAAGAACTCGAATCCCTTCTGTCGGCTCGCTATCGAAGCTCTGCCGGGCAAATCTGAGTTGAGCCTGAGTCAGGCGCCCACCAACAATCGCGCTCCACGGTGATGCAGAGTTCAGCGCGACCACTGTTGCTCCTGGAATCACAGTCACCGAATCAAGATCATGAGGAATAGTGCGATTCCAACTTCTGTACGGGACCAATAAGCGCTCCCAAAACCTGTAGAGTGGCACGTCGTGGTTCCCTGGTGTCACGACAAGAGGTACCTGGGGCAATGCTTCAAGAAATTTCCATGCAGCTTGAAACTCATGAACCTTAGCCCGCTGGGTGAGGTCACCCGAAATGACTATCAGATTCGGGTCTACTTCAAATGCTAGCTGACGAAGTGCTTTGGCGGCACGAGGACGGAATGGTCGCCCCATTTGTAGGTCTGATCCGTGGAGGATCCTCAGCATTGATCCAGTGCTACTCAGGAGCTGCGCGCAGGCTCAGAACGATTAGCACTCTTCATGCGCACTATCCCAACCAGTCCCACAGCTGCAATTGCAAGGCTCACCAGTTGTGCCAAGGTCAAGATACCGAAGAAGCGATCATCTTTGGCGCGTAGGAATTCGACCAGGAAGCGCTCTCCGCTCGCCATAACTAGCCAGAGCATGAAGAGTCTACCAGGACTGTTTTGATTTTGACGGACACGCCAAAGGAAGAAGAAGATCAGCGTGCTGATACCCACCTCGTAGAGTTGAGTTGGGTGGACTGGCACAATCTGACCATACTTCTCAATGAGTTCGGGATCTACTGAAATTCCGAAATCCCGCTCAATGATGTCTACTCGGGTAGGAGGGGCACCCCTTGGAAATGCTATACCGAAAATAGAGTCGGTTGGACGACCCCAATCATCTCCCACGAGGAAGCAGCCCATACGGCCTACGGCATAGCCCAATGCAAGAGCGGGAGCGATAGCATCAGCGGTACGACGCAGAGGCAATCTTCTTCGACGAATCTCCCATATAACCAATGCCGTAGCGAGCAAGAAGCCGCCATACCAAACAAGGCCACCGCGAGAGAAAATCAGGGCTGCGGGGTCACTCGCGAGTCTCTCATAGTTAAGGAGGACGTAATAGCCCTTAGCTCCGAGAATCCCGCCCACGACACCCATAAACACCAAATCCCAAGCTCTTTCAGGATCCTCGCCCATCCGTTCCAACTCTGACCGAATGATCCAGCCACCAGTCAGAAACGCTAAGAGCATAAACACCCCAAATGAGGTGATCGGCATTCCACCTACTCCTGGAAGCCAGCCTGGAAGTTCAAAAATGACGGGATACATGCCAGTCTAACTTCGCCTGACTACGAATTCACTGGAACCACCTATAGCCTTACTGTTCACGCCACACTCTGCTCAAGCCCGGGGAGTGCCATGGTCGCTGAGGCTGAAATATCAGGTTCAGCTACATCGCCTCGATCGTAACGGAAGCGCGCTGCGCGAGCGATCATTGCAGCATTGTCTAAAGAAAGGCGTGTTGAGGCATGGAACAGTTCTCCCTCAGTACCAAGTCGGCTCGCAAGCTCGTCACACAGCCTCCTATTAGCGCTAACTCCGCCACCGACAAGGACGCGGGCGCACTTGGTCTGTCCAACAGCCCTCATAGTCTTGGAGGCGAGCACATCTACAGCAGCTTCCTGAAAACCAGCAGCGACGTTAGCGATTTCTGAAGACAATACACCGTCCAACTCAAGCCTTCTTACCAATTCTACCACAGCTGTCTTCAGGCCGCTAAATGAAAAGTCATAAAATTCAGCGTCATCCGGTTTTTGGTTGCCGCGAAGCATCGGCCTAGGGAGTTTATAACGCGAGGCTTTACCCTCAGAAGCGAGACGCTCGATCAAGGGTCCGCCGGGATACCCTAATCCCAAAAGCTTAGCCACCTTGTCGAAAGCTTCACCAGCTGCATCGTCCCTGGTTTCTCCCAATAATCGGTATTCTCCCCACTTTACCGCATGGACTAGGAGTGTATGGCCACCTGAGACGAGAAGAGCCACGAAAGGCGGCTGTGCGGCGCTGTTTTCTAGTGAAGGCGAAAACAGGTGCCCTTCCATATGATGAACAGCAACGAGAGGGCGATCACACGCGAAAGAAGCCGCCTTGCTCCAGGATAATCCGACTAGCAGAGCACCAATAAGCCCAGGTCCAGCTGTAACTCCAAATACATCGATTTCACGCAGTGAAACCTCTGCCTGACGGAGCGTTTCTTCCACCACTAAATCAACCTTCTGCAAATGAGCTCGTGCTGCGAGTTCTGGCACTACTCCCCCAAATACTTCATGCCCGTCTTGAGAGAGGATCACATGGCCGAGAATAGTATTCCCTCCATCGAGCACTGCAGCCGATGTCTCGTCGCAAGATGTCTCTAGGCCTAAAACCAAAGGGCGCGAGGTATTACTCACCGGAGTGCCTGATTAGTCCCAGTCAATCCCTGAGCAGCCCTTTTGGCAGTCACCATAGTAGTCTCAGAAATAGCGGTCACAAACTCGGGAATCCCTTCTAGCCGCAACGGAACACGTCGCTCTTCACCTGGCAGGATGCCCTCAAGATCCTCAGGTGATACCCAGACCCTAAGCAAGCTCGGATCTAGTGCATTCACTAGGCTTCTGGGTCCAGAAAACCGGACCGCGACCACTACCGGTTCTATCGTCACATCAGCGCCGATCCTCTCAGCATCAAACTGTACAGAGAATCCTTGTAAAACCCGCTCAATGTCGTCTTCTACGTTGAGCCCCATGGTGACAACATCAGGAGAGACGTACGCGCCGGATAAGCTTGACGTGTCGATAGCCACAGAGAAAACCCCGGATTTCTCGACTATGGCAAGATCAAACGGCTCCAACCAGACCGAGTCTAATTGAGAAATCTGACTCTCCGAACCACGAACTCTTACGTTCAACGGAGCCAACCCAACAGAGCTGGCCAAAGCAAGATTGTCACGTAACTCGCCATAGACACGGGTTGCTATGGGAAGGATGCGTGTCATTGTAGGCTCAAACATGAGCTCTATCATCGCCGGTGAGATGAATTCTACCGTCAGGCCGGTCGACTGACCAAGTTCAACCCAATCACGGTCGAGGAATACGCTCGTATCAGGTGTTCCAACTTGACTAATTGGGATACTCAGAGCTGTACCTTCACGATCCAGTCTGATGATATCACGGGATGAGCCACTAAGTTGGAGTTCGACCTCTGCAGGAGTAGTAGGCCCAGCGAGGGTCCACAACGTGTCGGTCAATTCAACCCGAACCGGTACCCTTTGAAAACTTTCAGAAGAAGTGCGTGGCTCAGTTTGAACCAGAGCCCATAAGAAGACGGACAGGCCTAATGCCGCCAGCTTTAGCCTCCAGTCACGGATCCATGCACTTCTTTTCCTAGGCATTCTGTTATCCGTTCGCCAGTAGGCGACGCACAAGATCTTGGTTAACAGGAGCATCCCAACGTGTGCCGCCTGCAACCTTCTTGTAGATCAGCCCATCCTTCCCAATCAAGAATGTCTCGGGGACACCTGTAGTCTGGTAAGTTCGCTGTATATCTCCGGACGGATCATGGAGAATCCGGAAAGTTAGGCCCAAATCTTTAGCAAATAGATCTAGGTCACCACCCGCTCTACCGAAATCATCGGACTGACCTAGAGGCGCATCGATACTAACAGCAAGAATCTCAAAGTCTTCGTCGTCGAGTTCATCATAGAGGCGTTGCATCGAGGGCATCTCCTCGAGGCAGGGCTCACACCAAGTTGCCCAAATATTCAGAAGGATGACCCGTCCATCGAAGTCTTCCAATGACATGGTGATGCCATCTAGGGATTTAGCAGAAAAGGTCGGTGCACTCGCTCCCGTGATCACCGGCTGAAGGCTTTCCCGCTTAACCCAAGCAAAGCCAACGACCATTGCTGTCATAAGTATCGCCCAAAGATAGGGGGATCGGAGGAATTTTCGCTTCATGCGATGTCTCCGAATCCCTTTTGGGATAATGATTCTGAGCTCACTTAAGCCCTCCGGTTCCTACGGCCAATAGGAGTCATTGTTCCATGCTCTCTCCACTCGCACCAACCTTGAGGCGCACCTCGGCTCCTCGCTCCAACTCGATTTCAGACGCAGGTTCCTGCTCAACCACAACACCCTGGTCTCTACCGAAGCGAAAGACTTCCTCAATTTCAGAAACCACGAGCCCGAGTGAATCAAGTAAAACCAACGCCTCTTCTCTATCCAGTCCCAGGACTAATGGCATTGCCACTAAAGCTGGACCAGTACTCACGATCATAAGTACCTCAGCCGGTAGTGGGATGATAGTGTCGGGAGGAGGAAAGACCTCCAGCACGCTACCCCGAGGCAAGTCGGCCTCAGCCGTATCCATAGACACAATAAATCCACTGCTCTCAAGAACGATTTGAGCGCGGTCTTCAGTCAGCCCTAGCACATCGGGTACAGATCGTAATTGAGGACCAAGGCTGACCGTAACCCTCACTTGGCTTTCCGGCCTGAGTACCTGTCCTGGAAGTGGTGACTGGCCGATGATCAACGCCTCTGGTACAGATGGATGTAGCAGGGAGTCAATTTCACCTAAAACCAAACCTGCGCCCGTTAAGCGTTCACGAGCGGTGGCAAGCCCTCCTCTGCGAATATCCGGTACTTCGAAGAGATCCCCCGTAGGAGGTGGAAGTGGGAAGATGAATTGTGTGGTTATCAGATAGCCACCGAACCAACCAAATAGAGCAAGTATTAGCACACTAAACCACAGGCGAGAGTACCTACCCTGTCCTCCTCTCTCGTTGCTAGCCCCAGCGATTGGCCCACGCGATTTATCACGCCGACTGCGCCTTCTCCGGGCAAGCGAGCCCCCTAACTTCAATGCATCCTCCTCAACCGGGCCGCGAACGATCCATCTCGCCCATCCTTGTCAGGGTGCACACAAAGGTAGCCGCTCTCATCCAGAAATTCTCCGGCTACTGTGTCACTCGGTTCTAGTTCAAAATCAAGATTCCTCAAAAGAAAGCCCTGTACCAACTCATGGTTTTCTTCTGGCTCAAGAGTACAGGTGGAGTAAATAAGTAGCCCACCCACACGGACGAGGGGTGCCGCAGAATCCAATAGTCGATCTTGGACCCTAGTGATCTTGGATACTGAATCTGGGCTGAGACGCCAGCGTATATCGGGATGACGCGCAAGAGTACCAGTACCTGTGCATGGCACATCCAATAAGACTGCATCTGCCGATTTGATCGGTGGATTATGTGCATCAGCAACGACACAATTGACCTCAACACCTGTCCTCTTCGCATTCTCTTGAACCATACGCATGCGTGACTCCGAGCAGTCGGCAGCTAAAGTAGACCGAACCCCTGTGGCAATTGTGAGAGCCTTGCCACCAGGTGCCGCACATAAATCAGCAACTTCCATGCCTGGTGATATATTTGCGTAACATGTCACAAGATGTGACGCCGGATCCTGAATGACTGCTTCGGGCAATGCCACCAACGCAGCTGCCGGACTTGAAGACGGCCTCAACCTCAAGCATTCAGTTCCATAGCCCACAGGATCTCCATCCAGTCCGGCCATCCTCAAGGTTTCCAGGGCCTCTTCTGCTCGTGCATGGAGAGGAGTTAAACAGGCTAACGGGCGAGTATTGTTAGCTTCAATGAGGTCAAAGACCTTCTGAGTACCCCATCTCTTGAGCCAACGGTCGACCAGCCACCTTGGATGAGATCCCCATGTCGTAAAGAATCCTACTGGATCAGAATCAAGATCTGGGAATTCCGTCGTATCAGCTCCCACTGCAGCCAACCTTCGTAACACAGCATTCACAAGTCCAGCTGCGCCCTTACCCGCTAGTGCGCGTACCTGAGCTACTGCCTCTGAAACTGCCGCGTAGTCAGGCACCGAATGCATATAAAGCAACTGGTAGGCGGCAAGCCTTAGGACTTCTCGTACGTTCGGATCGAGAGTATCCATACCCCTGTGCACATGAGGTGAAAGTAGATAATCAAGTCGACCTTGAAGTCTTGTCACACCATAGGAGAGTTCGTGAGCGAACGCTCGCTCTCGAGCTTCCACACCTTGGATGCATGACCCCAGAGCTCTGTCGAGCCGACGTCCGCGCTCAACTTGTTCACGTATTTTATAGGCGGTCCGTCGGCCAAGGCTGCACCCGTCTCTTGTCACGGCTCAGTCCAGCATTCCCACCTCAGGAGACGACGGAACCGCGATTTCACGAGATTTCATACGCCCAGCTAGAAAGGCGAGCCGCCCAGAAATCGTGGCAGCCTTCATCGCATGAGCCATCCTGACCGGGTCCTTGGCTGCTGCCAATGCAGTATTCATAAGGACGCCATCCACACCTTGTTCCATGGTGAGACACGCGTCGGACGCAGTTCCTACCCCTGCGTCTACGATGATTGGGACTTCAAGCCTCCGCTTGATCTCCCTAATGAAGTAGGGGTTCACAACACCAAGTCCACTGCCGATTGGACTTGCAAGCGGCATAACTGCGACACAACCCACATCTTCAAGTCGGAGTGCGGTAATGAGATCATCGTTGGTATATGCCATTACCTTGAACCCTTCATCGGCAAGGGTCTGTGCCGCTTCGATCGTAGCCTGAACGTCCGGTAAAAGCGTCTCGTCATCACCAATGACCTCCAGTTTCACGAACTCGTTGAAGCCAGCTGCCCGAGCCAGCCTCGCGTACCGGATTGCATCCTCGGCCGTATGGCATCCAGCTGTATTTGCCAATAAGAAAAACTCTTCTGGGTTCAGGTGATGTAGAATTGCCTCCTCTCTCGTCCGGTCAAGATCCACACGACGCACCGCAACTGTCACCATCTCGGCACCACTCGCCCTAATGGCATTAACCATGATCTGGTTAGTGGCATACTTTCCGGTACCGACAATAAGGCGTGACGTAAACGTTACTCCTGCTATTTCTAAGGGATTATCGAGTCCTTGTGATACTTCAGCAGTTGCACCAAGGTCAGTTGTTGTCATCGGACTAACCCCCACCTACGAAATGGACAACCTCGATCGTATCCCCTTCACGGATATCAAAATCGGAGTATCTGTCACGATCCAAAATCTTCCTGTTCAGCTCTACAACTACCGCCAAGGGATTGATCTCAATGGCTTCGAGTAGACTCTGGACTGTATGGCCAAATGTAATATCCCGATCCTTACCATTTAATCGG
The DNA here is from genome assembly GCA_002501085.1 of Gemmatimonadales bacterium UBA7889. Lineage (GTDB taxonomy): Bacteria > Gemmatimonadota > Gemmatimonadetes > Longimicrobiales > Gaopeijiaceae > UBA1142. The sequence continues at coordinate 36,490 of DLRL01000019.1, forward strand.
ACCTGAATGTGTTCAGTGCTGCTCAACTGTGTTCTCCTTCACCCAAATTGAGTTCAGAAAGATAAGCACGAACCGCATCACGTGGATTCTCAGCATTCCAGACCCCCCGTATGACAGCAACCCCCTTCGCGCCTGCGGCTAAGACACTACCGACTCGCTCCGGAGTGATGCCACCAATACCCAAAAGCGGCATGTCCCCAACCATAGGGCACACCCTCAACATGAGTGATACACCCCCTGGCTCTATGCCATCATGGCTGGGGGTCATAAAAAGTGTACCCACAAACGCGTAGTCCGCACCCTCTTCTTTTGCGATAGCAGATTCCGTCTCATCATGAACGGAGGCCCCAACCGTTAAATCGCGGCCAACAAGTTGACGTACAGCGTAGACAGGGAAAGATCTCTGCCCTAAATGCACGCCGTCAGCTCCTGTGGTCAACGCGATGTCCAAACGGTCATTCAGAAAGAGACTTCCACCTGTTGCATCCGCTATTGGGCGCATTTTTGTGACCAATTCGTGAATTTTGCGCCCGTTCGTAGACGGACCACGAATATGCAGGGCCACATCTGGACCTCCCGTTTCGAACACAGTTTTCATGACTCCTGTGATGTTCTGGCGTGCAAGTACACCATCATCGGTCACCAAGTGAAAGTATGGGATCTTCTTCACTCGAAACGCTGGCCCAGTTCAACTCCCCGGCCATTAATCCAGTCTAGCGCACTCATCCGCTGGCGACCCGCAGGCTGAACTTCCCTGACTAGTACAACACCTGAACTCGTGGAGATCACTAGTCCCTGTTCCGGGTCAACTCCAACCACAGTACCAGGAGATGGGATTTGAAATGATGTCTGTACGCTAGCCTGGGAAGATTCCAACTCAGGCACGAGCTTCGGCCTGAAAAACTTGATCGGCATACCGGCTAACTCCGACCACGCTCCCGGAGTGGCATCCATACCACGAATAAAGAGTGCCACCTCATTGGCTGATAAGGTCCAGTCAATTCTGGCAGTTTTACGATCTACTTTGGGGGCATAGCTCACACCATTTTCCAACTGCTCTCTCTCATCCGCATTACCATGGACAAGAAATTCGAGCGCTTCTCTGAGTGCTAGGGCTCCGAGTTCAGAAAGCCTAGACATTAGTTCTGATGCGCTATCGTCATCGAAGATGGGTTCAGAGAGCTGATGGATTATCGGCCCTGCATCCATGGCCTCAACCATGCGCATGACCGTGATTCCTGTCTGCCCGTGCCCGCGTATAATCCCCCAGTTTACAGGTGCTGCTCCTCTCAGCTGAGGAAGAAGCGAAGCATGTACATTGATCGATCCGAGCGAGGGAAGATCTAATACTTCACGCTTCAGGATATGTCCGTAAGCCACCACCACCGAGAGATCAGGCCTCAACTTCCTGATTTGCTCAATAAACTGCTCGCCCTGAGGACGAACAGGAGCTAGCACCTCATAGCCCAAAGCAAGTGCCTCTTCTTTTACCGGTGACCTCTTGATGCGTCGCCCACGTCCGGCAGGTCGGTCAGGCTGTGTAATAACTCCTGCGATTTCTACCCCATCGTTTGCGAGTGCCTTTAGAGATGGGACCGCAAAATCGGGTGTCCCCCAGAAGAGAATTCTCATTGCACTCACTCAGTCCTCTTCAGCCTGAATCTTTTTCCATTTTTTCATCAAGATACGGCGCTTTAGTGCGCTGACCCTGTCGACGAACAATATGCCATCGAGATGATCTATCTCATGCTGTAGCACTCGTGCAAAAAGCCCCTCAGCTTCCAGTTCGATGCGCCCACCATCAATATCTACTGCTTCCACCCGGATAGCTGAGGATCTCTTTATCACCTCTTCAAGTCCCGGAATACTCAGACAACCTTCTGGAGCCTTTTCATTCTCGGTACTCGCCCACACCACCTTGGGGTTGATCAGAGCTAAACGGGCCTCAGGATGTTCCTCGCTTCTTAGGTCAATCACCATCACGCGTTGAGAGATGTTGATTTGAGGAGCTGCGAGACCAATGCCCTCTGCATGGTACATAGTCTCGAACATATCACGCACCAGCATCTTCAGGTCCTGATCAAACACATCTACTTCGGCCGCTGCCGTCCGAAGGATGGGGTCGCCCATTATGACGACTTGATGCAAAGCCACGAAGCGAATCCTTACTCCTCTAGCGCGTTACCTTTTTGATCGAGTACCGTTGCGATGTGGGCACGATCCACCGTCACCCTCGTACTTTCGCCGGTCCTTACTATGAGCTGGGTCTCTTCAGCGTGGACGACTTTCCCGATGATACCACCGGTAGTCACGATGTCGTCCCCCTTCCTAACGGAGGACAACATCTCGTCATGTCGCTTTCGTTCCTTTGCTTGTGGCCTGATTAGCAGGAAGTAAAAGATGGCGAAAATTGCGGCAACCTGAAACAAAATGGGGGCCATAGTTCCACCCTGTGGAACCATCATCAATGCATAAAAGGCAAAATTCACTGAAGATCTCCGTACTGGGTTAAACGTGGTCCGACGATTCAGCGCCGGAACTTCTATATCGCTCAAGCCACCCTCGTGACCAAGACCGGAACGTGCCTTCGGCAATCCGACGTCGCGACTCCTCACTCAACGCTGCAAGAAAGCGAAGATTGTGGATTGAGAGCAGTCGCACTGCGAGCCACTCTGAGGCGACAACCAGATGGCGAAGGTAAGCCCTGTCGTAGCATGAGCATGTGTAGCAGTCACACTCAGTATCGAGTGGGCGGGTATCTTCACGAAACCGAGCCATCTTCAAGTTGACCTGGCCTTCCTGGCTCGTCCAGGCAGTCCCATGTCGAGCGTTTCTTGTCGGAGCTACGCAATCGAATAGATCACAGCCCCTTGCAACGGCTTCAAGTAGATCATCAGGGTACCCAACACCCATAAGGTATCGCGGCCGATTTATCGGTAGTTCATCATGAAGTAGTTCCAAGACTCGCCACATATTGTCCTTAGATTCCCCAACGCTTAAGCCGCCAATTCCGTAACCAGTCCAATCTTCCATCTCCATAAACTGGCGAGCATGCTCCCGGCGTAAATCATCATAGATGTTGCCTTGCAATACTGGGAATAATGTTTGCTGGGGAGATTCACCCCGTTCTTCAAGTTCCTGGAAACGCGAACGACACCGTTCGAGCCATTTTATTGTCCTAATATTCGATACGCTCACATACGAATGATCTGCGCCACCGGGTGGACATTCGTCTAGCGCCATGATCACATCGGCTCCAAGCGTACGCTGAATGTCTATGACGGATTCTGGAGTAAATTCATGCTTGGACCCATCAATGTGACTCTGGAACTCTACCTTATCGTCGTGCAATTCCCGGATCTTAGCCAAAGAGAATACCTGGTAGCCTCCCGAATCGGTAAGAATCGGACCATCCCATCGCATGAACTCGTGCAGTCCTCCCAAATCACGAACTAGTTCATGCCCCGGGCGCAGGTAGAGATGGTACGTATTGGCGAGTACCATCTCTGCTCCAAGTGCACTGACCTCGTCCATAATGAGGCCTTTCACAGTACCGAGCGTTCCAACCGGCATGAACGCCGGCGTCTGCACCTCACCGTGAGGTGTGGAAAACTTTCCCTGCCGGGCAGCACCCTCAGTGCTCTGGATTTTGAAGTCGAACATGGTAGATAAAATCTAACCACTGCTCGTTCGAATGCAGTCCGACCTTATTTCAGTAGCAACACTCGACACGATCGTTGGCTACCGGATGAGTATAAGAAGTAAGGTTAATGGTGATCCACAACCGCCATAGCGTCTCCGTACGAATAGAACCTGTAACCAAGCGCGATCGCCTGTTGATAGGCTGCCATAGTGTTTTCATACCCTGCAAACGCAGCCACAAGCATCAGTAATGTGGACCGCGGGAGATGGAAATTGGTCAGCAGACAATTTACAATCTGGAAATTGAACGGGGGACGTATGAAAAGCTGTGTGGTTCCTGACCCAGGTCGTACAAGTCCTCCCTCTTCCACAGCCGATTCAAGTGTTCTGACCACGGTTGTCCCTATCGCCCAGATCCGCCTGCCTGCCATGATAGACTTATTGATCACACCAGCGGCTTCCTCTGATATATGATAGTGTTCCTCGTGTAATTCGTGCTCTGCTGGATCTTCAACCGCTACAGGGCGAAAAGTCCCGATCCCAACATGAAGCGTCACGGCAACTCGACGGACTCCGTGTTCCTCCAAGCGTGTTAGTAAATCCTTTGTGAAATGGAGCCCGGCCGTGGGTGCCGCTATCGACCCAGACTCACGAGCGTACACAGTCTGATATCGCTCTCGATCAATTGGCTCATCCGGGCGGCCAATGTAGGGAGGCAGGGGTATATGGCCGTGTTTGTTGATTACAGCCTCTGGTGTGAGGTCCGAGACAAGCCTGACCAGCCGACCACTTTCCGGTGCTGAATCTAAGATTTCCACTCTTAGGTCAGGTGCGACGACTACCGTCCGGCCAGGCTTGAGCTTTGATCCCGGTCGCACTAGAGCTTCCCAAACATAAGGGTCATCTGCATCGACTGATGGCCTCACGAGGAGGACCTCGGACAGAGCTCCAGTTGATTTCCTTCCTAGTAGCCTCGCCGGCAGTACTCTGCTTTCATTGACGACAAGCACATCATCTGGCTCGAACAACTCAACCATATCCCTACACTGCAGGTGGCGGAATTCAGGAAAGTTGTCTTCTCCCGGTGACAGAGCATCCGTTGGACGTGGCACCACAAGTAGCTTGCTAGCATCCCGAACCGATACAGGGTATTTCGCCACACGTTCGGACGGAAGTTCGTACTGGTAGTCAGATACGTGGGAACCGTCAGGCGATAACGTCACCGAAGCGAACTAACCAAGTCCCGTCTCACGACCCGTCGGTAAAGAGCGATTCCTGAGCATTTAGAGTGCCGTCTGGGATTGTGTAACCGAAACGGCGGAATGCTCGAGGGGTCGCGACACGTCCCTGAGGAGTCCTCATCAGAAACCCTTCCATAATCAAGAAAGGCTCATAGACCTCTTCCAGGGTGGTCGAATCCTCTCCCATGGCAACAGCTAACGAATTCAGTCCTACAGGTCCCCCTTCAAATTTCTCGATGAGTGTTTTGAGGACACGAGCATCCATTTCATCCAAGCCGTACTCATCGACATCTAGCATCTTTAGTGCATCCTGCGCGACTTGCCGATCAATCTTCCCGTGGGCACGAACTTGAGCAAAGTCTCGGACCCTCTTTAGTAGTCGATTTGCTACTCGCGGAGTACCACGAGCCCGTCTTGCTAACTCAATAGCCCCCTCTTCATCCACCTCCACATCCAAGATCTCAGCACTCCGACGGACGATGGTCACGAGCTCTTCAGCTGGATAAAAATTCAGGCGATGCACGATACCAAAGCGGGCACGCATTGGAGCTGTCAACAACCCGAAACGAGTAGTGGCACCTACGAGTGTAAAGGGTTCCACCTTCATCGTCATCGTTTGAGCTTTTGGCCCGTCTGAGAGGCGTATATCGACCTGCCAGTCCTCCATCGCAGGATAGAGAAACTCTTCAATGACCGGACGTAGCCGGTGAATCTCGTCGATAAAAAGGATGTCCCCTTCCCGTTGGTTAGTCAGAATACCAACTAAGTCAGCCGGTTTCTCGAGTATGGGGCCTGACGTCGTCTTGATGTTGACACCCATCTCCCGAGCAAGGAGTGCGGCCAAGGTCGTCTTGCCAAGACCCGGAGGTCCATGGAACAGGATGTGATCAAGAGGCTCACGCCTCTGTTTTGCAGCTTCAATCGAAATTGACAGCGCTTCCTTGACCTTACCCTGCCCGATGAACTCCTCTAGCTGTCTGGGTCGCAGAGTTGGTCCACTTGCTGAGTCTTCGGTGAGTGACTCGGGTGTTGTTATATGAGTGTGCTCAGTCATACGGAAATCTCCCCGAAGCCCAACACCTCATGCAAGAGATAGACCGAGCACTCAAGACCCACACCCCTTGGTCGCTCTGTTACGGCATTGTAGGAATATCCTGTAAAATCAGAGGTTGCTCGACTCAAGATGTTCATAATCAAGTTGCTATAAGTTCAGGTAGCTGAAAGAGCTCGCCGAACCAACTCTTCAGTCGAGTCCGGAACCTCATCCTCCAATACCGCGCGGACCGCGGTATCAGCCACTGAAAATGAGTAGCCCAGGTTTACTAAGGCCTGCACAGCGTCTTGCGCGCCACCGGTTGCGCCATCCACTACCGGAGTCACAATTGCAAGGTCTGCAACCTTATCTGCAAGATCGAGTGCGATTTTCTCTGCCTTCTTCTTTCCTATACCACTCACCTGCTGAAGCGCAGTGGAGTCTTTCTCGACCAGGGCCCTTACAAGACGCTCAGCCGAATAAGTTGACATCATTGCGAGAGCAAGCTTCGCACCCACCCCTGTAGCAGTCAGTAGTTTCTGGAAAAGCAGTCGCTCATGAGCGTTGGAAAACCCGTACAGAGCGATAGAATTCTCAGTGACGACCTGTAGGGTGCGCAATTCAACTGAGCCACCCGGAGATGGAAGTCCCTGCAAGACCGTGATTGGAACCTCCACCTCGTAGACGACTCCGCCCGAAGTCTCGACCTCTACACATGTGGCATCTCGGGATAGGAGTTTTCCTTGAAGACGTGAGATCATAGACAAAGCTCTCCGGGAAAGCTGCCGATCAGGCAATGACAGAGAGCTGTTGCGACACCGTCCGCGGCATCTGCAGGCTTCGGGGGTTCTTTGAGTTTAAGCTTCTGCTTCACCATGAAACCAACCTGGTCTTTGGTCGCATTACCACTCCCGACGACAGCTTTCTTGATCTGCCGAGGAGCGTACTCTGCAACAGCAACCTCGTGGAGTGCCGCAGCCAAGAGAATAGCCCCTCGAGCATGTCCCAGCTTAAGAGCACTCTGGGCGTTCTTACCGTGGAAAACATCCTCGACAGACATTACGAAAGGTTTGTGACGCACGATCAAGGCCACAATCGCTTCGTAGATCTCTCGGATCCGGTCCGCGAGAATATGATCAGGTGACGTTCGAATAACACCGCATTCTACAAGGGCAACCGCACCACCTTCCCCGCGCGCGACTAAGCCATAGCCAGTAACCGCGGTCCCAGGATCAATTCCCAAGACCAAGACTTCGTTGGATTTCTCCGTCACATCGCCTCTGCGATGATGTCCTCATCAATATCTGCATTCGAGTGAACCTTCTGCACGTCATCCAACTCCTCTAACATTTCAAGAAGCTTGAGCATCTTCTCCGCGTCCCGCCCGGTTACCGCAACTTCATTCTTAGCAATTCGAGTGAGTTCAACCGAAGTCGGCTTAATTCCTGCTTCCTTCATTCCATCCTGGACAGTCATGAAATCAGCAGCTTCCGTAGTCAATATGAATTCATCCTCATCTGCAATCACATCTTCAGCACCCGCTTCTATCGCTACTTCAAATAAGGAATCCTCATCGTACTGTCCCGCATCAATCACGATTTGGCCTTTACGGTCAAATTGCCACGCAACCGAGCCGTCTGTCCCCAAGCTACCATCGTATTTAGTTAGTGCGTGACGTACCGCTGCTACAGTACGATTTGTATTGTCCGTAAGGCACTCGATGAAAAGTGCCACCCCACCGGGCCCATATCCTTCGTAAGCGACCTCTTCATAATTGACACCTTCGAGTTCACCCGTGCCCTTCTTGATTGCTCGCTCGATATTCTCAGCCGGCATGCTCGCAGCCCGGGCCGTATCGACCGCAAGCCTAAGGCGGGCGTTGTAATCCGGCTCTCCTCCCCCATCTCGTGCTGCCACGGTGATCTCACGTATTAGCTTGGTGAAAAGTGCGCCGCGTTTTGCATCATTGACGCCTTTCTTCCGCTTAATCTTTGACCACTTGTTATGGCCAGCCACTAAACCTCCATTTGTTCGTTATCGCTCATTTTCAGTCATGACACTTGAAGGTATGTGAGCGTGGACAGACGGACTAACGTTCCAGAACTTCTTGCGATCTAACACTGAAGTACATCGTGCCTGACGTAGCCCAGGAACATTCAATTTACTGACCTTAACAAAAAGAGTTAACGACCAAGTGGGGTAGCATCACCATCTTCTAGGCCAAGAGCCCATCGTATACCACCTATGAGATGTGTGCGGAATACGGGGTCATTGCTCCAAATATCGTCGCGGTGACCAAGTGAGGTGTAGAACGAGCGCCCTTTCCCAAAGTCTTGAACCCAAGACTGAGGATAATCACCCCCTAATTCAATCTCTTCTAACCCAGAGATGTCAGTAGCCTCAGTATCAATACTAAGTAGTACACGTACGCTATTACGCGAGAAGCCGATCGGTATGCGATTACCGAAGAGTATATCCACATTTTCTTCTGGCCGATCTTCATGCCAAGAGGAAGTACCGAACTGGTAAAACTCATCCACGATCGGCCAACTCGCACCCAACATTTTCGTCGCTGGATGCTCTAAGTCTTCTACCGTTAGTACGACAATATGGTTCTGGCTAACCGTCCTACGAAAATACGCACCCAGCATCTCACCGAATTCAGGATAGTTGTAGAGGGTTAAGGAAGCGTTATGGACACCAATAAAACCACCTCCATTCCTTACGAAATCTATCAGCGCTTTCTTCTGTGAATCCTCGAGTGGGAGATTCCCATTCGTCATCATCATCAACCCATCAAACTGCGCCAAGTAATCGGGTGTGATCATCGACAAGTCGAGCGCTTGCTGATCCTGCAGATAACCCTGGAGAGTAGTGAGTTCATAACCCGCGGCAGGACCCCAAGAAGCAAGCGCTTCCTCGGCTGGCTCAAGGCTCGTGTGTTTATAGAGCCCAGCATGCGTAAGAAAAAGCAGTTTCTTAGGAGCTTCCTGCTGGAGTTCTTGCAGGGACGGAGACCGACCGACTACCTCGTTCGTGAGTAGCAAAAAGCTCAGGCTGGTAATCCCTATCAATGTAAGGTTCAAGGCGAACCTCATGATACACCTCCACTGAGTCGCGTTAGGCAGGTTAGCCCCAAATGGCCAAGATGAGCTTTTCCTAGGGCCGCGCCAGACAATCCCTTTTGGGAACCTGCTAGCCTTGACACTCTAACATACCATGGGAACGTTCTCCCAATACCATCTCCTGGAGGCCAACATTCGCCGGCTCTTCTTAATCTTACTATTTATGGGGATTGGACCCTCGGTCAAATGCCAAGACGTCGATTGGCCAGTCTACGGGGGTGATCCCGGGGGAATGAAGTACTCCGCGCTAACGCAGATCGACCGGGAGAGCGTCACTGGCCTCGAGGTCGCCTGGACCTGGGATGCAAAAGAGCAGCCAGTGGCGGGTTCCAGTTTGGCATTCAGGGGTGAACGTGTCCGACCTGGACGCTTCGAAGCCACTCCCATCGTCATCAACGACACTATGTATGTGAGTACACCGTATAGTCGTGTCGTCGCTCTCAATGCACGCACTGGGGAAGAGTACTGGAGCTACGACCCGCGTGCGTACAGCTGGGGACAGTTGCCTCGTAACTGCGGCTTCTGCCACCGTGGCGTCGCGATGTGGAGCGACGGAAATCAGAGGCGGATTTTCATCAATAGTCGTTGGCACTTGATCGCATTGGATGCGGCAACGGGACAGCCAATTGAATCTTTCGGAGTAGGCGGGAAGATTGATCTCACTGAAGGGCTAATCTGGGAAATCAACAAACTCCACTACACGAATACCTCACCCCCAGTCATCTGGAATGACCTAGTCATCCTCGGAAGCGGGATGCCGGATGATCGGGTATATCGCCGTAACCCTCCAGGGGACATTCAGGCGTTCGATGTACGGACAGGCACACAAGTCTGGTCTTTCCACACGATTCCACAGCCCGGTGAATTGGGCAATGACACCTGGGAGGACGAATCCTGGTCTTACACGGGCTCCACAAACGTATGGGCCCCCTTCACGGTCGATAGAGAACGCGGCCTCGTGTACCTACCCGTTGGTACTCCCAATGGTGACTACTACGGCGGGCACCGAAAGGGCTACAACCTATTTGCAGAGTCTCTCTTATGCTTAGACGCCCGAACCGGTGAGCGTGTCTGGCACTTTCAGACCGTACATCACGGGATCTGGGACTATGACCCACCAGCCCCCCCGAATCTTGTAACGATAGAAGTGGATGGCCATGTCATCGATGCGGTAGCTCTAATTACCAAATCTGGCTTCACGTTTGTCTTCGATCGGGTGACAGGGGAGCCTGTGTGGCCAATCGAAGAACGTCAGGTCTCCGTAAGTGACGTGCCTGGTGAGCGCACTGCCCCTGCGCAGCCCTTCCCGACTAAGCCCGCTCCGTTCGCTAGGCAGGGTTTCACACTAGATGATGTGATCGACTTCACTCCGGAAATAAAAGCGGAAGCGATAGAACTGCTTGGGTCTTACCGCCTAGGCCCACTCTTCACACCTCCATCTTTGGAGGGAACGGTTACAATGCCCAGTGCAACTGGGGCAGCAGGCTGGGGCGGAGCAGCATTCGATCCTAGGACGAATGTGCTCTATATCCCGAGTAAGGATCGCCCACTAGTCCATCAACTGGTAGAACCTGAGCCAGGTACTGCAGATGCAAACTATGTGCAACGTTTACGGGGACTAACGGTCTCGGGACTTCCGATCCTAAAACCTCCTTACGGCACACTTACAGCGATCGATTTGAATTCTGGCGAGCACCTATGGCAGGTTCCACTCGGTGATCAGCCAGGAATCCGAAACCACCCTATGCTCGCCGGTCTGAAGTTGCCCCAATTGGGGCGCATGGGTAACGCCGGTCCCCTCATCACAGCTGGGGGACTTGTTTTCCTGAGTGGGTATAACCCCCAACTCTACGCAGTGCATAGTGGCACAGGTGAAACCATTTGGGAGGGTGACCTCCTAGGCAATGAAGGCACAGCGAACCCGATGACATATGAAACAAGCAATGGGAAACAATTCATCGTGATTGGCGTAACCGGCTCCAACTCAGACCGAGGCCTCATAGCGTTTGCTCTACCAAACGAATAGCACTCGTGGCTAGCTACACGGACAAAGACTCCTACCTGCCGCCACCGCCGCCACCACCACCACGGTACGCCGCCATCGCAGCTGCACCTCCTGCTCCACGGAACCTGTTGTTTACAACATTATTGAAGATCGAGCCGAATTGAACTGAAAACCCTACAGTGAGCCCATAGTTGAAGTCTGTGGCTCTCGTGCGAAGTCTCAGGAGGGCTTCCTCGTCTGTCACGCCACCAGCAGATAAATAAATCTGATCGTCGACCCAACCGATATCCCCACGAGCGTTTACACTGAACCCTCTCACAATCCTAAAGTCCACATCGCCACGGAGTGAAACGTTGTGACGGTCAATATCGTGAAGGTAGTGCGATGCTCGAACGGTGATTCCGGCATCACCCCAAGGCTGGCGCTGGGAGAGTTCGATCTCCAAAGAGTGTTCCCACTTGGTCTCTTCTAATTGTCCGAATACGGTCTCCTCGATGTAGTCCCGGTACGCGGGACCAATATTATAGAAGACGGTTAGCGACCGCCTGGTCGCTTCATCATAGGGGAAGAAACTGTACTCAATTGCAGGTGTTAGTTCAGCCCTGAAGTTTTGGTTGGAACGGGTTGAGCGAGATACTTGGCTCAGGGCACCAATCGACCAATTCTCACTCAGTGCATACGTGATCATTTGGCTGAGATTCCAGTCTGTACGCTGATCAGTGAACGTCCCATCCTCTAACTCAAACTCAACCCGGTTAAGATTAGCATATCCGAAGAAATTGATCTTCCATGTAGGCGATACGCGGGATGCGGAGAGGCTAGTGTTCAGCCGGACGCTCGAACGAGTTTCCTCCCCATCTAGGTTGCCACTCCCGTTGAAACGGAAAAACCAGAGGTTCCACGGGTCATCTATTTCTCCCTGCGATACCAAGCGCGCGCCCACCGGACCTTCAGATGTAATGTCGGAACCCTGGAGTGTGACAATCCCCCGAAACCCAGACTGATTTGCGAAGTTTGCAAGACTAATACCTAGCGCATGTGTAATCCCATCCAGCCGTTCTCGGTCAGTATCCGTGGATAATGCTTGAAAAAGGCTTCTGTCCTCATATCCGCCATATTCACCATAGCCGATCAAGTCGACCTGGTATTCACGACCGCCGGAACCCGTGGTCAGGCTGGTCATGATGACATGAACATCTGCAACCTCACGATCCCGAACCCAATTCACCCAGGTGATCTCGGTACGGTAGTACTCAGAGTTGCAGTCTCTGCCGTCACAATCGAAGAATACATTGGGTCGAGGATCTGAGGCCTCGCCTTCCACTTGTTGGGTAGAGATAGGAGCCGCTATCAGTACAACCCATAAAAGCCCCAAGATTCCGCTGCATTTATGGCTAAGTGGCATCGTTGCCTTGTATCTAGTCGGGACAAGTGCGAGTAGGGCGTTACCAAAACCGAGACACCCGAGTGGCTCAGTTAGTTGAAACCCCAAACTCAGTTGCTGCCCTGATCCATCAGTTCGGGAGCACGGCGAGACATGACTGCCTGTTCAAAAATATAGGCATAACCGAGTAAATCACCCTCAGTCCACATGTCCCCGATGAAAGCTAATACGAACGGCGTATTATCCTCATAGTATGCATACGGGACAGTCACAACTGGGACCCCAAAGTCATTGATAATGTTACTCGGCAACTCTGGCCAATTATTCGGGTTGTAATCCGGACGGTCTGGATCTTCGACTAGATCCCGGTTAGGTGCACCCGCCTGGGGGAAAAAAAGAGCATCGAGTTCATAGTCCGCCATTACACTGCGGAAGAGTTCTCTGATCTCCATGCGCCAAGACTGAAATGCGTCACCCTCCTCTGTAGCACCGGGTCTAGCGGGTGGAGTACGCCTTCTTTCACCCTGCCCACCACGTCCTCTGCCACCACGACCGAATAACTCTCCCGACAGTTCCTCCCATTCTTCTATACTGTGAAATGCTGCATCCGAGCCAAGGCCTTGGAGGTAGATCTGCCTGTCGTATGCCCCCTGCGATGGGACGCCCGGTCGCTCGCCGTAGAGCTCTATAAAGGCTGACCCTGCAAATGGATCTTCGATGACCACTGCCCCAAGGTCTGTGAGGGTAGAAATGGCCTCCCGATAAACTGTCTCAGTTTTAGGGTCCAAGGGGAGCCAGCGCTCTCGCCAACCCGACCCAACAAGACCAAAACGCTTCCCTTCAATGGCTGCTTCAGCAAGAGCACTCGCATATCCGTTTTCTGGGATGTGATCCACCGCGGCGAATGTCGCGAAATCATCTGTTGTCGGACCGGCAATGATATCTAGGGTCACAGCTGCGTCGTATACATTTTTTGCCATCGGCCCAACCACATCGACGTAACTCCCGTTGATCGGGTAGACACCTTCTAGTGGAACAAGCCCATATGTTGGTTTTACGCCCACTAATGCTTGAGCGGATGAGGGATTCTGTATCGATCCTCCGGTCTCAGTCCCCAACCCCAGCACAGCAAAGCTTGCATTGACCGCGGTAGCGGTGCCTCCGCTAGAGCCACCTGGAGCCTTGGTAACGTTGTAGGGGTTAAGGGTGACACCAGCGACAGAGCTGTTTGTGCGTGTCCCGTGTCCCGCAAAATCAGGAAGATTTGTCTTGCCAAGAATAATCGCCCCAGCATCACGCAGTCGCTCTACAGCGGCGGCATCGTCGCTAGGAATCATATCGATTCCGCCCATTGCGGTACTGAAACCCCAGAACCCCGCGGTCGTCACGAGCCCGCTGTAATCCATGTTGTCCTTAATGACAACCGGAACTCCATGGAGTGGGCCCCTTGGGCCAGAAGAGCGATACTCTTCGTCGAGACGCGCTGCTATGTCTAAAGCCTCGGGGTTCATCGATATGAACGCATTATAGTAGTCCTCGTAGCGATCGATACGCTCGAGAAACGCCTTGGTCAGGTCCACAGATGTGTACTCCCCAGCGGCGTAAGCTTCCTGGATCGCCTCCGTGGTCAGTTCGACCAAATCAATACCCTGACCAACCAGCATCCCCGGCCTAAGTAGAGCTAGTAGAACCGAAGCTATGCTAACAAACGACGGTGAGTTCATCATCAGATGCACGGTGTAAAATCCGACCCGTCAAGAACCACCGGGTACGCTGCCCACAGGTACATCCTCTTCAGAGATCGGCCGCGTGCGGATCGTTGGATACTCAATTCCGAGTTGTTCCAGATACGTACTAAAGCGATTCGAATCGTAGTAATAAGGCCGCATTTCCGGCCGCCATCGTGCCATGATCTCTTCATTGAGCCAGATCGCTGGCTGGTCTGTTGGTGATATGAATGGCGTGTAGACGGTCTCTGCAGTTTGGACGTCGTTGAAGTAAGTCCATGCCGCCTCAACCGTCTCACCGTCTAGGAAGAGGTCTAGAAGTGTACGCGCCTGAACCCTAGCCCCTGCGACCGCACCCTTGTGAGCAATCGGAGTCGCCATCGCGATTCCATTTGCCCAGTTATGTCCTGGGCCGCCAGACATATTGGATGGATAACTCAACGTGACGGTCGGCATGTTCCACGAAACATCTCCGATATCATCGGATCCACCACCAAGGGATTGAGAAAGATCAACCGGCCCCCGTAAAGCACGAATGGAGTCAGCCAAGCCAGTTACATCTACACCCATCTCTCTCTGGAACGCTTCCGCAAACCGGACATCATCCTCACTCCAGTCCGGCAGTCCAACCGCTTGAATGTTCGAGTAAGTGACCTCAGCAACGGGCTTGCTGAAGTGGCGTCCCCAAGCTGCTCCCACCGTCATGATCGTATCGACTTCTGTGCCAGTCATCAGGGCAGCACCCTCAGCCATCAGGACCGCAGCATCGTACTGCTCTTTTGTGAGCTCATAATCACGCTCTCGGAAATAGAACCAGATTGTAGCAGTCTGAGGAACCACATTCGGCTGATCCCCACCCTCAACTATGATATAGTGCGACCTAGCTGCAGGTCTCAGGTGTTCCCGCTTGAACTCCCAACCTTGGGCCATAAGCATAATTGCGTCGAGTGCTGACCGGCCTCGCCAGGGTGACCCTGCTGAGTGCGCAGTCTCGCCTGTGAAGCGGAACTGGACGGACCAGAGGGCATTACCGCCTCCCTGACCCCAGGAAACACCAAAATTATTACCAACGTGAGTGAAAAGGTTTACGTCTACATCTTCGAAGACCCCTTCCCTAACGAAGTAAGCCTTTGAAGCAACCTGCTCCTCAGCAACACCAGGCCAGATCAGAAGAGTCCCATTTACTCCTTCGCGTTCCATGAGTTCTTTAACCACGATTGCCGCGACAATATTCACAGCCTGACCAGAGTTGTGGCCCTCACCATGTCCAGGTGCCATCGACAAAATCGGATCACGATACGCAACGCCAGGCTTCTGGTTGGACTGAGGGATTCCATCAACATCAGAACCCAAAGCAATCACCGGTTCACCTGAGCCGTTTGACCACGTCGCCGTCCAGGCGCTTGGCATCCCCGCAACTCCCAACTCAATATCGAAACCTTCTTCCTCTAGGAGCCCTGTGAGGTACCGCTGAGTCTCGAACTCCTGCATCCCAAGCTCACCAAAAGAGAACAGGTGATCGACAATCTCCTGAGCAAGCTTCGCCCGATCGCGAATCATCTGCTCTGCCTCTGCCTTAAGGTCCTCGAGTCTTGAGTCCTGTTGAGCCACGAGATTCGGCACGAGCGTTAAAGCTGCAATCATTACTGCCAACAGAAGAGATACGTGACGCATGGAATTTGTTCTCCGGTGAGTCCTGGGTTCCAAGGGAGCGATACGAATGCCATCCTCGCTTGTCTTGGGCAAGTGGCCACGAGAAGATTGCTAGGCTTTTCCTCGTACGGAGCTACATCTATGACTAGAACCCGGAGAGTATTTCTCAGCGACTTGACGAAGAGCCTATTGGCCGTAGGAGCAATGCCTAACCCATTCGTGAGCAGTACTGTCTCGCCAAGCCAGACGGGTACAGGGCTCATCACAGATCCGAGGTACCTTGAGCACGAGTTACCTGATCGTGCCGGCGAGCCACACCCAGAGCGGCCATTACGATTGATCCGAATTGCACAAGCTTTTGCCGAGCGCGGCCTCGACTCAGACTTGACCAAGCTACAACTGCATTCTGATGCGATGCCCTTCATTCGCAGTCACCATACCCCAGAGCATGTGGATGCCGTTCGGGAAATCGAAGTGACAGGTGAAATTGCAGAACTTGCTGTATCAGGAGCCTTAGGCGCGATTGACGCTGTGGCAAATGGACAGGTGCGTAATGCGTTTTGTGCTCTCAGGCCTCCGGGGCATCACGCTAACAATACTGGACAGGAAGAGGGTTTTTGTTTTTACAGCAACGCGGCAGTCGCTGCTAGGTACGCGCAACTCAGGCACGGTTTTGAAAAGATCTTGATCGTTGACTGGGACTACCATCATGGAAACGCAACCCAAAATGCGTTCTACGATGACCCCAGCGTGCTCTTTTTTTCAGCTCATGACTGGCAAGCATATCCCGGCACAGGAGACCCCTCACTCCGTGGAGATGGAGAAGGTTCAGGACTCAACCTGAATGTTCACCTGGATTGCGGATCAAAGGATATCGATATGCTCAGGCATTGGGACAATGTGCTGTTGCCGGCCGTAAGCAACTTCCAACCGGACTTCGTCATTGTGTCCGCGGGTTTCGACAGTCGTATGGATGACCTACTTGGCTGCTTCGACCTTACTGACGATGTATTTCGGCGCATGACACGAACTACAATGGATATAGCCAATGACTACTGCGGTGGACGTCTGGTCTCGCTACTAGAGGGTGGTTACAACGTAGACGGAACAGCGATTGCCGCAGCGGCACACGTTGAGACGCTACTCGACGGCCTATAACTCAAACACCTGGCTCACTCGGTGGGAATACTATAACGGGGTGCCGCAGCCCTATGCTCGCGGCACCCCGCAACAGCCTACATATCTGGAAGAGTCGGCCTTCTCAGATGCCAATCGGTCACGGACTGGAAAGCATGTGCCACATTAAGAATCTTATCGTCAGCAAATAGATCGCCCACAATCGTAGTCGTGAGCGGCATCGTGGTTGGTGTCTCAGAATCGGGATTACGCACCCCAAAATCATACTGAACGATAGTTGCGGGGTGTCCGGTATCATTCGTCAGGCCTACTTCCCCGGAACCACTCACAAACATATCGAACCCATCCATAGCCTCTTGCATTCTTTTCATGAAGATGAGGCGCCGTCTCTGGCCGTTGACATAGTCCATCGCTCGCGCATCCCGACCGCGACGGAAACGGCCTCTGCGCCGAGCCTCGCCCTCTTCGAGGTCCTGGGGGATCGGTTCTGGCTCAACCCCACCCGGCGCTACGTGATAGTCGAATGCTGCCGCCGAATCCGCGCCGAGTTGGTCAGATCGGAATTCGGGGAGCTCATTCATCTCTTTGAGGTTTGCACCTAAGTCTGAGAGTTTTTCGAGGAAAGACTCAGGGGCGTCGTCTGTGAACCCAATGCGGTATGACCCCACATCCGGCCTCCGGTCGAATATGAACGGAGCAGTGATCGTCGCAGGATCTTGCTCACTCGCTCCATGAATCTCATTGAAGACCAGTGCACAGTCCTCGATGGTGCGACACATCGGGCCTGCCTTGTCCATGCTCCACGAAAGGACCATACCACCGTATCTGCTCACCCTGCCGAAGGTTGGTCGAAGCGCGCTGAGACCGTTACGCCGGGAAGGTGAGACGATCGACCCCCGGGTCTCGGTGCCAATTGAAAATGCAACACAACCCGCTGCAGTTGCCGAACCAGGGCCGGCAGAAGAGCCGCTCGAGCCTTCTTGGACATTCCAGGGGTTCTTTGTCCGACCTCTGAACCAACGGTCACCACTAGCGAATTCGCCTGTTGCTAGCTTCGCAATCAATACGGCACCTGCCTCTCGTAGTCGGACCACAAGCTCGGCATCTTCGTTGATTACTTGGTTTTCGAACTCGGCCGAGCCCCATGTAGTACGAGCTCCTGTGACTGAAAAGAGGTCCTTTACACCGTACGGGATCCCGTGAAGTGGCCCTCTCCAGTTTCCGCTGCGGAGGTCTATGTCTGCCTGTTGGGCCTCTTCACGAGCGCGATCCTCAAGAATCGTCACTGCACATAGTAGAATTGGATCGTAACGCTTGATTCTGTCGAGATAGATTTCTGTAAGGTCGACGGATGAGATTCGGCGCGAGCGTACCAGTGCAGACAGTCGATGTACCGGGAGAAATGCAATATCCTCCTCATTTGTTGGCACGGCACCTCGCCACGGGCGAACACGGATAGCTGGCCGGTCGAACATCCTTGGACCGTGCTCTCGCCATAGTTTTTCCATTAGGGATCCCGTACCACCGGGATATGCTTGGAAAACCAATGCCGGGTGCTCGCCTTGGCCCAGTTGAATCGGTGAAGCTGCTTCCTGCTCTTGTTCGATCCATCTAGGAAACGCGGGATCTGTCGCCTCAAGAGCCAGCGGGTGTACTGCGCCCGCAGCCGCGGCTGCCGCGGCTGCCATGAGAAAATCACGACGCTCTATACCGTTTCGTTTCTCGTTCTTCTCTCCCATCATTTTCCTCCTGTCTATCTGCAAAGGTATTCGAGTATTCCGACGTGCTTATCCCTCAATGCCTATTCGGAACCGACCTGCCTAAGGCATCTTCCGAGATTGGGCGGGTGCGTATCGTCGGATATTCAATTCCTAACTGCTCGAGGTAAGTATCATAGCGCGAAGGGTCATAGTAGAACGGGCGCATGCGCTCCCTCCACTGCGCCATAATACCCTCGTTCAACCATATCGCTGGTTTGTCATCTGGTGTAATGAAGGGCGTGTAGGTCATGTCGGCCATCTGCACATCATTGAAGTAATCCCATGCCGCTTCAACGGTCTGTCCATCCAGGAATAGGTCGAGAAGAGTAAGCGCCTGTACCTTAGCTCCAGCCAGCGAACCTTTGTGTGCTATGGGTGTCGCCATAGCAATCCCATTCGCCCAATTATGCCCAGGGCCACCTGGCATGTTAGCGGGGTAACGCATCGTGATGGTCGGCATATTCCAAGATACATCGCCGATATCATCCGAACCTCCACCACTATAGTTCGCCAGGTTAATTGGCCCTCTTAGCGGCGGAACTTGAGTAGGGAGACCTCGCTCTTCTTGACCTAGGTCACGCTGGAGTCCATTTGCTAAAGCAACATCCTCCCCAGACCATTCCGGAAGACCCACACGCTCTATGTTCATTTGCGTGACTTCAGCGACAGGCTTACTGAAGTGCCGGTTCCAAGCTGAACCGACCGTCATGATTGTGTCGATCTCCGTGCCCGTCATCATTGCCGCACCACGAGCCATCAACTTTGCGGCGTCATACATCTCGACAACACGTGGATAGTCGACCTCGCGAAAATAGAACCAGATTGTCGCGGTCTGAGGCACGACATTTGGCTGGTCACCGCCCTCCACAATTATGTAATGGGAACGCTGGGGAGGACGCAGATGTTCCCGCTTGTACTCCCAGGCCTGCGCAAGAAGCATTATCGCATCTAACGCTGACTTTCCTCGCCAAGGGGATCCCGCCGAGTGCGCTGTTTCTCCAGTGAAACGGAACTGAGCAGAAACCAGAGCATTCCCGCTCGTGTGGCCCCATGTGACTGAAAAGTTCGAGGACACGTGAGTGAACAGGTTTACGTCTACATCGTCAAAGACACCATCCCGCACGAAAAACGCCTTGGAGCCAAGCTGTTCCTCGGCAATCCCCGGCCAAATCATCAGTGTTCCGTCTATGTCTTCGCGCTCCATCAATTCCTTCACATTGAGCGCTGCCACAATATTTACAGCTTGACCGGAGTTATGCCCCTCACCATGCCCCGGAGCCATCGAGAGAATCGGGTCGCGGTACGCAACTCCTGGCTTTTGGTTCGACTGAGGAATTCCGTCTACATCAGAGCCTAGCGCGATAACGGGAGATCCCGACCCATTCGACCACCGTGCGGTCCAGGCACTGGGCATGCCAGCAACACCCAGTTCTATCTCGAAGCCGTGATCTTCGAGGATTCCGGTCAAATACCTCTGGGTTTCAAATTCCTGGAAGCCCAATTCACCGAAGCTGAAGAGCATATCTACGATCTCCTGAACCATCTTGGCATCTTCCTCAACCATCCGCAGAGCTTCGTCCTTGAGACCTTCAAGGCGAGTGTCCGTTTGGGCTTTGAGTCCTGTTGGAGTGAGGATTATAAGGACGAGGACGGCGAGATATTGACTGAACCTCAAATGATGCACGGTAAGCTTCTCCTTTCTCGGGTGCTTCACGGACCCCTGATGATGGGAAGTGAGCATGAGGCAGATTTTCTAGCAGGGCAAGCGAAGACAGGCTAATTACTAATTCTTTTGCGCCGCTCGACCCAACTCTCACCCTCGGTAATCCAAACTGCTGCTGGTTCACCCTTGAGATAATGCCCAAACCAATCAAGAATTCGCCGGTGATAATCCACCTGCTGCTCCTCTCTGATCAGGCTATGGTCTGCACCGGGGTATACAAGCAACACGACTTCCTTTCCAGCCCGACGTGCATAGTTGTAGTACTCCAGTCCCTGTCGGAAGTCTACCACTCCATCCTCGTCACCATGCATCAACAGCACCGGCGTCTCCAAATCCTCAATGCCATGGGCCGGAGAACTCTCTAAGTGCGCCTCGAAGTCATCCCAGTACGGCACCGCCATTCGGGCCTGTCCTGTCTCCCAGTGTCCAGTTTCCGGTAACCCCCCATTCCAATGGACAGCACCCATGAAGCTCAAGAAGTTTGTGATCGCTGCTCCGGCGACTGAAGCTGCAAAGCGGTCAGTCCGAGTCGGGAGATATGAAGCCTGATAGCCACCCCACGAATGACCAATCAGACCAATTCGCTCAGCATCAACATGGCCCGTTGCGACGGCAGCATCGAGCGCATGCTCAACTGCATCTAGAGCTGACGGGCCAGGGCGGCCAGGTTCGTAAACAATGTCGGGCATCAACACGAAATACCCCTCTTGAGACCAGACTTGGTAGTTGTAGTAACGCCGCTGGCTAGGCGTGTAGTACCTGTGGAGGCCATCTGACAGTCGCTCGTACTGGTATAGGATGAGCGGGTACTGTTCCCCTTCACGGAATTCGGCGGGAAACACGAGGATCCCCTGAAGTTCGTGACCAGCATCAGTCGTATACTTGATCAGTTCCGAATGACCCCATGCGTAATCAGATTGGAATGGGTTCGTGCGCGTCACCTGCCGAAGATCGGAAAGATCCGTCCCTCCTACGAACACATCAGGAGAGTCGTCCCAGCGCTGGATGCGCAAAGCATACCGATCGGCATCTTCAGCTTTAGTCAGCGAGTTTACTACCGCGGGCTCCTCCAATAGAACATTAACTCGGCCAGAACGAAGATCAGCTCTAGCGTAGCCTGAGTCTTTTGTACGCTCATCCATAAATGACAGCCAGACCGGCTGACTTGAATCTATGACATACGGGTCCCCGAAACTGACATCAGAATCCATTTGGACGAGCCGATAGATGCGGCCATCTTCCTCGCCTCGTGTGATGCGGGTCGCGGACGAACCATCCAATTCAACGAGCCAGATGTCGTACTTGTCATAAAGAAGCACCGCCTCACCGGTGTCCGCCCACCCTCCGACGCCCCAAGGAGGGTGAGGTCCTGGGTAATCGTGGTCGAAAAGCGGTTGTGTAAAGCTGCGGCCCTCAGCCAAAACTGTCTTCTGCATCGAAGTCAGGTCTATCGCAGACCAATGATCGTCCCCATAAACCAACACTGGGCTATCCCCGTCTCCAGCTTCGACACCGAATTGTACTTCTCTGGCAAGAAGTGTGCGTTCACCCGTCTGCAGATCAACCCGGTACCAGTCTGCAGCGCCATCGCCAAAGCGACGCTGAAACCTGTACGGTGTGTAGTCGGGGACAATCCCCCAGTTTCCATCAGTCACAATTTCAACTTCTTCCGAAAAATCTTCACCGAGAATTACGAGTTCATCGTCCCTTACATGCCACGCTGCCAGAAAAGTCTGCTGTGAGATCTGTTCTGCACGGTATTCTTGGCTCCTGAGGATTTGGTCATCGTCCCAATGCCAGACTTGAACATCCGCCGGCTGGACTTCTTCTTCCTCACTTCCCTCATCGGACTCAGCATCATTTGCTTCTATAGCCGTCCAGTCCCGTAAGCCGACAAAAACCGTCGCTCCGGTAGCATCAAAATCGATCCCAGCATAGTCCGTCATTCGCAGCGATTCAGGGATATCGTCCCGCCCGAGCGCTGCTAGAACCCGCGGATCCAAGCCAGAGTTAACATCTTCCCAGAGGAGAACGTCATGTGTATCACCTTCACGACCTTCAAACTCCACCGAACGCATAACGCCGAGCTGTGCTGACTGATCTTGCCAGCTCAGAGCGCTGTAGTGTGCATCACGAGAGTCAAGAGTCCTAAGCGTCTCAGCCTCGGGATCGAAAAGCACAACACTGTTCGAGCTCCCCCAAGAGGTGCGTAAAGTGGCAGCAATGAATTCACCTTCATCTTGCCACGCAAACTCATCAACGTTTCCGATGAGCGTTTGCGCCCCTGTGGAGGGGTTCATGATCACGAGGTCGGCACCCAGTGTGTCCGCCGGCGCATAACCTTTCGCAGCAAGCCAGATCCCGTCGTCCCGGAAAGCAAAGCGCTGAACTTCAAAGAGTACCGTGTCCACACCGTTGGCCAAATTGACCAAACCAAGTCTGTCATGGATCGGTTCATCTGACTCCTCAAGTTCATCCGGATGAACCCCAGCTCTATACGCCATCCAATTCCCATCCCGACTGAATACCGGTCCTGTAGCATGCTCAAGCACAAGTGGCTCACTATTTCCGTCACTAGCCATCAGCCGCAGTTCAGTAGTCTCATCTACACGTCTGATACCGGACACAAGCCAGTTCCCCTTCGGATCAAGCTCGAATAGTCCAAGATTCTCGAACTGCCCATAGTCGGACGGGTTAAGGGCGGACATGTCTTGGGCCATCAGCTCGTTTGGGAGCACCAGAAAAACACAGAAAAACAACGCGGACATAAAAGTGCGATACATCGATTCCTACCTCAGTCTGGATAAACTTGATCAGACGGCATCAAGACGATGCCGATCACCACGCATGGTCGCAACCGGCCTGGAGACACCTAGAAGTGCTGAACACGATCCGAAAGCCCCTGTTACATTTCCCGGCTGACCATGTCAGTACGGATATTCGCAACCTTTCAATCGTGAGGGGCCCTTAAATGAGGGCCCATAAAAATCGAGCTAGCCTCATGGATACTAGCAATACCTATAAAAAGAGATGGTTAAGGGCTCCCTGGAGTACGATTCCCTTTCTCTTACTTGGCATCGGTATTGTAGGCTTTGGGAAAGATGCTGATCAGGCACTCACGATTGATCCGGGCGATTGGCCTCATTATGGTCGGGACTTGGCAGCTAGTAAATATTCCCCGCTAGATCAGGTATCTGCTGCCAATGTGGACCAGCTCGAGATCGCCTGGATCTGGCAATCGGCAGATTACGACCTCCTGACTCGTAACCCTGGACTTTATATCAATCCCAACTACCAGGTGACGCCGATCAAAATTGGCGACAGGCTCTACGCTACAACAAACATGGGCCAAGCAGTGGCTCTAGATCCGGAAACTGGCATTGAGCAATGGCGTTACGACCCATACGCTGAAGGACTCAGAGCTCGACCCACTGGCCGAACGAATAGAGGTGTCGCCTACTGGAGTGATGGTATAAATGAGAGAATTTTTCTCGGATCAGGCCAATATCTGGTAGCCCTAGATGCAGCGACGGGCAGCGTTCTAGCAGACTTCGGTGAGGGAGGTGTGATCGACTTAGCGGTTGATTCTGATCCCAGGGTGACGACATACACTTGGAGATCTCCTCCGATTGTTGTTCGTAACGCTGTGATCGTCGGCTCACAAGCGATGGCACCCAATAGAAACTGGCAGACCGCTCCTCCTGGGTACGTGAGGGCCTTTGACACTCAGTCTGGAGAATTGCTTTGGCGATTCAGCCCAATCCCTGGGCCAGGAGATCCAGCAATCGAGACTTGGGCAGACTCCTCTTGGGCCTACAGTGGCAACGGTAATGTCTGGACAATGATGAGTGCTGACGAAGAACTGGGGCACGTCTATCTACCGCTAAAAACAACAACAAACGACTGGTATGGCGGACACAGGCTGGGTGATAATCTATATGGAGAAAGTGTAGCTGCAGTCGATGTAGAAACAGGTGACAGAGTATGGCATTATCAGATGACGAGACACGGTCTCTGGGACTACGACCCACCTGCAGCCCCGAACGTTCTAGACGTAGTCGTTGATGGCCGACCGAGGAAAGTGGTCGCGCAAGTTACCAAGCAAGCCTTCGTATTCGCATTCGATCGGCAAACTGGTGAACCAATCTGGCCGATTGAAGACCGGGCCGTTCCTCCTTCTGAAGTTCCGGGGGAAGTAGCAGCAGAAACCCAACCCTTCCCTACACATCCCGCCCCATTTGATCTACAAGGTCTTAGCATCGATGACCTTGTGGACTTTACTCCTGAGCTTAGGGCAGAAGCTGAGGCAATCGTCTCAGAATTCGTCTACGGAGAGATGTACACCCCACCCACACTACTCGATGATAGCCCTGGAGGTACTAAGGGAACGATCCTAATGCCGGGATGGGTTGGAGGTGCAAATTGGGGAGGGGCAGCAGTTGACCCCGAAACAGGCGTCCTGTACGTCCCATCCGTCACGTCCCCAAGTGTTACCGCTCTCGTTCCTCCTACCGACCCCGACAGCTCTGACTTCAATTATGTGAGAGGCCTACCCAGAGAGGTGCCTATGCCCTCAGGCCTCCCACTGCTCAAGCCTCCATATGGTCGAATCACCGCGATAGACATGAACACTGGTGAGCACCTATGGATGCAGCCCAATGGCCCGGGTCCTCGTACCCATCCCACCATTGCTGAACTTGACCTCCCTTGGCTCGGTCAACGCGGTAGGGCCGCTCCTCTTCTCACCAAGACCCTACTATTTCTAGGAGAAGGAACAGAAGCAGCGCTCTCAATCTTACCCATCGCAGGCGGTAAGTTTTTCCGTGCTTGGCAAAAAGAGACCGGGGACGTCCTATGGGAAATTGAGCTAGCTGCAGGGACCTCTGGCGCACCTATGACTTATATGGCCAACGGCCGCCAGTTCATTGTAGTTGCAATCGGAGATGAAGGAACGCCTAGCCAATTGGTAGCCCTAGCGCTGAGTCGGTGACCGGACCCTGGGAAGGTTGATAGGGTCCACCCATTCAGTTCACGACCCCAGCTCAGCTGGAACAAAGGCAACGATCCTGAGTGGCCCGCCGCTACCTCCCTTGATCTTCATGGGTAACGCAACGACAAAGCTCCCTGTAACCGGTAGTAAATCAAGGTTCGTGATATTCTCGAAGCCTGAAATGTTTTCTCTATAAAGAATTACATGAGCACGAAAGTCTGATGACTGTCCGTAGTCGATACTTGGCGTGTCGATACCAAGAGCAACGATTCCCCTCTCATCTACCAGCCACTGGGCTAACTCTTCACTGATACCTGGAAAATGAAGCTGAGCGACAGCTTCCTCACCGGTCATATTCGTGCCTAAATAAGCGGTACGGTCATCCCAACGGTCTGACCATCCGGTGCGAATCAAAAGTATGGCACCATCCTGAATATCTCCGTTTACTGCCTCCCAAGTCGTAAGATCCTCTATTGAAACCAGGTAGTCTGGATCAACTTTTTCAGATACATCGACAACGGCTGCCGGACCGATGAGTCCCGACAGGGGGATCTCGTCATTCATGAGCCCGCCATCAGCAAAATGAATCGGTGCATCGAGGTGCGTACCTCCATGCTCAGCAGAAGCAAGCTGATATGAGGCGTAAAACCAGCCACCTTCAGTCTGGCCAAAAGCGAGCTCCTGAAGCTGGAAACCCGCGGTATCAGTCGGCCAGTAAATCGTTGACTCAGCAAATGAATGGGTAAGGTCTACCCATCGCCCAGCACTGCCATCGAATACCCCTGAATAACCTGACGGTGCGGCCTGACAGCTAGAGATTACAGTAATACATAGGATCAACAGCATCCGGACTCCACCTAACTGCCGCCGGGATGTCATTGGCGAACACCAGCATCTGGACATCACCGATAGGCTTCCAGTAGACCCAGCACATGGTCAATGTCTGCCTTGGTATGGTCGGCATTAATCTGCGTACGGATTTCCTCATCCCCTCGCGGTACTACGGGATAAGTCAAGCCGGTAACGAGAACTCCACTGTCATACAGGTATGAGACCAGGTTCTTTGTCCTTTCCGTATCCCTGATCATGAGAGGTACAACTGGATGCTCGCCGGGTATCGTCTCGATTCCCAACCGATCCAGCCCTTGCTCAAAATGTTGTGTGAGGTCCCGGAGTCGCTCCAATAGCGCGATGCCTTCTGGACTATCTACGATTTCTACAGAGCGCAGTGCAGCAGCTGCCTCGCCAACTGTTATCGGATTCGAGTAGATATACATCTGCGATGATTCCCGAAGGAAATGAACGGTCCCGGCATTCGTCGCGACATAGCCACCGTTAACACCGAATGCTTTTCCCAGGGTACCCACAAGGATGTCGGCTGGTTTGCTGTTCGTGAACTCCTCAGCCCCCCTTCCCGTATGGCCAAATGCACCGACTCCATGAGAGTCGTCTACCACACATACCACATTTTCTTCGTAATCCGAGTCATGCCTAATGCACAGCTCTACTATCTCATCAACAGGCGCATGGTCACCCCTCATCGAGAAAATGCCATCGGTGACTACCAGCGCTCGCCTGGCCTTACCCTTCCACGCTTCGAGTGCCGCATCTAATGCCCCCATGTCATTATGAGGATAGACAGCCTTACCCGCTGGCCGACTCAACCTCATCGCATTGATAATGCAGTTGTGGTTGAGTTCGTCAGACACCAATACGGTCTCAGGTGTAGTCAACGGTGTAATCGTAGATACGACTGTCGCGTAGGCAGATGAAAAGATCATTGCGGCCTCTCGACCATGAAATTCCGCAAGTTTCTCTTCCAGAACGATGTGTGCGTCATAGCTACCGGAGATGAATCTCACGGCACCAGGCCCGGCTCCGAACATCCGAGTCGCATGTTCTTCTGCAGCAATAACTTCCTCTCTCAGACCCATGCCAAGATAGGAGTTGGAATTCATGCGGATAAACTCTTGAGGCCCCTCGCCCTTCAATAGAAATCGAGGACCGCGGTCATCCTCAGCAGGCTTGACCGAAACCACAATGCTTTCCTCACCCTTAGCTGTCCCAGCCTCTTCAAGCGCCAGCACATGGTCATCAAGCACTCTCGTAAGTCTGTCTAATGGCACGGCACAACACTCATTTGAGATGTTCAAGCATGTCTTTAGTCATTGATTCAATATCAAATAATGGTTCCCAACTCCACTCTTTTCGAGCAGCCTCATCGTCGATACGGTCTGGCCACGAGTCAGCGATAGCCTGCCGGACTGGGTCAACATCGTAATCGATCGTAAAGCCCGGAAGATGTTTCTGGATCTCGGCAGATAACATCTCTGGTGTAAGCTGCATCGCAGTCAGGTTGAATGCGTTTCTATGCTCAAGTGCATCCTGGTCAGCTTCCATAACAGCGATGGCAGCACTGACCGCATCAGGCATATACATCATATCAAGCTTTGTATCCGGACCTAAGAAACAATCGTAATGTCCATCCTCGACAGCACTGTAAAAGATATCAACGGCCCAATCAGTGGTTCCGCCACCCGGTGGGGCACCGTGTGAGATCAAGCCAGGGTAGCGTACGCCACGGGTATCAACTCCGAATTTTCGATGGTAGTAGTTACAAAGAAGTTCACCGGCCAACTTTGTGATCCCGTACATTGTAGTCGGTTGCATCACGGTGTCCTGAGGTGTGAAATCCTTTGGCGTACCCGATCCGAACACACCGATCGAGCTGGGCGTGAAGACTGCACAACCCTGATGACGGGCAACCTCGAGCACGGCTTCAAGGCTTGACATGTTAACACGCCATGCACGTCTGGGATCACGCTCACCAGTTGCTGATAGGACTGCTGCTAGATGATAGATAAGACCGACCTGATGGCTTTCTACGGCCTTGCCAAGCGCTTCTGAATCTGTTGCATCCAGGAGCTCGAAGAGTCCCGACTCCGCCATCTCAGGATTGAGTTGACGAATGTCGGTGGCAATCACTCGTGAGTTGCCGTAGAGACCTCGAAGTTTAGGAACAAGCCATGAGCCGATCTGACCACCAGCACCGGTCACTAGAATGTTCTTCAACTGCAGAAGCTTCTGGTACCGGACGCTTGAGTCGCTCCGACACTTGGTATGATAAGAACGAAATTGAGGAGTAGTCGGGATAGGGTCTTACTTTCCACCTATCCTCCCGGATGGACTGTCATTGGATCTTCCAGGTCAACATAAATTTCGCTCCCCTTCTCACGAAATTCTTCGGACATCTGCTGCATGCCAATTTCGTTTGCCGCGGCCGGGTCTATGCTCTGTTTTTTCGCAAATCTGCGAATGTCGTCAGTGATTTTCATAGAACAAAACTTAGGGCCACACATAGAGCAGAAGTGAGCGACTTTTGCACCCTCAGCCGGCAGCGTCTCGTCATGATATTCCTCCGCCGTGACCGGGTCCAATGCTAGGTTGAACTGATCCCGCCACCTGAACTCAAACCGCGCCTTGGAGATCGCATCATCCCACTCTTGGCTTCGGGGGTGGCCTTTTGCCAAATCTGCAGCATGCGCGGCAATTTTGTACGTAATCACACCACGCTTCACATCTTCTCGATTTGGAAGACCTAAATGTTCCTTGGGTGTTACATAGCAAAGCATTGCGGTCCCGTACCACCCAATCTGTGCTGCCCCAATTGCACTCGTGATATGATCATAAGCAGGAGCAATATCAGTTGTGAGAGGCCCAAGGGTGTAGAATGGTGCTTCATCACACCATTCCAATTGTTTATCCATGTTTTCACGCACTAAATGCATGGGAACATGTCCTGGTCCTTCATTCATAACTTGGACTCCATACTCCCAAGCTATCCGGGTGAGATCACCCTGAACTCGTAGTTCTCCAAATTGTGCTTCGTCATTGGCATCTGCTATCGAG
Source organism: Gemmatimonadales bacterium UBA7889 (assembly GCA_002501085.1). GTDB lineage: Bacteria > Gemmatimonadota > Gemmatimonadetes > Longimicrobiales > Gaopeijiaceae > UBA1142. Next base: position 65,819 of record DLRL01000019.1, read on the forward strand.
CCTGGCCTGAGGCCATCTCCGAGCGAGTATGAGACATCGTATTCGGCCATAATCTCACAGAGCTCACGGAAGTTCGTGTAGAGGAACGATTCCTTGTGGTGGGCCATGCACCATTTTGCGATGATTGAGCCTCCGCGCGAAACAATCCCCGTCATGCGTTCAGCCGTAAGTGGGATAAATCGGAGCAAGACCCCTGCATGGACCGTGAAGTAGTCTACCCCTTGTTCGCACTGCTCAATGATCGTGTCACGGTATATCTCCCAAGTGAGTTCCTCCGGGATACCATCGACTTTTTCCAGAGCTTGATAAATTGGCACCGTTCCGATCGGGACGGGCGCATTCCGAAGGATCCATTCGCGCGTCTCGTGAATATTTCTGCCTGTCGACAGATCCATCACGGTGTCTGCACCCCAGAGAGTAGCCCAGCGGAGCTTTTCTACCTCTTCCTCAATCGAAGATGTGACCGCAGAGTTCCCGATATTCGCATTGATCTTGACCTTGAAGTTACGGCCAATCACCATCGGCTCGATCTCAGGATGGTTGATATTTGCGGGAATGATCGCACGGCCCCGGGCTACCTCATCCCGAACGAAATCAGGCTGGACACCCTCTCGTATCGCCACGAATTCCATTTCGGGAGTGATTTCACCCCTACGCGCGTACGTCATTTGGGTTACTGAAGAACGCCCCCGGAATGTTTGTCGACTCAACCCGCTTGGCATCTCAATATCAGGTGAGGACATACGAACCCTGGACGTCTCAACAACCTCCCGCTCTCGAATCCATTCTTCTCGGAGTGGGTAAAGGCCATTTCGAACATCAACTTCCCTAGGCCCACTCGTGTCATAGACCTGTAGTGGCGGCTCATCACCAGTGAGGTGTATCTCCCGCATCGGCACTCGAATACCTCGACTCCCATCGATATAGATCTTCTTCGAATTGGGGAAAGCTCCAGGGTAGTCACTCCCTATGTCAGATGTCCTGGGGGCGACACGTGCCTTGCCATTCTCACTCATAGAGTCCTGCCTCTCACAAGGTTGATTCCGAGTGCGGCGTCATAATTAGAACTGGATGTTTCCAGGCCAATTCATCGGCCGCGCTCCCTCCGCCGGTCTTAACCGGATCAGGTTCCGAGGGTCTCTCTCAATCCTCTACCGGCGACGATGTCTTGGTCGCCGCACGCCACTGAGGATGCCCCTGGCAGCTCCTTGAAGCTAAGGCTTCAAGGACAGATTTGGTACCAGCACAGAGGGCACATTTCATCGATCTTGAAATGGATTCCCGATCTCTTGAGATCGAAACTGAGGGTGGGCACTCACTTCACCGGTGTAACAGCAGCCTTATCCTCTTCACCAGTCCGAATTCGATAGATCCTCTCTACTGGAAATACGAAAATCTTACCGTCTCCGACATCACCCGTCCGGCCTGCTTCCAGGATTGCCTCTACTGTGGGTTCTACGAAAGGTTCGCTTACTCCAATATCCAACATGACCTTCTCGGTCAATTCCATTTTGACCGTAGTGCCGCGGTAGGTTTCGACTGTCTCCATTTCCCCACCATGCCCCTGGACCCTTGAGACTGTCAGGCCACGCACTTCCTTCCCATAAAGTGCTTTGAGTACATCATTCAGACGGTCAGGACGGATGATAGCCTTGATGAGTCTCATGTTTATCCTGTTGTTGTGTCGACCGGCAGTTTAGAACCACTATCAATCTCACGATTAGTTTGATTGATGATCACACCAGGAGCCTCATCGTCGAGCAAGAGAAGTGCTCCTTCACCACTAGTGTAAGCCTCCTCTCCATGGTTCACGATATCCAATCCAATACCTTCATCCTTAGAGGCGACACGCAGAGGCATGGCTAGGCTCAAACCCTTCAATATTAGGAACGTCAGTAAAGCGCTGTACATGAAGACTGCGATAACCGAAATGGCTTGTACAAAGAACTGTTCCACGTTTCCAAAAAAGAGCCCATCTGCAATGCCATTGACTGCCTCTTCCGCAAAAACCCCTGTGAGTAAGGCCCCGGTGATACCACCTACTCCATGAGCAGCGAAAACATCAAGCGAGTCGTCAAGTCGAGTACGAGCCCGCCATAATAGCGCACTGTAACTCGGTGCTGCAGCAAGCGCTCCAAGGACAATTGCAAATCCTGGAGAGATGAATCCAGCAGCGGGTGTAATCGCTACTAGCCCAACTACGATCGCAGTCGCTACTCCGACTGCGGTCGTCTTACCTATGCGGACCATATCCAATAAGGTCCACACTAGCACAGTACCAGCTGGGGCCAGCATGGTATTGACGAACGCAAGAACAGCTACGGAATCAGCAGCCAATGCGCTGCCACCATTGAAGCCAAACCAACCAAACCAAAGGATGCCCGCTCCCAAAAGCACAAACGGAACATTATGAGGCAGAAGGGCCTGGCGACCATAATCCCTTCTCGTCCCAAGCATCAATGCAGCCACTACCGCTGCTGCACCAGCATTAATATGCACCACGGCACCACCGGCGAAATCCAATGCCCCCATCTCAGCGATCCAACCTCCCCCCCACACCCAGTGCGTCACCGGCGCATAGACAACCACACTCCATATAGCAATGAAAATGAGATAGGTAGCGAAACGCATGCGCTCGACCACAGCCCCAGAGATCAATGCTAGGGTGATGATTGCAAAGGTCCCCTGGAATGCGAAGAAAAGCAGATGAGGGATGGCCCCCTTGGGCTCTAGCCCAACACCATTTAGGAAAGCCATCGAGAGATCACCTACGAAGGCATTCCCCTTGCCAAACGCCACGGAATACCCGATGAGAGGCCATAAAACACCCGCAACGCTCAGTGCGATGAAGCTCATCATCATTGTGTTGAGCGCATTCTTAGACCGGACGAGTCCACCGTAGAAGAGCGCCAACGCGGGGGTCATTAGAAGCACCAGTGCCGTTGCAACAAGCATCCAAACGGTATTTGCTGGCGAGATACCAGCTTCACCAACCTGCTCGGCAACTCCCGATGAACACCCAATAATCATAAATAACAGGGTGAGACACATAGATCGGTAAGTCATGGAATACGAGCCCGGGCGGGAGCTTGCATAGATGCGTCTGCGTTAGCCTGTATGTGATCTACATCCATGTGCAGACCCACGCTTGGGAAGCCCAGGAAGCTAACTTTCTGTAGTTCTTGAAGGCTGCTTGCCAGGGTATTTTTTCTTGTGAGTGACTCAGCAGTCGTAGTAGAGGTCAAACTCATGTGGATGCGGACGCAACCGGAGTGGGTCGACTTCGTTTTCCATCTTGTAGTTGATCCATCCAGAAATCACATCGTCCGTGAAAACGCCTCCATTAGTCAGAAAAGCATGGTCCTCCTCAAGTGCTGCGAGCGCTTCCTCAAGAGAGCCTGGCGTCTGCCCATACTGCGCGAGTTCTTCTCGGCTCATGTCATAGATATCCCGGTCAAGCGGAGCACCTGGATCAACTTCATTTTCGATTCCATCGAGCGCCGCCATAAGCATCGCTGAAAACATCAGGTAGCCGTTAGCACTCGGATCGGGACAACGAAACTCAAGGCGTTTCGCCTTAGGGCTGTTCGAATACATAGGAATGCGAACTGCTGCTGAGCGGTTCCGTTTTGAATAGGCAAGATTCACTGGAGCCTCAAAGCCTGGGACTAGGCGTCGGTATGAGTTGCTCGTAGGAGCAGCAAAAGCAAGTAGGGCACGTGCATGACGGAGCACACCACCAATGGCGTGCATACACATTGTGCTTAGTCCTGCATATCCATCACCCGCGAAGAGAGGTGTGCCATCTTTCCAGAGGGAGAGATGGGTATGCATCCCGCTCCCGTTGTCATTGAAAATCGGCTTCGGCATGAACGTGACAGTTTTACCATGCTGTTTTGCAACATTGCGAATGATGTACTTAAACCAACCCAACTGATCTGCCATGTGCAAAAGTTCAGTGAACTCAAGATCTATTTCACCTTGGCCGGCAGTACCCACCTCATGGTGATGAGCCTCTACCACCATGCCCAAATCGCGCATCGTATAGACCATCTCTCCCCGGAGCTCGTGATAGCTATCTGTGGGGCTGACTGGAAAGTAGCCACCCTTGTACCGTGGCTTATACCCTAGGTTGGGTTCCTCGTAACGAGAGGTATTCCAAGCCCCCTCTACAGAATCGATCTCATAGTAGCCGCTATGCTCGTTCTGTTCGTAACGAACATCATCAAAGATGAAGAATTCTGGCTCCGGACCGATGTAGCACGCATCTGCGATACCCGTACCCTTCATGTGCTCAATCGCCTTGCGAGCTACGTGACGCGGGTCACGGGAATAGTCCTCCCTCGTTACTGGATCTACGATATTCGCTAGCACACTGACGGTTGGGCGCGCGAAGAACGGGTCTATGCGGGCTGTTGAGGCATCAGGAACAGCCAGCATGTCAGATTCATGAATGCCTTGCCATCCCCGAATTGAAGAGCCGTCGAAACCTACACCATCCTCGAAAGTCCCCTCATCCCAAGTATCGATTGGGTAGGAACAATGCTGCCACGCGCCAAGAAAGTCCGTAAACTTTAGGTCTACCATTTCGGCACCGTGTTCTTCGGCAAGCTTAAAAAATTCTTTGGGGGTCATGGGCGTCTGTGTGTGTGTTTTATCGTGTTGTGTGGAGGATAAGGACTCAAGCGCCATCATCCCAAATTCGCGTGAGTCCCCGCGGCCGCGGGGAGCCTAAACTGAAAAGCCCTATCCAGGCAAGGGGGCACGAGTCACTGACTCTTAACTCGCCCAAGTGACAGCTAATTAGAGCTGCACTCAGACCCAAGGAAACCCTCTCTCATCAGAGTTATGACAAAATCTAGCACAGAAGTATTTCAGTCTCACTTGATGGAGCACGAGCTCGAGACTGAATCTATGCTTGTACTTCCGCCATGCTCTAAGAGCTCTATTTTGTGTGCCCTACTGGGGCACTACACATAACCATCTTCCAGCTTCACTCGAGGTTGCCATCATGGTTCAAATTTCACGTCTTCTGACTCGCTCGGTGATCCTTACCCTGGCATTCATGGAACTCCAGGGGGCGTCAGCACAAGAGGCCCCAAAAGTTGTCCTGGGATTCACTCCAGAGTCAGCAGCCCGACAACTAGAACTAGAGAGCCAATACGACTCGCACCTAGATGCTGACAACCTCGAGGAATGGATGCGATACATCGTGTCCAAACCAATCTACACGGGTTCACCCCACAATAGAGAAACGGCTTACTGGATGGTCGAACAATTCGAGTCGTGGGGCTTTGAAGTGCGTCTGGATGAATATCAGGTGCTTTACCCGACCCCTCGAATCCGGGAACTCGAACTAATAGAGCCGACCAGCTATACGGCCCAACTTCGTGAACCAACCTTGGTGGAAGATGAAACGTCGGGAATCGAGGAAGATCGACTCCCAACGTTTAATGCATACTCTGCTGACGGAGACGTCACAGGTGAATTGGTCTACGTCAACTACGGGATCCCCTCTGACTACGAGGAACTAGAGCGCCGCGGCATCAGTGTGGAGGGTAAGATTGTCATCGCTCGATATGGTGGTTCGTGGAGAGGCATAAAACCTAAGGTTGCGGCTGAGCACGGAGCCATCGGTTGCATTCTGTTCTCCGATCCGAAAGATGACGGATACTTCCAGGGTGATGTCTACCCGAAGGGTCCTTACCGCATGGAGCATGGAGTCCAGCGAGGAGCCGTACAGGATATGCCGCTCTATCCTGGAGATCCCCTCACCCCATTTGTGGGTGCCACCGTCGATGCCGAACGCTACACTGTCGAAGAAGCACCTACGATCATGAAAATCCCGGTGCTTCCAATCTCTTATGCAGACGCATTGCCGCTGCTAAGTGCGATGGAAGGCCCCGTCGCCCCTGCCAACTGGAGAGGGGCATTACCAATCACTTATCACCTGGGTCCGGGTCCGGCACGGGTACGATTGCACCTTGAGTTCAATTGGGATCTCACACCAGCCTATAACCTGATCGCCGTGATGCGTGGTTCAGACTTCCCAGATGAATGGGTCGTGCGCGGTAACCATCGTGACGGCTGGGCGATGGGAGCAGCAGACCCGATTTCCGGAATGGTTGCACTGATGGAAGAAGCACGTGCCGTGGGTGAACTCACACGCACCGGCTGGCATCCGAAGCGGACTATTGTCTACGCTGGCTGGGATGCTGAAGAGCCCGGCCTCCTCGGCTCGACGGAATGGGCAGAGCACCATAGAGACGAACTGCATGAGAAGGCAGTCCTCTACATCAATACTGATGGGAATGGTCGGGGGTTTCTCTCCGCTGGCGGCTCCCACACACTGGAGCGTGTGGTCAACCAAGTTGCTAAAGAGGTAGAAGATCCACAGACAGGTGTATCGGTTTGGGAACGATCTCGGGCCACAAGAGCGGTTTCAGGTGATCCGAGTGCGCAAAGAGAAGGAGACCTCTGGATCGCTCCGCTTGGCTCAGGCTCAGACTATACACCATTCCTTCAGCACCTTGGGATTGGATCCCTCAACATCAGTTTCGGAGGGGAAAGTGGAGGAGGTTCTTACCATTCTCAGTTTGACTCCTTTGATCACTATACTCGCTTTGGAGATCCAGGCTTTAGCTATGGAGTTGCTCTAGCTAAGGTGGCCGGCCGACTAACACTAAGGTTTGCTGATGCAGATGTGCTTCCACTCCGGATGGAAAATTACTCGGAGACTGTTAACCGTTACGTGAGTGAAGTTGTAACGCTAGCTGACGATCTCCGAGTAGAAACCGTCCAACACAACCGACTCGTTGAAATGGATGCATTCCGTCTTCAAGCTGATCCAACGCAGACATATAATCCGCCGATGAGCAAAGACGAGGTGCCGTTCTTCAATTTCGCACCTCTCCAAAATGCGGTAGCGAGACTCGAAGACGCTTCTACAGACCTGGATCGCATGCTTGGTGAACAACTAAGTAACGGAGTCCTGTCCTCAGTCCGCATGACAGAAATCAATCGAATACTACAGAAGATTGAACAGGCTATGACAGACACGGATGGCCTTCCGGGGCGACCGTGGTTCCGACACACAATTTATGCTCCGGGTTTCTACACTGGATACGGCGTTAAAACCTTACCGGGTATCCGGGAGGCGATTGAGCAACGTGAGTGGCATCTGGTAGAGCCCCAGATGGAACGCATCGCAGCAGCGCTTGACCGGGTTACCGAGCTGCTTCGACAAGCTACCGGAGGATTAGTGTCATAAGACCGACCTAGTGGTTTCGCTCTAGATCCAATCTGGGTTAGGCGCAAATCAGTTAATCGCCACTTCCCTTCACCAATTTGATTAGTCTTGCGAGAGGGTCATAGGACTGATCCACAACCCTCTCCTTCAGAGGAATGATTGCGTTGTCGGTGATTGTAATTCCCTCCGGGCACACTTTTGTGCAGCATTTCGTAATGTTGCAGTACCCGATACCGAGTTCCTCTCTCAATTCTGCAACCCGGTCACCCGTGTCAATTGGGTTCATCTCCATATTTGCCACGTAAACATAGTGGCGTGGCCCGGCGAACCGGTCATGAAGTTGATGGTCCCGGAGGACATGACATACGTCTTGGCACAAGAAACACTCAATACATTTCCTGAATTCCTGAGGACGTTCGACATCATACTGATCCATATCCCAACTTCCATCTCCGTGATCAGCGGTCTTCGGAGAGAAACGCTTGATTGAAGCCTTTACTTCATAGTTCCACGATACATCTGTTACGAGGTCTTTAACGATTGGAAAAGTCCGCATAGGCTCGACCGTGATCGGCTGGTCCGCCGGTAATTCATCAACTCGAGTCATACACATGAGTTTGGGCGAGCCATTCACCTCAGCGGAGCACGAGCCACACTTGCCTGCCTTACAGTTCCATCGGACAGCAAGATCGTTTGCCTGTTCAGCCTGGATACGATGGATAGCATCTAAAACCACATAGCCCTGATCAACCTCGATTTCGTAGGTCTTTAACTCACCCCCGTCGGAGTTGCCCTGCCACACCTTAAAGGTCGTAGTCTTCATTAACCTTGTTCCTCAATGATTTTCTGGAGTTCTTCCGGTATCTCTGGAATCACTTCTCTACGAAGTTCCATTTCTCCGTCATGTCCTTTCTTGAGAACAAGATTAACCGTTCCCCACTCTGGATCCTTATCGAGATAGTCCAGCCGTGAGTGCGCTCCACGGCTTTCCTTTCGTGCTTGTGATGCCATAACCACGGCTTCAGCAACCGTGAGTAGACTCTGCAGATCCAAGGTGGTGTGCCAACCCGGATTGTACTCTCGGCTACCACCAGCTCCCATAGCCTGAGCCCGTGTCTTGAGCTCCTGTAGTTCATCCAACGCTTCGGCAAGACCACTTTCTTCGCGGGCGATCCCCGCCTTGTCCTGCATTAGGTGTTGTAGTTCATACTGTAAGCGATAAGGCCCTACATCCGCTCCTGGGTCCCTCTCTAGTGGAGAGAGTGCTTCTTGGACTGCTAGGTCAATCTGTTCGTCCTGAAGATGTACCGGTGTGTTCCCAGCTGCGAATTCGGCAGCGTATTCCCCAGCCCGCTTCCCGAATACGAGTAAATCCGAGAGCGAATTTCCTCCCAGTCGGTTCGCTCCGTGCAGTCCAGCTGCACATTCACCTGCTGCGAAAAGACCTGGAACGGTTGTAGACATCTGGGAATCCGGATCCACTCGAATACCCCCCATCGCATAATGAGTGGTCGGCCCCACCTCCATTGGCTCCTTGGTAATGTCGATACCCGCCAGTTCCTTGAACTGATGATACATACTGGGGAGTTTTTTCTTGATATGATCCTCTGAGTCCTTGATATGCTCTTTGATCCAAGCAATGTCGAGGAATGCCCCCCCGTGAGGGCTCCCACGTCCTTCCTGGACTTCTTTCACGATCTTACGTGCCACGTGATCTCTCGTGAGCAGTTCTGGAGGACGGCGCGCCTCCCTGTCACCTACGACATAACGCCATCCCTCTTCAGGAGTATCCGCAGTGGATTCCTTATAGAGCGGAGGAATGTCCTCGAACATAAAGCGGCGACCTTCGCTGTTCTTCAGGATTCCACCTTCGCCGCGTACACCTTCGGTAACAAGGATACCTCGCACACTCGGCGGCCAAACCATACCCGTCGGGTGGAATTGCACGAACTCCATATCAACCAGTTCCGCACCCACGTGGTAGGCTAACGCGTGTCCATCACCCGTGTATTCCCAGCTATTGCTAGTGACCAAGAAAGCTCGGCCGATCCCACCAGTTGCCATAACCACGGCCTTGGCCCTGAAAGCCTTGAACCGTCCTAGCTCTCGATCGTACGCAAGAGCACCAGCGCATCGGCCCCCATCCATAAGGAGCTTGCTGACTGTGACTTCCATGTGCACATCGATCCCCTCATGGATCCCATGGTCCTGGAGGGTGCGAATCATTTCAAGGCCCGTTCGGTCACCGACATGTGCCAGTCGAGGATACGCATGTCCGCCGAAATTCCGCTGGTTGATAAGGCCGTCTGGAGTGCGGTCCATGAGCGCGCCCCAGCCTTCCAGTTCTCGCACACGTTCAGGTGCTTCCTGTGCGTGCAATTCCGCCATCCGCCAAGCATTGAGATAGTGCCCACCTCTCATCGTGTCGGCAAAATGGACTTTCCAACTGTCTCGGTCATCAACATTGGCAAGGGCCGCAGCAACGCCGCCTTCAGCCATAACGGTATGGGCTTTTCCGAGCAGAGATTTGCAGATCAAGCCAACTGAAGCACCCTTAGTTGCGGCCTCAATCGCCGCGCGCAAACCAGCTCCACCGGCACCAATCACTACAACATCGTACTCTACGACCTGGTGCTGGGTCATTAGAGTATCCTCCAGTCTGCCCAGATTCCCATCGCACACAACCGGACATAGATATCTGCAAATGCCACCCAAATCAGGCTACACCACGCCCAAATCATATGGCGGCCGTTGCACCATGAAACACACTCGTATGCAGCCCTCTGAACTGGTCTCCCTGCTAGCTTATCGATCCCGCCACCAATTAGATGCCTAAGTGAATGGCACCCAAACGTGTAGCCACCAAGGAGAACTACATTCGCTGTCAAAACGACCGTTCCTACGCTGAGCCCCACTTCCTCTGAACCGAGCCCAGTTTCAAACCACAGAGCTTTCCAAGCATCATGAGATAAGAAAACAAGCAGTAGTAGAGCAAAGGGCAATGTGTATCGATGGGCGTTCTGTAGAATTAATGGAAAGTGCCGCTCACCCATATAAGCTTTACGAGATGTGCCTACAGAACAGGACGATGGGCCAGGCCAGTAGGCCTTATAGTAAGCTCCACGGTAATAGTAACAGGTAAGACGGAAGCTCACGGGCGCCCACAGGATCACGAACGCTGGAGAAAATACCGGGAGAAAGGAAGGCCACCATCCAGGCTCTAGCGTACCGGTAAATGAGTGCGCCGGATCTCCCCAGATCAGCGGCGAATAGAAAGGCGAAAGCAGATTCCCCGAATAATAGTTATTCCCCTGGAACGCAGCCCATGTGGAGTAGATAACAAAAGAGGTGAAGACAACAAAAACCACGACGGGCTGAAGCCACCACGCGTCAATGCGCATGGTGTCACCAAAGGTTCTCCGAACTGGGAGGGCCGTGACTTTAGACGGCATAGGTCACCTTTCGATAATGTGGAGTCACCGGTGATAAGAAGGATCGGTATTAGATAACTCGGACGTATTACAGACGTAGGGTATACAAACTATCAGAAGCGCAGGTACGACACCGTAATATGGCGAGTAGCCAGGCAGGAGGAAGCCTTCGTTCAAGTGCCGTTACCAGTTCTTATGTAAGCCGGCTCAAGAATGGTCACCAAGTCCAAACCTGTGCGCAGCACCAGCTGCACAATCTATCAGGACCTCTCCGCCGCTCGCTCAGCCCTTACCTTTTCAATGACTTCGTGCGGTGCAGGCTCATAGCCAGCAAAGTTACGAGTATGATGGGCGCGACCTTGGGTGATCGACCTTAGTGTCGCCGCGTACTTATATAGCTCTGATTCTGGAACCATTGCCTTCACCGTGGTGCGACCACTGGAGGTGTCCATACCCTGCACCTTTCCCCTCCTTGAGGTCAAATCCCCCATGATGTCTCCAACATATTCGTCCAGAGTAGTTACTGATACTTCGATGATTGGCTCCAGTAAGACCGGCCCACACTTTTCGGCCACGTTTCTGAAAGCCGACGAACCAGCAAGTTTGAACGCGATATCAGACGAATCGACGGCATGGTAAGAACCGTCGTAGCATTCAGCTGCAAAGTCGACCAAAGGATAGTTTGCTATCACTCCATTTACAGATGCCTCCCTTATCCCACGGTCTACAGACGGCACATATTTTGTCGGGATAACCCCACCTTTGATCGAGTTAACAAACTCGTAGCCCGCACCCCGGGGCCTCGGTGACATTCGTATTTTACAGTCCCCGAACTGACCACGACCACCCGACTGCTTCTTGTGCCGCCCCTGTCCTTCAGCCTGTCTTGTGATCGTTTCTCGGTAAGCGATTTTGGGTTGTCCAGTTTCAACCTTGACCCCGTACTTTCTCTCCATGCGCTCGAACTGAACGTCGAGATGCAGTTCACCTACACCTCTGGCTATAGTCTGGTGAAGCTCTCCATTAAACGCAGCAGAAAACGTTGGGTCCTCCTCATGTAGCTTAGGCAGAACCTCTCCAAGTTTGTCCTCGTCGTTCCGACTAACTCCCTTAATAGCTACAGCAATGTCCGCACTCGGGAATGCGATCTTATCTATAGACAGTTTTTTCCCTTTGTTGTTGAGCGTGTCATTGGTATGCGTGTGCTTGAGCTTGGCCACGACCCCAATGTCTCCAGCATGAAGTACGGGAACCTCATGTCGCTCCTTACCCATAGGGATACTCAAGTGGTTGAGCTTCTCTGCTCGGCCATCCGATGCATTCACAACTTCTGCCCCGCTAGCGACCCTACCAGAGAAAATTCGGAAGTATGACAACTCCCCAATATGTGGCTCGGCCATAGTCTTGAAGACGAGTGCGGCGAGTGGCCCCTCGTCTTCAGCCATAAGCTCCTGGTCACCAACAATTTCGGCTCCTGATTCCGCCGGGTTAGGACACAACTCTACGAGCTTACTGAGGAGCGCCCTGATTCCGTACGTAAGTGGGGCAGCACCACAGAAAACTGGGAAGATTTCGTTGCGTGCCATTCCACGAGCCATCGCATCAATCGCTTCTTCGCGGGAGATTTTTCCACCTTCCAAATACTTCTCCAGAAGATCTTCATCCGTTGTGGCCAATGTCTCCTGGAGTTCGGTCTCCCACTGGGCTTCCTTATCCTTCAAATTCTCCGGAATTTCAGTTTCGTCATATTCCCCTTTGATCGTCCCCTTCTTGTAGATATGAGCTTTTTCACTGAAGAGGTTAATGATCCCCTCAAAATCAGGACCTTCGCCAACTGGAATCTCTACAGGGAGCGCACTCTCACTGAGGTTCTTGATTTGTTGAAACATACCATCAAAGTCAGCGTGCTCTTTGTCCATCATGGAAACAAAAAAGATCCGGGGAATTCCCCGGGCCTCGCAGTATTCCCAAACGCGTTCAGTGCCAACCTCGATTCCCGAGGTGGCATTGACGACAATGATGGCGGCATCCGCTACTCGCACCGCAGAAAGAGCTTCACCCGTGAAATCCAAGTATCCCGGCGTGTCCAGAAGGTTGACCTTCACACCATTATGCTCAGCGTAGGCCGGGGTCATCTGGATCGAAATTTCATGGGCATGCTCTTCGGGAGTGTGCATCGTAAGCGCAGTCCCGTTATCGACATTGCCATGACGATTCGAGGTGCCTGACACAAAGCAGAGTGCTTCTATCAAGCTTGTCTTTCCTGAGCCGCCATGCCCGAGAACCGCGACATTCCGTATCCGTTCTGTGGTATATTCCTTGCCCGATGCCATTCAGAGTCCTCCGGGATCTCGATTATTTAGGGACATCTTCATAACCCGACGAACTCGGGTAGTGGCGAGTCCTTATTTTGTCGCAGGAGGCACTCCTAGAGGGCCACCTCAGCTTATGGGGACACGGATTGTAGAAAGGCCTGAGGAGGCGGGCAAGGCACCGCGGAATGTTCGATGTTACTTCCTTGCGGAAGAGTCCTGGCCCCTAATATGTAGGCTTAAACAGAGGGCATCCCCAGGAAAGCCATCGCTCCCTCGGTAGTGTGTTACACGGGATCGACTATCAACGACCTGCCTGGTCCGCTTCCTCCTCGGTCTCGAAGAGACGTCCCGTGGTGAGTTCAAGCACGAGCCGATCAAGGTCATAAATCTCATCGAGAGCCTCTAAGATAGCCCGTACATCAACACTCACTGACCGATTCTTTTCCGGCAGATATATGTAATCTCCCGGGAGACTTTCAATATTTCCGTCAAACACCAGACCGACTACCTCAAGGTCACGATCAAGAACCGGAGAGCCTGAGTTGCCACCGATAATGTCTGCTGTTGATACAAAATTTACCGGAGTAGAAAGATCAAGAGAGCTGGGTGGATTCATCCACCGATCCGGTAACGCCCAGTCCTCTTTCCCGCTATGGGAATAGTGACGGTCATAGAGTCCGAAGAGCGTAGTGAACACAGGTGCAATTGTACCGTTGTATTCGTAGCCACTAACTGATCCATCTGCGATACGCAAAGAGAACGTTGCATCAGGTGGCACTTCGGTTCCATAAATTTCAAAGCGGGCGCGCCCTAGTTCCGAAGCGATCGCTTCTTCCTCAGGTGCGACTTCGGCGAAAAGGCTATTCAGTTCTAAGAAAGCAGGAAGAAAGGCTATAACTGCCTGGACCGCGGGATCCTGAGGACCGATACCGCCAGACTCAAGAGCGCCTACGGCATCAGCGGAATCATTAAGCATGCTATTCGAGACCACCTGTTCTGCGACCGCCTCAGGGCTGCGTCCAGCAAGCAGGCTCATCACAGCCGGATGATCAGCACCGAGATGCTCAACCAAGTCCCTAAATCGGTCGGCCATCAACACTACATCGAGTTCCGCGGGGATTTGGGGGGTCCCTCGAACATTATCAATCATCGACTCGAGATCTTCAGCCGGCGCACCGCCCTGTTGCATGGAGATAACCTGGAGCCCAAAAAAGCCCCTAATGAGAGTCGATGAGTCGAGAATCGGATTTCCAAAAACTGAGAACGCAGCAACCACATCCGTGCGACTCCGCTTCAAGCCCTGGAGTTCTGCCATGCGATCAACTAAACCACCATAAAGATCTTGCAAGGCGGGATCAGTATTGATGGCCTCTTGGAAATCGGCCTCAGTGTCAGCTCGCTTTGCGAGGATCACTGGGTCATGAAGTCCTTCGAGTTGTCCCTCATATGCCTTCTCAGTATTACTCAGACTAAAGTACTGGTTCCGCAAATCATACTGTTCAGCGATCTCAGGATTTTCTTCTATATAACCTTCGAGAACCACCATACGCTTCCTGACCGTTTCAAGTAGGAATCGATCACTCACGTCACGACGGTATTCGAGCTCTGATACGGTCTGAAGCCTACTAGTTGACCCGGGATTCCCCACTATAAAAATAGGATCTCCCTCAGACAGCCCGTCACGGTCAAACGGGAAGTAAGTGTCGCTTGAAAGTGGGGTGCCAGTGTCATCGTAAAGACGGAAAAAGGCGAAATCCATGTTGTATCGTGGATAGGTAAAGTTGTCTGGATCACCGCCGAAAAAACCGATCTGCAGTTCAGGGGCCATTACTAGCTTGGCATTCGTGTACCGCCGAAATACATAGGCGGATGTTCGCCCTCCGTTGTATAGGGAGATCATTTCTATTTCGTAGCCCGAATCCTCACCTCCACGCTGCTCTACAATTCGAGCTTTGATCTCATCCAGAAGTTCTGCTCGGGCTCCAGCACGCTCATCCTGAGGAACCAGGTCAAGCTGAGCGTTGACTTCATCAGTGACGTCCAGGATCTCAACTAGCTGATCTGCCTCAAATTCTTCGACTGTCCTTTCATCTTCGAGATTTTCCGCTACAAAACCTTGATCCAACAAGGCCTCACCATCTCCTGAGACCTGGGAGACAAACTCCCGAGCGCAGTGGTGGTTGGTCATGACCAACCCATTCGGAGACACAAAAGATGCTGAACAACTCGGGATACGAAGTGCTCCTAGTCGGGCCCGCTCAAACCATTCTGTGTCCGGCCGGAATCCGTATGTCTCAGTGATATAATCGATAGGAGGAAATTCAAAGGTCCACATCTTACCCTGGTCAAACTCTCCTGCTTGAACCGTATCAAGATCAATCCTATCCGCCTGGTTTTGTGGGGCCGACTCGTCAGGCATAGAGACCTGGATTACTTCCGGAGAATTCTGAGATACTTCTGGTACCGGTGGCGGCGGGCCGACCTGTGCACCAGCACAGCCCGTGAATAAGAGTAGCGTTATTGCCCAACAAAACTTCTGCGAACAGATGCGAAACTGCCATCTCGAAACCATGAGCACCTCTTTGGGTCAGATCAACACCGAATCTATGCGTTCAGCGAATCGCATAATCAGTAACCTCGCAACCCACTCTCAGGCGAACAACTGATTAAGGAGCTAGAACAAAATAATGATCTCAGAAAAAACGGTGGCTCGGACTTGGGATCTAGTTAGTCCGATGGTGCTTGGATACCCGATCCAGAAGTTTCAACTCTTCAGGAGTCAGTGAGGACATTCCTTTCGCAGAAATCTTATCGAGAACCTCATCAACTCTATCAAAGAGCACCGGATCATCTGCATGTCGCTTACCCGAAACATTATCAGCTGAGTAGCCGACATGGCTGTCAGTACGAACAACCGTAAGACGACCACTCCTAGAAGTTTTTTTCTTAAGCCAACTCAGGTACCGATTTAATCGCCAATCAGCCCTCAGGTAGATAAAGCCTGCAGCTAGACCCCCGAGATGTGCGAAGTGAGCAACACCGTCATTGCTGCCTCCGAAAGCACTCAAGGCAGCTATGACAACGATCAGGCTCACGAGGTACTTGGCCTTCACCGGAAAAATCCCCCAGATGTATATCGGCACGTTCGGCCAGTTCATCGCGAAGGCGAGCATCAGGCCATACATGCCGGCTGACGCTCCAACCACCACAGCCGGCAGGAAAAGGTAACTGAGTACTACCCCTCCAAGACCACAGCAGAAATAAAACTTCAGGAACTCATTTTCACCCCAGCGACCCTCAAGTGGGGGGCCGAAGAAGAACAGCACCAGCATGTTGAAGAATAGATGCCACCAGCCACCATGCAGGAACATGTAGGTGAACACACCCCACGGCCTGAAAAAAATCTGTGTGGGTTGGAACGCGAACCAGTCGAACATCAAATTTGGTCCGACCAGCAGGGTTAGAAAGAAGGCCGCCACATTAGCGATTATCAGGTTCTTCACCATAGGGGTGATCATGTACCTGAAACCAAAGCTAGTGGTCGAGTAAGCCATTCTCTCTGTTATTAATCTTACCTTACTACTAAGGGAATCTATCCAACCCTAACCCTGTAGGCATGTTCCGGAATCACTATCTCCTTAATTCACAACGCCTCAAGAACAATCAGAATCCTTCTGTTTTCTCACTTCTGCGAGTTTGGCAATCCGCTCACATAACTCGGGGAAGGCCATCCCTGCGGCAGCGGCAGCCTTAGGAAGCAAGCTATTGGAGGTCATTCCGGGCAAAGCGTTCGCCTCCAAGCACCAGGGCTCTCCTTGGCTATCGATAATGAAGTCTACCCTTGAATAGTCTCGAAGCCTAAGTGCTTTATGAGCTGATAACGCAAGAGTTCCTAGCCTGGAAGCAAGGTCCGACGGAATGTCAGCTGGAAATATTTCTTGAGCCATTCCGGGCTGGTATTTGCACTCGTAGTCGAAAATTTCATGCTCAGGAATAATCTCTCCGACTGGGAGTGTTTCTTCTCCCAAGATCCCTACCGTAACCTCTCGCCCCGCATGGTACCTCTCAAACAGTATCAGATCATTCCATCCACGAGTTTCATCGATCGCAGATCTGAGTTCTTCGAGATCATGAGCGAGGACCAATCGAAGTGATGAACCTCCAGATACTGCCTTAACGATCACAGGCAAACCTAATGTGTCGGCGACTTCCACAGCTGAGCATTCTCCACACAGCCAGTCCGGAGTCGGAACACTTGCTTGTCGTAAGAGTCGCTTGCTAACCTCTTTGTCCATTGCTAGTGAACAGCCAAGTCTGTTACTACCGGTGTATGCGACGCCAGCAACCTCGAGAAGGGCCTGGACGGTGCCATCCTCTCCTGATCCTCCGTGAAGCGTAAGAAAGAAGACATCGATTTCACTGAGTGCAGAATTACCACTTAGCATCACGGTCTGCACCTCATCTAGCGATGCCAGTTCTCCGACTAGTGGAGGTAATGCGCCCACCCCCGCTTTGAGTAAAAGAGCCTCTTCGGCCTCATCTAAAGATCCTCTCACAGTGTCCACTGCGATGACTTTGTGACCCAGATTACGAAGAGCACTTGCGACCTGGACCCCAGATGACAGCGATACCTCTCGCTCATCAGAAACCCCTCCCATGAGGACTGCTATTCTCATGCGGTTAAGGCTCTTACGACGTCATAACGTGTGACGATACCCACAAGCTGTCCGTTCGTACTTACCAGACAGGCCGCATTACCCCGCGTAAGAAGAGCCCTTACCTCCTCAGAGTCGACATGATCAGCGATCACTGGGAATGGGGGGGCCATCACACTATCGACAGGCTTGTCGAGCAGCGCGGTATCCACCAGTACTTGGCTCATCAGACTTGTTTCTGTAACCGACCCTACACAAGAGCCATCGGAGACAACCGGCAGCTGGCCGATGTCATGCGCAGTAATCGTTGACAAAGCAATCCGTATTGATGTTCCTGGTTCTACTGTGATTAGCTCAGGCGCATCAGAAATTTTCTTGTCGATAAGGTCACGAGCTGTTGTATGCCTGGATCTCTCAAGGAAGCCATTCTCACGCATCCATTCGTCATCATAGACCTTACTCAGGTAGCGTTCACCCCAGTCACAAACTAGTGACACCACAAAAGCATTTGGATCATCAATTTGCTTAGCTAACTCAATGGCTCCATGAACCATGAGGCCCGCTGATCCACCCGCAAACAGCCCCTCCTCGCGTGTCATTCGCCTTGCCATCGCGAACGCTGTCTGGTCCGAGAGAACTCTGTAATCGTCAACGACATCAAGATCCAGTGTTCCAGGAATCTTGTCATTACCAATGCCTTCAACTTTGTAAGGAGTGCCCTCTCCTACTTCTCCGGTATTGAAGAACGGAGCCGTTATAGAGCCTTCAGGATCAATACCGACTATTCGGATAGCCGGGTTCTTTTCCTTTAAGTAGCGCCCAACACCTGTGATGGTGCCCCCTGTCCCAGCAGAAGCCACGAAATGGGTAACTTGCCCCCCACTCTGTTCCCAAATCTCCCGCCCTGTTGTCTCATAATGGATCTGTGGATTTGCCTCGTTGTAAAACTGATCTGCCATCACAGCACCCGGTGTCACAGCTGTGATAGCACGCGCTTTCTGGAGATAGTGATCAGGATGATCAGGAGGCACTGCTGTAGGCGTGATGACTACCTCCGCTCCAAAGGCACGCAAGAGTTTGACCTTTTCGCTGCTCATCTTATCTGGCATCGTACAAATGCAACGATATCCCTTGAGCGAAGCCGCCATCGCTAGAGCGAGCCCAGTGTTACCTCCAGTAGCTTCGACGACCGTCCCACCCGCCTTGAGAGTCCCCTCCCTCTCAGCTGCCTCAATCATTCCAATACCAATACGGTCTTTGATCGAGCCCCCTGGACCCATGAACTCCAGTTTCACATAGACTGGCGTGCGAGCACCATCAACAACTGAGCTTAACCGTAGCATAGGTGTCCATCCGATCAGATCTAGTACGCTGTCGTATGGCTCCCTATGGCGTTCAGACATTGGAGACAAGGTTTTCGTAACCCCTATAAAGTTGGATATGACACTAATTTTTGTTATCAGGTGAGGGACGCTTAGAGAACTGAACAGGCAACGTCACCCATACCTCAATACTCTCCCCATCTTGGGTAGCCGGATTAAACCGTAGGTCTATTGCTCCAGCAACCGCTGCAGAATCAAAAGCGGAGTAACCAGAGGATCTGAAGATTTCCACAGAGTCGACGGAACCTCCTTCAGTAACTAGCACCCTTAGCAACGCTTCACCCTCTATAGCTTGATCCCAAAGGCTTAGCGGGTAATCGATTGTCATCTCATCTAGTAGTGGTATCGGTTGTTCAATTTCGCGTTCTCCACCGCACGAGAACGCTGCAACAAGCATTCCAAGAACTACTAAGCCCCTCAACATTCTCCTTTGTAAACAGAAGTTTTCGGTGGATTTCATTCGGCGTTCTCGTCTCCGTGTGCAGCTGCCCTCAATTGATACAGGAGTTCTAGGGCGTCCCGGGGAGTCAAATCATCTGGAGCGATCTCGCGCAAGCGAATCAAGGCAGGGTGATCTGCCCGAAACATCGATAGCTGGCCCGGCCTAGTTTCTGATCCTGGACGATGAATACCATGCCTCCCGAGGCCTTCTCCTCCACCCGTGTGTGTTCCCTCCAATTCCACAAGGAGTTCCTGCGCACGTGCTACGACCGTGTCAGGCAAGCCAGCAAGACGGGCAACCTGAATCCCATATGAACGATCTGCACCACCCTCCAGTAGTCGGCGCAGAAAAACAATATCCGATCCAACTTCTCGAACCAAGACATTCATATTCTTCACACCGGGAAGCAGATCACCTAGTTGGGTCAACTCATGGTAGTGCGTGGCAAAAATGGTTTTTGAGCCTAGTTCCTCGTGCAGATATTCAGTGACGGACCACGCAATCGACACGCCATCATAAGTGGAAGTCCCCCGGCCAATTTCATCGAGCAAGACCAGGCTCATTTCAGTGGCTCCATGGACGATCGCTGCGGTCTCGCTCATTTCTACCATGAACGTCGACTGACCCCGTGCCAGATTATCGGAGGCGCCAACACGAGTGAATATCCGATCCGCTACCGGTATTTTGGCCTGGTCTGCAGGTACAAAAGATCCAATTTGAGCTAAAAGTTGAATTAATCCGACTTGCCTGAGCACGGTGCTTTTGCCCGCCATGTTTGGTCCTGTTAACACCACGATCCATCCATTCTCGTCAAGACAAATGTCGTTCGGAATGAACTTCTCACGGGGCATCATTGTCTCTACGACAGGATGTCGACTAGCTACAAGTTCAAGCTCAAAACCCGAGTGGATCTCAGGCCGCACATAATTGTGATCGGCTGCGATTTCTGCGAAACTCGCCAGCACGTCTAGCGTTGCGATTCTCGCAGCAGTGTTTTGTAGCCGCCCGATCTCCATCGCGACACGCCCTCGGATATCACTAAAAAGCTCAGTCTCCAAATGTGAAATTTGGTCCTCTGCCCCGAAAACTTTCTCTTCCCATTCTTTGAGCTCAGGAGTGAAGTAACGTTCAGCGTTCGCGAGTGTCTGCTTCCTGACATAGTCAACAGGCACCTTGTCTAGGTTTGCTTGAGTAACTTCGAGGTAGTAACCAAAGACTCTGTTGAAGCCAACCTTCAGAGATGCGACACCGGTTCTTTCACGCTCACGAACCTGGAGACTTGCTATGAAGTCCCGTGCCCCGTCTCTGACTGCACGAAGCTCGTCCAGATCCTCCGACCATCCCTTCTTGACGACCCCCCCCTCCTGGAGGGTAGCCGGCGGGTCATCTGAAATCGCGCTTTTCAACAGCGCGGATACTTCCGCCAAGCAGTCCTTGTCGACCGCACACTCACGAATTAGGGGATCTTTTGCCTCAATACCTGCAGCCTGGATCTCAGGGAGCTGCTCAAGAGATCTCCTTAGCCCTGCCAGATCCCGTGGTGTGACCCGTCCCGTACCGACCTTGCCCGCTAGCCGCTCAAGATCTGTAATGCCAGAAAGGGATCCCCGAATCCGCTTTCTGACGTCAGGGCACTCCACGAACTCCTCCACCGCGCGATGTCTAACACAGATATCCTCCATGTGAATAAGCGGCTCTAGCACCCAACGACGGAGAAGCCGTCCACCCATGGGTGTCGTAGTGACATCGAGGACATCGAGTAACGCACCCCCATTTTCTCCAGTGCGCAGAGGCTCAATCAACTCGAGATTTTTTCGAGTCATCTCATCGAGAAGCATGATCTGGCCAGGGCGGCGGATCCGAGGCGGTTTCAGGTGTAACACACCCGCAGGGCGAATCTCTTTTAAGTACTGAACTAGCGCCCCAGAAACCCGCACGAGCGATTGATCTTCAGATTGAAATCCAAAGCCATCAAGTGAATGGACTTCGAAAAAACTCAGGAGGGCGTCCGTTGAGAGATCTGCGTCGAACATCCAGTCCGCACGCATAGTTCGAGGAATGGATGGCCCAGCCGCCCAGGTCAACTGGTCCGAAGTTTCAAGCGAGTAAGGCAAGAGTAGTTCTGAAGGCTCCAGCCGACCAAGTTCGGCACGAAGTTCATTGGCGGGAACTAGCTGTGTAGACATTTCACCCGTTGATACGTCCAAGACAGCCATACCGAAGGAGTCCGGCTCCGCATCAACGAGAGCCACCAAGAAATTATTCCGTTGCTTCATTAGCAGTGAATCAGCAAGCACGGTCCCAGGTGTAATCATCTCTGTGACTTCCCGCCGGACAATCCCCTTCGCTTCCGCAGGGTCTTCAACTTGGTCGCATATCGCAACGCGTCGACCCAACCTCACAAGCTTTGATAGATATTCGTCAAGCGCCTTGGCAGGGACCCCCGCCAAGGGCACTCCAGCGGCAGCCCCGTTATTCCGTGATGTGAGGGTTAGGCCGAGTAGCCTTGCGCCCTCTTCAGCATCTTCATGGAACAATTCATAAAAATCACCGACGCGGAAAAATAGCAGCGAGTCGGCATGATCCGCCTTCGCTTCTCGCCACTGCTGCATCAGGGGTGTGTCCGCCGGAGCCATACGTGAAAATAGACTCGAGGAGCCCATGCTCAAGGATGAACGTCAGTAATCGAAGATTTTAGTGTGCCTAGTCATTACTAGGAACTCTCAAACTACTGCGGACTAACTCCTCATCTTGTGCATCTGATACAACAGCCGCCGTGAATCCAAGCCCGGTCACTCGTCTCGAGAATTCCGTCGCTTCTATCGAGGTCTCAAAGTGACCTACACGCACATGGACCAAGTTGCTTTCTGGCATCCGTACCAACCTAACATTCAGATCAGCTGCACGAGCAAGATCGAAGAGCGCGGCGGCACGTCCCTCATTTGAGAATGCCCCCAACTGAACTGAATACGGTGCTGTCGCGGCATCATCTTGATCCTCAACAGGCAGCTCAGAAATTGCAGATCGCGTAGCCAGAGGAGGGGTTGCTCCACTGACCCATGCCTCGGCTTCAGCCAATACCGACGAGCCAGGGTAGTCCCGAGAGAGGGATGCCATATGCCGTTCAAAATCTGCGGTATGACCTCTTTCGTAAGCTTCCTGGGCAAGCCTGTAAAGCGCCCGGGCAGTAAAAGGCCCGGCCGGGTATTCTACGACCAAACGCTGGAAGTCCCTTACAGCCTGTGATGGGTCAACCGTAAGGCGGCCACGTAGCCAAAGGGCGTACTGGCGTTCTTCTCTCGATGCGAGAACCCGAGATTTTTCCCACCAACTTAATAAAGCAGTCCGGGCCTCATCAGAACGACCATTTTGTGCAAGTTGTTCAATCTCTTGGAGCCGAATAGCATCCGTCTGAGCCCCTCCGGGGAGAGGAACCAGGGATGACATAGCAAGAATCAACAGCCCGATTCCACCTAGACGGCCTATCATGCGGCAAGGGCCCGTGACATCAGACCCAATAGCCATTCTTCGACAAAGTGTTGATCACTTTGCGGAGATGCCTTCAAGAGACGGTCAGCCCGGAGTAATCCCTCAATAGCAGGGTCGAGCTCACCTGGTGGCCATTTCTTGGATTGGGCCATCAGCCGCTTTGCCAACCACTTTTGATGAGGTGGAAGCGCCGCCTCTAGACTACGGAAACCTTTGGTCGATGCGACCCCTAACCGCAACAGATGGTTTGCTAAGCCTATCACGAGCCCGACCCCTGATTCACCTTGCCCAATCAGAATATCGAGACCCGTTAGTGCTTCCTGAAATCGGCGTTCACCCACGAGGTCAAACCAACGCCAACGATCCTGAGACGGGAGTTTCGTTCCAACAGCTTCAACATCAGCGATCGTTATAAGTGAGCGATCTCCCAAGAAGTCAGCGAGTTTCTCTAGTTCGCGGTCTAGTACCCCTAGATTAGTTCCGATCGCTGATGAGAGTGCCTGCGCCGCCTCTACCTCGATTTCCACCGAATAAGCTTCCGGGGCTCTATTGATTAACCAGCCCGGAAGATCGGCACTCGTAAACGCCTTGAATTCTACCGAATGGGATAGGCTTGAAAGGTCTCGGTAGAACTTAGCTCTGGAACCCCGTGGCACCTTGCAACTCAGGATTAACGCAAGACCAGGTGGCGGATTTCTAACAACCTCCAGCATGGTGTCACGAGCCTTTTTACCTGAAGAGAATCCTTCCACTTCTCGTACCACAACTACACGCCATTCAGCCATCATCGGAGGAGTGGCCATGATTGAGGCCACAGTTTCTACCTCAGTTTCCGTACCCCTTAGTTGATCGAGATTAAAGTCTTGGGTCGCGGGATCGAGGTGCGCATCAATCAAGGCAGTAACTACCTGTTCCTTACGGAAAGCGTCTTCACCGTGCAGATAGAAGACACCACCTCGAACCTTGGCAAGCACGGGAGGGAGTTGAGGTATTGTCACTCAATCAAACTAAGCCGGCTTTCGTCCAGTGAAAGTGCTGCCTGAGACAATCCGCCGAAGCTAGCTCTCTAGCGTTGCTGCCCGAGTCCTGTGCGACGAAGCACACCACGCTGTCGGGAACGTTGGGACAGGGGTGAGTACTCGAAGAGCAGTGCGTGAGCTTCATTCCACAATTCTTGCCGGAAATCCGAGAGTGCTTGTTCACTAAGGTCGGCAAAAGGATACACAACAAATCCAGATGAAGACGAACTCATGACTAAGGGCTGCCGCGTGACCTGCAGGGGAGGTTGCTCCACGACAACCGTCTCGAGAGCTATCTCAGGAGTAGCATCCCTAAGTACAGGTAACCAAGAAACGATCATCAGGATGACTGCCATCGCTAGCAGAGCCGGCGACGTAGCAACAGCAGCTACACTGCGGAGGGAATACTGATCATCAACATGATAAAGTCGGTGCCTAAGCCTAGGTACAAAGTTCTCGCTCAGTTTCGGCTTCGGCAGGGTCCGTAAGAGCGCCGAACCTTGTTCGATCACGCGCCGGTGACGACTACACGCAGAGCACTTATTAAGGTGCTCCTCGAAGGCCCGTACGTCCTCCTCTGCCGTGTTTCCGTCTATAAGATCGGAAAAATTCTTGAAGTATTTGGAACAAGTCATTGAGACTGATACTGCACCCACCACATACGGGTTCCAACAGCTGCGGCCCCACCGGCTTGATCCCGTGGGGCCGCGGTCCTCTCTACCTGCTCTCTTTTGGTAGAGAATTTATTTTCAGATCTCAGTCCTTTACTCAATCATGGGTGCGATAATCTTCGCAAAATTATTGCGAGCGCGGTTCAGGCGGCTCTTTACTGTCCCAAGGTTACATCCAGTGATCTCCGCAATCTCTTCATAGGTCTTCCCCTCCAACTCTCGAAGTACAAACACCATTCTATGGTGCTTTGGTAACTCCTCAACAGCCTCCTCTACCCTCGCCCTCAGGTAGCGCTTCCTGTAGAGATCATCAGGTTTGTACTTCGGGTCTTCCCATTCTAGTGGTCTGTCCTCAGTACTCCAGTTCTTTTTGATCGTCTGGAAAAGTACCAATGGATTGCGCGACCTATTTCTGAGTTCGTTCTTGGCTAGGTTGCTCGAGATCGTGTAGATCCATGTTGAGAACTTCTTCGACTGATCAAACCTGTGTAGATGCCTATAGACTCGAACAAAAGTTTCCTGAATCAGATCTTCACTCCGCTCCCGATCTCCAATAGTCCGATAGACAAAATTGAGTAGCCTTTGGTCATAACGTCGGACCAATTCACTAAATGCCCGATCATCACCGTCCAGTGAAGCTTGAACTACATCTGCGTCACTGAGTTCGCGAAGCTTGAGGTTTCGCTCGTGAGCTTTGTCCTCGTGAGCAATAGGCTGGACGCTCTCGTCTTTGCGGGTACCGGCCACGTCTAAACTCCTCAACTATAGAGAACACTCTTTGCTGGCATATCCATGTGCAGACACCATGCCACAAGGAAATGCCCTTTCTTCAATAGGTCTGTCGACCTTGCGTCCTCTCTGTGTGACGCCTGTAGACCCTCTATGTGACATCCTACCGCTTCATATCGGCTCTGATCAAACAACTTCTAGTGGCCCAAGCCCGAGGGCGTCCACCGAACCTGAAATACTTTCTGCATCACCAACGATGACAACCTGGACTTCGTCAGGGCGAATATGCGCCTTAACGGCTGATGTTACCTCCTCGGTTGATACTGAACGGATGTTGTCTCTGTATAGATGGTAGTAGTCGTCCGGAAGACCGTACACGAGGATTTGATTGAGTCGAGAGGCAATCTGGCCAGCAGTCTCAAGATGCAAGCCGAATACTCCGGCAGCATAGTCACGAGCTGCATCCACTTCCTCTCGTGTCACACCGTCAACCACAAGTGACTCTAGTTCGGAAAGGATTTCCCGAACGGCAGAGGCCGTTACCTCATTACCCACAGCAGTGGATACCTGGAAGGGCCCTGGTTGAGAGCGAAAACTGAACCGTGACCTAACTCCATAGGTGAAGCCATTTCTTTCTCTGAGGTTCAGATTAAGGCGGCTAGTAAAAGTTCCACCAAGAAGAAGATTGCCGATCGAGAGTGGAAGATAATTTGGGGTTGTACGCGCAACGCCTACATGACCTAATCGGACCTCGGACTGCACTGAACCAGGCCGGTCAAGAATCCAAACACGGCGCTCCCGCGTTTGTGCATCAACACGGAAGTTGTCTACCGCGGATGGAGCACCGATCCAGGAACCGAAATATTCACTAGAAAGTGACTTTATCTGCTCTGGGTCAACGTCACCAACAATGATCAACCCTCCAGACCCTGGACGATAGCAAGCTTCCGCATAACCCCTGATTTGATCACGTGTCACTGAGCTAATTGAGGATTCTGTCCCTACTTGTGGCCTAGCATATGGCAGACCCTCTGCGTAGAAGCGACGACTAACTTCATCCGATGCGAGAGCGGACGGGTCCATAGAACGCTGTCGTATCTCCGCGAGCTGTTGTTCACGTACGCGGTCAACTTCAACACTGGGAAAGTCCGGTTCCAGAGTGACTTCAGCTAGAAGAGCAAATGCTTCTGGAAGTCGATCCGCTAGAACTGATACTGAGATGCTGGTCCCTTCCCAGCCCGTCGATACCCCAAGTCTTGCACCTATTCCCTCCAGAGCTTCAGCAAGTGAAGAACCGTTGCGTTTCAGAGTGCCGCCCTCGAGAGCATCACCTGTAAGAACTGCAGTTCCTGCCCGCCCTTCAACCAGGCTCCCCTCCCCCGCCCGAAGAAACAGATTGACACTTACAATTGGTAACCGAGGGAGTACACAAATCTTGAGGTCAAGTCCATTCGATAGCGCCCCTGTCTGAACTTCTGGAAAATCAAATTGCCGAATTTCTCCACTTGCAGGCGGCTGGGTGCGATCCAATAGACTCAAGATTTCCTCTTTGGCTCATAAACAAGGACTGCCCGATTATCAGAGCCGAGTTGTGAGGCTGCAAAGTCCCTGATTTGCTCTACCGTCACCGCTCTGAGTCGATCTATTTCGTGGTTCAAGCGATCAGGGTCATCAAAGTAGAGGTTAAACATCGAGAGTAGGTTAGCCCGTTCACCCACATGCTCTAGCGCTCTCACCAAGTCTGTTTCGGTCAGAGCTATCGCACGATCAACCTCACTTTGTCTTGCTTCTACTAAAGCTTCAATCTCTTCCGTAAGTGCTGCTTCAAGTTGTTCAGGTGTCGAATCAGGATATCCAGTCGCCCAGGTAAGAAGCATGGAGGCGTTGGTTAGAAGGGGGAACGCATAAGTCACAACCCCCTTCGCAACACGGCGCTCACGAACAAGTGCACGGTAAAGACGGGACGCACGTCCCATTCCAAGCAGTGCCCGGGAGACCTCGGCAACCGCAAAGTCCTCTGAGGAATAGGGGGGAATGCGGAATCCCATGATGACCCGTGCCAGCGGCACTTCTGCAAAAACGTGCTCTCGAACAGTGTCACCAATGATTGGCTCCAAACACGAGTCTCCCGGAAGTGGTGGGATAGGCGCTCCGGCTTCAATCTCGCCGAAATAGCGCTGGACAAGATCCATGACCTGAGACTCGTCAAAATCGCCTGCGATCGTTAACACAGCATTATTCGGGACATAGTACGTACCAAAAAATGCGGCCACATCTTCTAGTGTTGCAGCATCCAGATCTTCTACTGACCCAATCACCGGGTGGTGATAAGGATGATCCTTTGGGTAGATCAAGGCCTGAAGGCGTTGGTCCCAGTCACCATATGGCTGGTTATCATACCGTTGGCGTTTTTCGTTCTTCACGACATCGCGTTGGTTGTCGAGCTTCTCCTGGTCCATTGCCGGAAGCATCCATCCCATCCGGTCAGATTCGAGCCAAAGTGCAAGTTCCAGGTCTCGAGAAGGAACTGTCTCGAAGTAGTTCGTCCGATCGAACCAGGTGGTCGCATTAAGGGTCCCCCCAGCCCGTTCGATCAGTTCAAAATGCTTGTTCTTAGGGACATGCTTGGAACCCTGGAACATCATGTGCTCAAATAGGTGCGCGAAGCCCGTGTGGCCGGGAAGTTCATTTCTAGACCCAACCCCATACCAAATATTCACTGCCACTATCGGCACAGTGCTGTCCTGGGAAAGGACTATTTTTAGACCATTATCCAGACAATGGCGCTCCAAGGGGATCGCAAGCTGGTTCATGCGCCGATATCCGAGTCATCACGTCTTGCGGTAGTAACCAGATTTTTTCCAGTCATCTGTTCAGGAAAAGAAATGCCCATGAAATGCAACACTGTTGGGGCAACATCAGCTAAGCGTCCAGAGCCCTCTAGTTCATGTGTGGTATCGCGGGGATCAAAGACGATGAAGTCCACTGGCTCAACTGTGTGAGCCGTATGAACATCTCCGTTGTCGTTGAGCATCTTCTCAGCATTTCCGTGGTCAGCAGTGACCAACGCAACCCAGTCTGGGTGATCTGTGACCGAATGAATCAGTCCACCAAGGCATGAATCGACTACTTCAACAGCTTCGGTGGCAGCTTGGATTGAACCCGTGTGCCCCACCATGTCCGGATTTGCAAAATTTACCAAAATGAAGTCGTGCCTCCCATCGCGAATAGCCTCCGTAACCACATTCGCCACCGATCGAGCGCTCATCTCGGGCTGAAGATCATAGGTAGCAACTTTTGGAGAAGGCACGAGAATGCGATCCTCACCATCAAACGGGGGTTCCTCTCCTCCGTTAAAAAAATATGTGACGTGCGCGTACTTCTCACTTTCCGCAGTTTTCAATTGTTGGTGCCCTTCTCGGGAGATCAGTTCTGAAAGACATGCCTCCAGACGCTCCAGCGGAAAAGCCACGGAGACAGGAAGTGCTGGATCGTATTCAGCCATGGTCACAACGCGACCAGGGATAGCTCCTTCTCGTTTGAAGGCATCGAAATTGTTGAGAGTCATTGCCGAGGTAAGCTGCCGCATACGATCAGCACGGAAGTTCATTAGTAGCAAGGCATCCGCCTCGCTGATTCCCACCTCACCAACACCACGTATCCCAGTGGGCTCAATGAACTCATCGGTAACACCAAGAGCGTAGCTCTCCTCAAGGAAATCCGGAGAGTCCGTCCAGTTTTCAGCTTGACCGTTAACAATCAATTCGTAAGCACGTCTCGTCCGGTCCCAGCGATCATCCCTATCCATCGCCCAATATCGACCAATAACTGAGGCAACAGCCCAATCGATACCCTTCGTGCAAAGCTGTCCGATTTCTTCGATGTAATCAGTTCCAGCCTGGGGAGAGGCGTCACGTCCATCCATGAAACAATGCAACCGCACCGGGATGTCTGACGGAAGAAGATTTAGGACGGCTGCAAAGTGCCTTATATGACTGTGGACTCCTCCGTCCGAGAGCAGGCCAGTGATGTGAAGAGCCCCTCCACTCTGCCTTAACCCTGCAACGAGAATCTCAAGACCCAGGTGATCAGCAAGCACTCCGTCCGCGATTGCCTTATCAATGCGAGCTAGATCCTGCGGAACAACCCGTCCTCCTCCCAGATTGAGGTGCCCGACCTCAGAGTTACCCATCTGATCAGCAGGAAGCCCAACATCGACACCCGAGCAAGCAAGTCGAGTCCGAGGGCAGTGATCGTAGAGTTCACGGAAGTGTGGCACACTCGCGAATTCAATCGCATTCCCCGGAGTCGGAGATCCCTTGAAGTCGGAGTGACCCCAGCCGTCCAGAATGATTAGGAGAACCTTTCTCATGGTAGAATTCTAACAGGTCGATGCTGAGTTTAGGCCACTTTTGATTTAGAGCCTGATCCGAGTACCAATGTTTACTCTCGGTACAGACCCACATACAGTGGTGACTTCGACACCTGATCAAGGAGACCTAGACGTGCGCTATACCCCTTTTCGCATGGAGCGGTGGCAGTCGACTTACGAGCACCGAGTGCGATACAACCTTTCTGAGAGTGCGGTGCACCCACTCACGGTTGGCGAACTCTTTGAGATTGCAGGAAAGGAAAGTGGTACTGACCAAATTGAATTGGGATACGGTCAATCCAATGGGTCTGACGAGCTAAGAGAGAGAATCGCTTCACTCTATTCAGGTGCAACAGAAGATTCCATACTCGTCACTATAGGTGGCGCAGAAGCTAATTTCACATGTTTTTGGCACCTCTTTGAATCACAAGGCAAAGCCGCGGTTATGCTGCCCACGTACGGACAAGTTCCGGGGCTAATTGAGTCTTTCGACAATCGGATTCTGCCAGTGAATCTGGTGGAAGAAGAGGGATGGCAGCCTGATCTATCTGAACTTGAGGCGGCACTTCATGAAGGAGCTCGCTTTGTAATTATTACGCACCCGAACAATCCCACCGGGGCCGCACTATCTCGTGAGTCAATGCAGGCGATCGCGGAGCTCACTGAACAGCATGGTGCTTGGATCATGTCTGATGAAGTCTACCAGGGTGCTGAAACCAACGGAGAGATCTCATCTTCCTTTTGGGGTTGCCACGACCGTGTCCTGATCACGAACTCGATGTCGAAAGCTTATGGTATGCCTGGCCTTCGACTTGGGTGGATCGTCGGACCACCGGACTTAGTAACGGAGCTTTGGGGCCGGACTGACTACACCAGCATCGCTCCCCCAACTTTATCAGATGTTCTTGCTTGTATGGCTCTTGAGCCCGCAACGAGGGCACGCATTCTGGATCGCACAAGAGAAATCACGCGTGCTAACTTGGGGCTCTTAGAAAAGTGGATGGCAACACAAGAAGGGCGCTTTACATATCGCCCACCGGATGCCGGAGCGTTCTGCTTCACCCGCTATTCCGCAAACATCAATTCAACAGAGTTTGCCGAAAAGCTCAGAGTCGAAAAAGATGTCCTTGTGGTGCCCGGTGATCACTTTGGAATGGACCACTATCTGCGTCTGGGATTTGGAGCTCCTGAGGAAACATTGCTCGAAGCACTCAATCTCCTTGAAGACGCATTCGACGAGGTGACGACTTGAAATTGAAAAAGCAACGCTTGCTAGCCCCCGTGCTAGCAAGCATAGGAACTATGATCGGGTGCACTGGGCCTGAATCTTCCAACGTATCGAGTGAACTCCAGCCAGGCGCACGATACCAGCCGGGTACCGAGATGGGGATCTATACCCCTGAGCAGCACACTAACTATGATGGTCGTTTCATCGTGAGTGCGAGCCAGGTTTATCACTTGGGAACGCTAGACGATACTTCTCCCTGGGATCACATGGGTGATGATGGCAGTAGTGTGCAAGCGGTAGGCGGCACGATTGAGCTTGACGTCGATGAACGAGCTAACACTGGAACATTCCGAGCTGAACTTGACCTTCCAGAAGGGCGCTATGTGGTTGAGCTCGATCGATTTGAGGAATTCTCACCATGCCAGGATGGGGGTATCGCAGCGTTCCTCTATGAGCACGGCAATGCCGGCTGCGGTGATGCGAACTGGCCTAAGAGTCTTCTATACCTTGCCGGGTGGGGTTGGGGAAGCGCAATGCTTGATGGTGCAACCCTCTACGACGAGCACCAGATTCACTTCATGATCACACAAGGGATGAGAGATCGTGAAACACTGGCTATGCGGACAGGTACAGGAACTGATGCAGGAGCAGTTAATCCGGCTCAGATGCAACTAGATTTCTATATCAGAAGCCCTGAATCCAATGAGAGAAACCATCCAACGCGGGAGGTTTTTGATCACTTCTTTGCGATGGAGGTCACCTGGCGATAGGAAGGCCATCCTAAGAATCTGAGATCCGGATTCAGTAGCGACTAAAAGAGTTTCCGCACGTTCTCGAGTGGGCGACCAATCACAACACGCCCCGACCGCTCAACGATCGGACGTTGAAGTAGCCCCGGCTCAGCCACTATCGCATCCAGAATTGTATCATCATCTAAGTTGGGGTCGGCTAGACCCATCTCCCTATAAGACTTCTCTCGGGTCCGAAGCAGATCGCGTGGAACTAGAGCCCCTTTCCTGAGCAGCGCGACCAAGTCTTCTTTTCTAAGGGGTTCCAAGAAATAGTTCACTCGTTTGAAGCTGACACCTTCTTCCTCAAGAAGCTTCACGAGCTTCCGACATGTTGTTCAGGTGGGTTTCTCGTAGATCGTGACCCACTCGTCAGGTGTTGGAGTACTCATCTGTAATACCTATTCAGATTGATCCACAACAATAGCAATATCCTCTATCGGTTTTTTTGTAATCTCTGGGACCTTGGCACCTTCCTCTGGATATCCACAGACAAGCACTAGGAATGCACGTTCGTTATCCGGCCTATCAAGTACGTTATTGAGGAATTTCATCGGCGAGGGTGTATGTGTCAGCGTAACGAGACCAGCATAGTGAAGAGCAGTGATAAGCATCCCCGTGGCGATACCGACTGATTCTGTCACATAGTAGTTCTTTGACTTAGTCCCGTCAGAAAGCACCTCGTAACTCTCTGCAAATATGACGATGAGCCACGGCGCATCCTCAAGGAATGGCTTGTTTTCATCGGTTCCGAGGTGTTCTAGGGCATCAAGCCATTCTTTGGGGGCTTTCTCTTGGTAAAACTGCCTTTCCTCCTCTTCAGCTGCTTCACGAATACGGGACTTGAGTTCCGGATCACCCACCATGACGAAACGCCAAGGCTGACGATTTGCCCCATTTGGGGCAGTCCCGGCAGCTAGAATACAGTTCTCAATTACGTCCTTCGGCACAGATCGGTCAGAAAATTCCCTCACCGTGCGGCGACGTCTCATCTTAGCGAGAAACGCCTCAGCCTCCCGCCGCATCTCTTCCGGAGGAAGTTCCTCGTATGTAGAAAGCGGAATAAAGTTCGCTCGCGCCATGGAGTCTCCGGAATCAGTCGTTAGTGGATCAACTCGCCAAACAGCTTAACGAACGAATCAGCCGTCTCCGACTGAGCAAGCACTTCTGCTGGCGAAATCCCAAGCGTTTGAGCCAAAATTCTGACATTGATCAATGCAACAATTTCAGCGGATTCAAGTTGGATATCAGCCCATCTGCTCTCGGGGGTGCTCCTGTACTGTTGGTATAGTGTAGCAATCTCACCAGCCGAACTCTGCTCGGGTATCGGCACATGGAGAGCAGCCGCACTGACCCCGTAGCGTGCAGCAAGTTCTGCCCAGCTCCGACCCGAACGCCTCAGGGCCACCAATGCTTCTGCCGAAACGCCAGTCCTGTCCGCGATGAATAGGGCTACTGGAATCTCGTCTTCATCAAGTTCCCATTCATTCAAAATTGCAAGCTCAGTTGGAGGTAGAGTGAAAAACTCTCCGAGTGCCCGAAAATATCCCTGGCGCACAACCTCCGATACTGGAGTTTGAGTCTGAGCGAGCGCTGGCACACGAATCACGCCTAAGAATAGCAGTGATAACAGCCAGGCACGATTCGTAGGTCCTACTTCAGAAAGTCTCATACAGCAAATCTTCTTGTCCTGGGCTCTCGGTGCCAGAGGGGACAGTCTGCGATAGTCTTTCCTACCCACAGCGAGAACAATTCAATCATTAAGGCCGAATGTAACGAAACCGATCTGGCATGACTCTTGATACTAGGTAAGAACAAGAGCGGGTCTAGCACGCCAACGGTGAGGTCACCATGAAAAACGGCGGAAAGCAAAGTAACGATAAACAGGCCCGAGGCCCACGTACTACCTCAGTTATTACCGAACAACGGAAAAATGTCGTGGACTCGGATGCACATGTGGTCTTTGATTTTACGGACCTCCATAAGCCAGCAGTCTCCGATCTTGCCTTAGTTCTCACTGCATGCCTTCAAACACCTCCAAGTGAGAGCGTTTGGGCTCGGGAGATTCATCCGAGGACTGCAGAGATCCTTCGGGCACTGAGACTAGACCACATGTTCCCGTGTTATCCTGACCCCGACCATCTCCATTAATGGGCACCGTGACACCATCCTAGTACGAGGATGACTAGTACGGCTCGCCTACTAGCGTCCTAGGACAATCTGACGGTAGCTCTCTGGATTCCACTCGGGAGGATTTAGAGCATTCCCGATATCAACACCAAGATAGAAAATCAGCTTGGCAATCCTCGCTGCTTTATCGTGATCGATTCGGTTAGGCTCATCATCACGGCCATGGTAATCATCATGTGTACCATTGAAGAAAAACAGTATGGGCACACCCTTTCTGGCAAAATTGTAGTGATCCGATCGGAAATAGAAACGCTCATCAGGCCAGAGATCATCGATCGCCGTCATTCCAATCTCGGGGTGCTCGGAATTCACCCTCCTCAATGTTTCGCCTAAATCGGAGTGCTCTTTCCCTATGGCGACTATCGTGTCAGACCAGTTCCTTCCAACCATAT
The DNA here is from genome assembly GCA_002501085.1 of Gemmatimonadales bacterium UBA7889. Taxonomy (GTDB): domain Bacteria; phylum Gemmatimonadota; class Gemmatimonadetes; order Longimicrobiales; family Gaopeijiaceae; genus UBA1142. The sequence goes on from DLRL01000019.1 coordinate 100,171, forward strand.
CTGCATTGAAATTGGCGACGTACTGCTCAATCGGTGCACTCGGATTTTCTGCATACCATTCACTACCCCAAAGCCCCTTTTCCTCACCGCTCACAAGTAGAAATACCATCGATCTCTTAGGAGCAACTGGCAGTGCTGCCATTGCCTCTGCCACAGAAACTATAGCTATCGTCCCTGAAGCATCGTCGTCAGCCCCGTTGAAGATTGTGTCTCCATTTACGTCCGGTTCACCTATCCCGACATGGTCCATGTGAGCTGAAAAGACCACGTACTCCTCAGCAAGGGCAGGATCACTACCATTCAAGATGCCAACCACGTTAGGTGCTAGGATGCCCTCGTCTCGGACCACCTGGTTAAGGGTAAGTTCGAGGCCCTCTACGAGACGGGCTTCGATATCACTGCCCGAGCGCTCCTGAAGAGAACTAGCATTGATTCCGTGAGGCTCGAGAATCTCTCTTAGGGCTGACATCCGTAACTGGAGAATCGGTGCGAAAGAACCTTCTGCTCTCCGCTCACCCCAAGCCTTACGTACGGTGGGGCGTAGTGCCCTCCTAGCACTCGCGGTCCAGGACTCATCACCACTAGAGTTGGTGACCATCACTGAGAGAGCTCCAGCAGTTATTAGGGCAGAGAGCCTTTGTCGCATACTTCGATCTACTCCATCTGAATCCGCAGGAGCGACCACGATCACGTGATTCCCTGCAAACGGCCTTGCTTCAGAGGTTTCGAGAGTACCGGACCCTGAGATCAGAATTAGTCCACCTTGGGCATTACCGGTTACGGTAGTTCCTGAGACGGGGATGAGATCTCGACCAAATACCAACCGAGTACCTGGAGCGTTAAGGCCCGATGCCTCGCTATCGACTACAATGGAACGGAGTGGGTACCTCTGAATGAAGCTACCATCTCTGGCTCCGCCCCGAAGGCCTAGTGTTTCCAACTCTTCAGCGATCCAGACCGCCGTCATTTCAAGGCCTGCACTCGGGGTATTTCGACCCCCCATCGAGTCATGGGCAATCACATTAATCCGCTGAGCGTACCCTGCTTCCGTAATCGTTGCAGCAGCTTGCTCGAGACCCGGCTGTTGGGCGGTGGCCACCACGGGAAGCGTAAGCGCGATCAGGATAGCTGCTGACCTCTTTTTCATAACGGATTCCATCCCAGAAAGGTATTATGGGTAACGAAGTCTGAAGGATAAAGTGATAGTACACCAGCCCTTAGGCTACACTCATCCGAGTCACTCAACGTATGAGGAGCCCCCCCTTGCACAGATTGGTTATCGCAACCTGATTTCTCTTCACCAAAAGACTCGAATACGGAGCAGCTATTTTGAGGATTGTCGTACTTGGCGGCGGACGAGTAGGTAGCGCAATCGTGCGCGATCTCGCTGCAGAAGAAGATTTTTCAGTCCTTGTTGTGGATGTAGATCCTGTCGCTGCTGAACGCCTAACCAGATTCGGGGCTGATTGTATCGCTGCCGATCTTTCGGATCCGAATACCGTATCGAAGGCGGTTGCAGGTGCGGACCTAGTGGTTGGTGCAGTTCCTGGCTTCATGGGCTATAGAGTCGTAGAGCAAGTGCTCAGGGAGGGAAGGCCCGTTGTCGATATTTCCTTTTTTCCGGAGAACGCCTTTGGGCTAGACGAGTTAGCCAAAGAAGCCGGCATACCTTGCCTCGTTGACTGCGGTGTAGCGCCAGGCTTGAGCAATCTCATTTCTGGCCATATGGATGATCACTTGGATGTGACGCACTCCTTCAGCTGTCTTGTTGGAGGGCTCCCAGTGGAACGATCCTTGCCCTGGGAGTACAAGGCCCCCTTCTCGCCCGGCGATGTAATTGAGGAGTACACGAGACCTGCTCGCCTAAGAAGAGGAGGGAAAAACATCTCGTTGCCCGCCCTATCTGAAATCGAGCTCGTCGACTTCCCGGGCTTGGGTACTTTGGAGGCTTTTAATACGGATGGGTTGCGCTCTCTACTGACGTCGTCTAAGGCCCCTGAGATGGTAGAGAAGACACTGCGTTATCCAGGACATGCGGAGAAGATGCACATGCTCAGAGACACCGGATTCCTCTCAAGCCAAAGCATCCTCGTAGCATCAGGGCAGGCTGCACCAAGAGATGTCACTGAAGCTCTTCTCTTTAGTGCCTGGCAATTTGAAGAAGGAGAACCCGATCTCACTATCATGCGAATTGTGGTTGAGGGAGAGAAAGAAGGGAAAACACTCCGGCACACCTATGAGTTACTCGACTACTACAATACTGAGACCGAGACGTCCTCAATGGCTCGTACCACAGGCTACACGTGCACCGGCATGGTCCGGCTAATCACGAATGGCATTTGGGATCAGCCTGGAGTTGCGCCACCAGAAATCGTTGGGCGAAATATCGAGTGTTTTGACGCCGTGATCGAGCACCTGAAGGACCGTAAAGTACACGTCTTTCACAGTGTCCAAGAACTCTGACAGCATAGTTACTAAAGCTAAAGGATCCCCGACTAACGAGTTCCCGGACTCTCCCTCAATATTGGGAGCGTGCCACCTTCAATTTCCTCATCGAGAATCGCCCAAGAAACGAATCCGTCGTCGGAGCGAGGCTCCAGTAAGGTAAAAGCAAGCCGACCCAGGGGTTGATCAACCGATACATAGGCTGTTCCAACTGGGAGTGTCTCAGTTGTCGAAACCCATTCCCCCCAAACCGTTCGCTCATTGTGCCCCTGGAATGAATTCGGACTCGTCCTGGTAGAATCGATTTGAAAGCGCTGGACTAGATGGTCACCCTCTATCGCATGACGAAGGACTGTGATCCCATGTGCTTCCAGTCTCTCAATCGCAGCCTCACCCTCCGGAAGTACGTAATAGCCTTCAGGTGCAGTCTCGGTCTCAGATGGGAAGAAGGTCCCGTACTCGTACATTTGTGTCGGGATAGAAACATCACGGCGCAGAAGCATGATCTCACCCGTGTACGGATGCCGGACCTCATCTACCTCGCCCATAAGTATCGTTACCTCTGTTTCCGATCGACTGAAATCAGCTCGCGTAGCGAGTTCCCTTCCAACCACGGATTGGAGGTCTGCCACCTCCACGATTTCTCTGATTTCTGCAGCGTTTTGCTCAGCATAATCCAGGACTTCCTCAACGAACCAGAGAGACCCAAGAACCCGATCTTCAAAACTCGCATACGCGTAGGCTTCACTTAGAATCGCCACACGATTCCTCAGCCCCACATAGTTGTTATTAAATCGGGGGCGATGATCGAACGTCCGCCATCCTGAACCACCACCTCGACCTCCAGCATTACCGTAGTAGTAGTAATCCCAACCGTGTTTTTCCTTGATGAGTCGTGTGATTTCAGGCAGCCAGCGGCGCCTGAGAAGATCGTCTATCGCTGCAGGGGTATTCGGATGGAGTGGCGGTGAATATGTGAGATGGTATGCGTGGCGAGTTCCATTCGTAGTATGAAGATCTACCGCAACATGGGGGTCATATTCTGTCATGAGGCGGACCAACGAACGGGCCTCTGGCGAATCGAGTTTTGTATGGTCTCGGTTCAGATCCAGTCCCTGAGCATTAGGACGCTGCCCCATCCCACCGATAGGGCCATGTTGCCTAGGTCGGTTGCGTAACAGAACTCTTTCATTCCCATCCGCGTTATAGATAGGAGCGATTAAAAGAACGAGTTCCTCAGTCCAGCTAGGATACCGCCCCATAGCATACCCACGGAGTAGCATCAAAAGAGCTTCTTTTCCACACACCTCACCCCCATGGATATTACCCTGCACATAAACACGAGTCTTACCAGTCCCAAGCACAGCTGCAGCTGAAGCACCTGGAGCTCCGACCACAAGAAGAGGAAGGGCTCTACCCTCATTCGTATATCCGAACGTGGTCAGATGAATATTGTCGGATAATTCAGCTAAGCTCTTCGATAGTCCCATCACCTCTTCATAAGAGGTTGTTTCAGTGAAGTCAGTTAGTTCCGCCCTGGTCAACAAACCCTCAACTGACTGACCCCGAAGAGACATCGTTGATAGGACAACGACAAAAAAGAAACTCCACTGAATTTTGGAAACCCGACTTGCGATCATAGGAAAAGCTTCTGGGTTTAGGAGAAATCCGTAAGACAAAGCAAGCTATGCGGGAGTAGCAACCCTGGCCACGAACCAACATCTATTCAGCAAAGACACTCACCTCGTAAGGCCTGATACATGTTCTTGCCCTCTCCTGACCAGACCATCCGCTGCATCAGCCAAATAGGTCAAACCATTCACCGCAGTACGGCGCCGGACAGGATCCAATCCATCGATCATCCGTCCCACTCGATCCGGGTCGAGCGTGCTGTACGCCAATCGCACTCGATCACCCGCTTCCGTTAGGCAAACATTCATCACCCTTCGGTCCTCAGGGTCCCGTTGTCTGGTCACGTATCCAGCTTCTTCCAGACGACCGAGATTCAAGGACATCGTTGAAGCTGTGACACCCAGATGGTTAGCCAATTCACCCACCATCGTGGGGTCAATCACATCCAAGTGAGACAAAATAGTAGCCTGATGGAAGCTCAATACTCTCCCATCAACGGGATCCCTCACCTGCCGAGGCCGACAGGCGAAGTAAATGCGCGGAAATACACTCAAGATCGTCTCTACATCTGACATTGCACCCCTCCTCTCTCTTCCTTTGATCTCCTATGCGGGCTACTTCCTCGTATGACTGATGATAATATCTTATTTTGATTCGTCAAATCAATGTACTATATATGTTAGATATTCCCAGTAATAGCTGGATAATGAGGACTTGGGAGTCACTTGGCCACTGTGGATAATCGGAGCACAAAAATGGTGCTGGGTAGCTCAAGCGTGCTTATTTCAAGCTACGGAGCTAGAATTCTTAAGAATTCGAACAGAAGGTGTTTCTTTGGACTAACTATTCGGTGGCAGAAGAATCGAAAGTATCTCAAACTGGTAAGTGATTCATATGGAATGGATAAGCAGCCCTGAAGCTTGGATTGCCCTTCTCACTCTTACAGTGCTTGAAACCGTCTTGGGAATCGACAATATCATCTTTGTTGCGATCATAGCTGAGCGAGTCCAGGTGAAGTCGAGAGCGAAAGCCCGGCAGTTGGGACTCACATTGGCGGTAGGCACACGAATTCTCTTGCTATTCTCCATTGTGTGGATCATGAGGCTCACGGAACAACTCTTCGAAGTGTTCGGGCATGGCGTCTCAGGGAGAGACCTGATCCTCCTAACTGGCGGTCTATTCTTACTCTACAAGGCTACACATGAAATCCATGACAAGCTTGAAGGGGAGACCCCAGGTGATTCAAAAAGCGGAGGAGCTAGCTCCTTTGCGTCCGTTATCGTGCAAATCCTTGTGCTAGACATCGTATTCTCGATTGATTCCGTAGTCACCGCTGTTGGGTTAGCAGAGGATCTGGGTGTAATGGTGATCGCAGTGCTGATCTCGGGCTTGATCATGATCATCTCAGCTAACCCGATTAGTCTGTTCGTCGAGGCCCATCCTACGGTAAGGATGTTAGCGCTCGCGTTCCTACTACTCATCGGTATGGCCCTGGTAGCTGAAGGAATGGGCCAACATATCCCGAAGGGCTATATCTACTTTGCGATGGGATTCTCGGTCCTAGTTGAAGTCCTCAATCTTAAGGCGCGATCCCGACAAGGACCCGTACTACTGAGAGGACCAATGACGGTTGATGCCAGTAAACCCTGAGGTGATTCGCTCGGGATTGTGTTGAGAAACCGAAAGAAGATCCCGCTCTTTCTTCTTCTAATAGGAGCGGGACCTCTTAAGTGAACACAGACAGCCTGCTAGTGATTCTACTGCTGCACACCCACTGAGCCATCTGCCGACACGTTAAAGTAGACCCACATCCCTGTCAGAGCGTGTCCGGGAGTGTAGCATATCATCGAGTAGTTACCCGCCTGATTCACGATGAACTGGATGGACTCGGTTTCACCAGGCATGGTCGCGTCGACCATTGATGTAGGGTTTTCGGTGATGGCGCCTGGAAATGCTGGCACTGGCTCTGGAACTCCGCTGAAAGATGACGTCTCCGTGGAAATACCCAGACTATGAGCCATAATCGGGTCGTTGTTAACCAGTTCGACGGTAACGGTGTACCCCTCGGGAACGGTTATAGTCATCGCACCCTTCGTCACACCATTAAAGTTCCAATAATTATTTTCAGTTGTTGAACCCGCAGTGATCGTCATGCTCACGGTGCGTGCTTCATTGTCCACTTGGAACCACGACGGCATAGTCATTTCACCCATGGCTGGCGGTGGAGCAGCCGCTGGAGCAGCCATAGCGCCTGCAGAACCAGCGCTATCAGATGTCTGAGCTGGTTCACCACCACCACAAGCTATAAGAGCCGTGCTGGCTAATACTGAAACGAGGGTAAATATCTTCTTCATTATTCAAGGCTTCCTGGTGCAGTTTGGATAACAGGGGAGCAAGAAAACTATATAGCTTCAGGTTCTACTGGTATCAAGATTTTCCCCACAGAATACCTAGTGCAATCTAACCAGGTGATCCCAGTTGGGATGCTAGCGAAATCCGTGATACGTGCGCTGCCCAGATGGTGGACTAGACTCCAGCGGCGACCACCTGCCTGATTCAAAATCGAGCCAACGGTCGAACAGGGCATCCGAGTAGGCTAGGTCGAGGCCCTCACCCGACATTCGTCGGGCTACTTCACGTAGAACGCCTGAATATCCTCCCCTAGCTACGGTCACTAACTCAATAAGGCCATCGTACGCCTCACGGAAATTCGATGCCTGAAAACTAACGCGCTGGTCTCTATACTTGATGCCGGGAACACCATCGAGCATTGATAGGTCTGCAGGTGGAACCGCGTGGAGTACAGCTTGGACTGGTTCCTCCAGACGCATCGATGAAGCACTTCGGTAGTTTTCCATTGCATGGCGAGCCGTAGCAGTGAGTTCAACCCGCGCTTCATCAACCGGCCTGGGATCCGCAGTCGAGGCAGAAGTGGCCGTCTTTACAGTCACGAATTCAACCCACGGCATAGGACCAGCTAAATCCAATGCCAAACGATCATCACCCGACGCAAAAATCACCGGAACACCAACCCGGCCCCAGGAATAGCCAACAATCTCAGTTTCAGTCACCGACATATCGTTGAAAAGGATGTCAATTCCTAAGGTGAACGTATGTGAAGCAAAGCCACCACTTCCCGTTTTAGCATGCATGCCGACCACAGCCACCGCATCGTAAAGACCAGGCTCGATCAGATCTACATACGCATCGAAAACAGCGTCACGGCTCACTAATTCAGCTCGAGGATCTAGATCTTCAAGAAGCAGATCCGGTTCAGGATTGCCACTCCCGTGACCATCCACAATGTGCACCTCATCAGCCCCACCCTCGAAAAGCCCTGCGACAACGGCGTTAACATCTCCAGTCAAATACGTGCGACCAATGGCATAACGGTCGGTGTGTGCAAACCGAAATGTTTTCGGGTCGGACTGGCCAGTAAGCCCTTCCATATCATGGTAAACGAGAACCCTAATTATGCCGTCCGTGTCTTCTGTAGGCTCTTCTAGAATACGCGATGTTGTACCGCCAGGGGCTTGTACTGTGCAGGCCCCTGCGAGGAGCCAAGTGAAAGTCAGCATGAGATGTCTCATCGGTCCCACCCAGTCCATCCAGGCCCATACACTGGCCGGCCTGGCATCTGATCAGTGTGTTCCCCCTGGGATACAACTGGGACGCCATTCACTAAGACGTAGTGCACACCAGTCGAGACTTGGTGCGGCTCATCATACGTAGCATGATCGGAGACAGTGTTTGGGTCGAAGACTACGATATCAGCGAAAAACCCTTCCTTCAGCAAGCCTCGATTTTTGATATGGAGGCGTGTAGCCACAGCTGATGACATCTTGCGAACTGCCTCTTCCAGAGTTGTTGCTCCTTCCTCACGGACATACTTGCCAAGAATACGTGTGAACGTCCCATACGCCCTCGGGTGAGTAAGCCCTCGGGCAGTCTCAGGATCTATCCCCCCAGCATCGGTCCCAAATTTCATCCATGGCTGACCAATCTGCATCGCGACATTCTCTTCGCTCATCATGAAGTAGATGGTGCCAAGCCGTTGGCGCTCGTCCAGCACGAGATCGAATGCAGTATCAATCCAATCTTGTCCAAGTTCCTCGGATATATCCGACAGGTAGCGTCCGGAATAGCGCTGGTTATCCGGCTTATTGAATCCTAGCAGCAACACACCTTCCGGTGTTGAGAGTGTACAAAGATTCTCCCATTCAGTCGTCTGATTTTCGATCTCAGCGCGAATTCTCATCCGTGCATCCGAATCTGCCAGGTTATCGAATAGCTTTCCATCAGCCGAAGCCCATGGTGGAAAACAGGCCGTCAGTCCAGTCCCTCCGGCTGTGTAGGGATACATATTCGCCTGGATATCTACTCCCGCTGCTCGAGCCGAATCAATCTTGGCTACCGCCTGCGACGCCTTACTCCAGTTCCTACGGCCGCCGGCCTTCAGATGGTAAATCTCGATGGGCACACCAGCGGTGGTACCAATATCGATAGCTTCGTCTATCGCCTCGAGAAAGTAATCTGCTTCAGAACGGAGATGTGTGATGTAGACACCACCATAAGGGGCAGCTGCCCGATTGATTTCTATGAGTTCTCGGGTTGAGGCAAAATTTCCAGGCGGATAGATCAATGCAGATGCTACACCAAATGCTCCGTCTTCCATCGATTGGCGTACAGCGTCCTGCATCAAGGCTAGCTCCTCTGCATCCGCCTCACCCATCGCTTCGCCCTTGCCCAGTACGCGAACGGTGCTAGCCCCCACGAACGACCCTACGTTCACGCTAGCACCGTGTGACTCCATCGCCCTCATCCAGTCACCGAAAGTCTCGAATACGGTTGAACCGGTAGCGTCACCCGCAGCTTCTAGCATTGCCGGGCTTGAGGGTCCATTCGTGGTCGATTCTCCCATAATCTCTGTGGTCACACCCATGGTCACCTTGGATACAACGCGTCCGTCCCCATCACCCAGAAAACTCGAACGAGAATGGCTTTGGATATCTATGAACCCAGGGGATACGACCATATCTGTGGCATCAATGCTGAGTTCGGTTTCGACGTTAACTAGCAAGCCCGCTGGCGTTATGGCAGTAATCTGATCGTTCTGAATACCGACGTCGCCAGGAAACCCAGCATTTCCAGTGCCATCAACGATGTGCCCACCCAGAATCACTATATCAAATGCTTCAGGGGACCCTTCTGGTCCCGAGGCGGCATCAGGGCTCACACCAGAACAGGCAAGAAACAAAAAGACCAACAGCACTGCGGCAGCGGGCCTGCACATAACGAGCCTCCTAGTGACCAGAATGGCGCGCTCGCGCCAATGAACCAGTGCACCAAGTACCTAGGAGGTCAGCACCCAGTCAATTGCAGAAGAAAATGTCCAAACCGAACACTCCTGAATCAGAA
>DLRL01000025.1:0-8786 GCA_002501085.1 Gemmatimonadales bacterium UBA7889
GCCGCTACTGAAACGCCGTTTCCTGAAAAAGAATTGGTGGCGCTGCTCAGTCCGGTGTTAGGCTACCAAGGGGTTGAATGGCACTAGCAGTTCTCTACCTTCCGAAACTCGAAGCTCGAGAACGCTAGGATTCGAATCACTGATTAAGGATAGGGCGAGTGCATGGCCACGTCGCGGACAGGTCTGAGTTGGAGAGGGTTTCCGGTGCTGGTGGGTTGCATACTCGCATTATTGTTCATGGTCCTCACTGCCTCTGGTGGGACCGCGCAAACCGGGAGTCCGAAGTCTCAGGAGAGAGCTACCGATCCCGTGAACCGGCTTCGGATGCGTATCGATGCGGGAGAGGTGCAGCTCGCCTACGACTCGATTCGTGGCTACGTGCCGGCGCTGCTCGCCGCTCTGGACATTCCGATTTCGTCCCAGAACCTGGTCTTCTCGAGGACGAGCCTGCAGACCGATCGCATCGCGCCGTGGGCACCTCGGGCGCTCTACTTCTCCGACGATGTGTACGTCGGATGGGTACAGGAAAGCCCGATCATCGAGATCGCATCGATGTCCCCCTCCCGGGGCGCGGTCTTCTTCACGCTCTTACAGAACCCTGAGGGGCCGCCACGCTTCGAGCGTGAGGGAACGACCTGTCTCATGTGCCACGAGTCCCGCATCACTGAGAACGTGCCCGGCCTCATCATGCGATCGGTTCTCGCTGACCGACTCGGATACCCGTCGAAAGAGGTACACCAAGGCCAAACGACCGATCGGACCGCATTCGAGAAACGTTGGGCCGGATGGTATGTCACGGGCACACACGGTATCCCGGGACACGCTGGAAACACGCGGGCGCCGGAGCTTGACTCGGACATTCGGGACCGTTCCGACTACCTGAGCAGCTTCGACTTCCATGCGGGCGGCAACGTCACAGACCTGAGCGACAACTTCGACGTGGAGCGTTATCTCACGCCGCACAGCGACATCGTCTCACTCATGGTGCTCACACATCAGGTACGAATTCACAACCTCATAACGCTGGCGCGACGCTCACTCGCCGCGGTGGATCGCCTGGTGCGAGCCATGCTCTTCGTGGATGAAGCCACGCTCCCGGGACCTGTACAGGGCACCTCCACCTTCGTCAAAGACTTTACCGCTCGCGGACCGAGCGATTCGCAGGGCAGATCTCTCCGAGACTTCGACCTAGAGCAGCGTCTCTTCCGTTATCCGCTCAGCTTCCTCATCTACTCGGACCAGTTCAACGCCCTTCCAGACTTCGCCTTGAACCGCATTTACGATCGTTTGGGCGAGATCCTCACGGTGGCTGAGCCTGGCGAAGACTTCGTGCACCTAAGTGCGCCAGACCGCCGCGCGATCTATGAGATCTTGCTCGCCACGAAGCCCGCTTTTGCGGACCGGATGAGTAAGGTGGAGGTGCCGTAGGGGGTTCGACCTGTGTCAGGGAGTAGCCAGGCGCTTCGCTTCTCTGAAGCCTACCAGCCTTTGGGAATCCTCGTGCCAGAGCGACAGTCTGAGTGTCTTGATCGCGTCCCATATGGTCAACCGAGTTACCTGTTGGAGCCTTGGATTCTCATCCAGGCACTCCTGAAGCCTGTAGTTTGGGATCTTCGCATTCAGGTGATGTACGTGATGGATTCCGATGCTTGCGGTGACCCACTGTAACAGTTTCGGCAGTACGAGATGTGAACTGCCCTTCAGTCCCGCGTCGACGTATGCCCAATCTTCGTGCTCTCGCCAATACGTGTCCTCGAATTGGTGTTGCACGTAAAACAACCATACTCCTATCGCAACTGTGAGGGACAGGACGGGCAGATGCACGAGGACGAACGTCTTTAGGCCGATCGTGAGCCACATGAAGAGGAGGATGGCCGCTAGAACCCCGTTCATCTTCCATACATCGCGCCATTCGCGCCTCCAATTTCTCGGAGTGTCCCACGGGAAGCGGTGCTTGATAACGAACTGGAATAATCCCCCCAACCCCAACATGACGACCGGATGCCGGTAGGCCCGGTAACGGAGTCGTCCGAGGAGAGACCTGCCGTAGTATTCGCTCACTGTGATCACGTCGATATCGCCCAAGCCCCTGAAGCCTAGATTACCAGAGTGGGCGTGGTGGTAGGCATGGGTTCTCCGCCAATAGTGGTATGGCGTCATTGTCAGGACACCGAGCCAAAACCCAATACGATTCGCCGTCTTCTGGGACTTCAAGAATGATCCGTGACCGCAGTCGTGCTGGATCACGAAAAGTCTCAGGAGAAATCCCGCTGTGGGGATCGCCAACACCAAGGAGAGCCAGTAGCTGAACGACAGGGCTCGGTAAGAGGCGTACCAACAGAGAAAGAAGGGCGCTGCCGAAGTAATAAGTTGGATCATGCTCCGGCGGAGATCTGCACCTCCATATGGACGCAGGATCTCACTCCATCGCCTCAACGCCTCTCGTGACTCTTCCTCCTCCAGATATCCCATCAACTGAACTTCACGCCCAGAGCCAAGCGTGAACAGAGCTTCTGCCACTGACCCCCCCCCTCGCCAATGGCAGGGTGGCATGGTTCATGCGACTCCGCACCCATCGCAGCGACTGAAATGCCGTTTCCTAAAATGATTTGGTGGCGCTACTCAGTGTTCTTATCATTTTTCAACAACCAAGTCTGAAAATGACATAGCCAAGATGAAGAAGATGATGCGGATTCGAACCAAAGCGGCCGCCATTTTTCTACTTTCGGGTTCCATGATGCTGTTGCCGGCTTGCTCTCGAGTGTCCCCCGACGAAAGTCGAGATTCCGGGACCCCGACTCCAGCCTCATCGTCGCAGTCTGGTGACGCCGAACTGGTATTCTCGAGTTTGGACATCGATCAGACGAATCGTGGTACCGTAAACATCAACGGCTACGACCGACATTTCTCCGTTACGTTCCCCACCTCATATAACCGTGAGGAAGCGTATCCAGTCGTTCTGTTCTTTCATGGTTGCCGGTGTCGCCCCACAGTCGACGACGAAGCTGTTTTGAGCTTCTTGGATTGGTCACCGAGATTGGAACCGTATCGGGACGATTTCATCGTCGTCAGAATGTCTGCCTTTTCCGAGATGAAACCGGAGGTTCCCCGAGCGCCTGAGGATGGTGGAGCGCGCGGTATGTGGTTCTGGCATGAAGGATTCGAGGCAGAGCGAGACGATTTCGTGTTCCTTCATACGGTGCTCAAGGCGTTACAGTCGTCCTCTGATATCAACATCGACCCGGAAAACATCTTTGGGGTCGGTCATTCGTCTGGGGCGATCTTCTTGCTCTCGTACGTATTGGGTGGCCCAGTCGATCTGACCGATGCCGGCTTAAATGACACCTATGCGTTCAAAGCCATTTCCGTAACGGGAGGTTCAGATTTTCGGGAAGGGATTGTCGATTTTAAAGAAAATACCCCTAGCACATTGCCATCGGTTTTCCACATCCAGGGCGAGCGAGATCAAGGGCTATGGTTCAACGGACAAGAAACGGGGAAACGAGGGATCGATTTCCAAGAATTCGCCAATCCTTCCCCGCCAACGATTGTTAACGGACTTCGAGAGACAGTACATGGGCGTACGTACTCTGCTTGGGACGAAAACACCCCCTCGAATCCAAGCACCCTGCAACGATGGGCCGAGCATCTCGATCTCGAGTATTCGGGGTACGAGGATTATTCCCAATACTACCTCTATAATTTCCCGCCGGTAACGACTTCAGAGAATGTGCTCATCGGCATGAGGATCAAGGATTGCCCGCATGTGGTAGCTGCGGATCAATACCAGGCTGATTTCTTCCGCGTCTTCTCACAGCAAGATGGCGATTTGCAGGCGTTCGACAGCGAGGTATCTCGAGACACCGCTATGAGGTTTTGTGGCCGTCCTTAAACAAAAACGGTGAGACGGTCACCTGAGTGAGTAGTGCTCTATTGCTTGCGAGGACTGGCGGGCTCGTCTTGTGCGATGAACAGCCAGTCAGTGTGCTCCTCGTCGACGAGGTCGTTCACGTAGCTCACCGACACGACCTGGACGACTTCGAATGCGGCGTGCAACGCGTCGACGAACGGAGAGCTCTCGGCATACGACCAGACGGCCAGGATTCCGCCCAGCGCCAGGTGGTGCTTCGCGCGGACTAGCCCGGACTCCGTATAGAACGACTCGTTGCCGATCCCGAGATGATCCTGGGGTGAGTGGTCGATGTCGATGAGCACGATGTCCCAGTGTTCGTCGGCCGGCTCGCGGAGCGTCGCATAGGCGTCACCTTCGCGGACGCGCAATCTCGGATCTGCGAGCAACTTCGCGGAAAGGGGAAGCAGGCCTTCCTGCAGAAATCCGACAACCGCCCCGAAGAGCTCGATCACCTCGACGCGCCGTACGCGCTCCGATTGCAGCACGTTGGCCGCGGTGTAGCCGAGACCCAGCCCGCCCACGAGAACGGACAGGTCGTGCCCTCGGTGGCGCGCGAGTGCCTCATCCGCCAGCGCGCGCTCGGACACTGTGTTGTAGCTGCTCATCAGCAACTGTTGATCGAGGGTGATCTCGGTGATCACGGTGCCGGGTCTAGAGAGGAGCTCTCGGCGGCGCAAGCATAGATAGCCAAGATGCGTCGTCTCGTAGGCGAGGATTTCGAGATTCAACGTCGCACGTACGGCTGGAAGCCGTAGACCTTCACCGCGTTGGCCTGAAGGATTTGGCTCTGTTCCTCAGGTGTGAACCCCATGCCCTCGAGCGCTTCGCGTGTCTCACTGGTGGAGCTCACCGGATAGTCCGAACCGAACAGGACCCGATCCGTCCCGAAGCGACGCAGGTGCCACATGTAGTTCTCGAAGGGCGGCGACCCAGGCGGGTATAGGAACAGGGTTGCGCTGATGTCGATGTAGAGGTTCGCCCCAAAGCCTCCTAGCAACTCGCGGTAGAGGTGTATGCTCGCAAGTTCTGAATAATGGTGTCCGAGTCCATGAGCCATCACAATGTTGACTGAGGGGTTTGCGAATGCCAACTGTATCAGGCTGAACGTCTGTGCGTCATCAGGCCAGTTGAAGTCGATCAAAACCGGAAGGCCGGGCTTTAGCTCGGCTGCTTTTGCAAACAATCCTGCTATAACCCCAAGATGCTCCGGGTTGGTTAGGTCCATGTTCTCTGCGACGAGATGGAGCTTGAGTCCCTGCAACTCTAGTGAGGTGAGGCAGTACTCCAGCTCGTCCAGTGCCCAGGATTGTAGAGGAGCGACAGAACACAAGCCAATGAAGCGTTCTGGATAAGCTCTAACTTGCTGGGAAGCGAACTCATTCTCATGCCGAGCACGCTCGTGGTCCTGGAAAAAGTAGGCTCCACTGATCAGGACTGCCCGTTCAATGTTCGCGTCATTTATGAGCTGGACGATGGTTTCTGCACCGATTGCTGCGTCGATCATTCCCTGTGCCCCTACAGGTGTATCCATCCAGTTCTCGGGGCTAAGGATGTGCATGTGTGCATCAATGCCACGGCCGGTCGGCGACTGTGCTAGGGAGGGCACCGCCGTGACGACCTGAACAGCGAGAATGGTGGCCGAGAGGATGAGTGAAGAGACGCTTCTGAGTCCGAGCATGAGAGTCCCCTGAACAGAGTGGGTTAACGAAATGACTGGAGGGCCATAAGATCCGCTCAAGATACTGTCGTCTACATGAGTAGGAAGTGTGGCGAGTGGTTCGAGGAAGGTGAGACGGTCACATACGACCCCTGTCCTCCCGACTTAGAAGGTGGGACTTAGCTTTCCAGCCCCCTGTTCGGGATAGCAAGTACACGGCATTCGAAGGGCTGGGTGCCCGCCCCCCACTGGGTAGCCTAGCCCTCTCCTCGATCAGGAGCTCGGTATCGGTCTTCCGGACAGACGGCGGCCAGTTACAACCGCGTCGAACGAGTCCTGGTTGCGACGCTGCATGATGAGGAAGTCCCAGCCATCCGCCATGAGCGCTTCGACCTGGGCAGGGTTGTTTGCCGGGTAGGCGCAGGACTTGTTGAACTCCTTGCACGCTGCGAGCACTGTGGCGACAGCGGCTTCGAAGCCCTCCTGGTCGCGCACTCTCTCCCCTTCGGAATTCGTGCTCGTGAAGACACCGCCGAGTGTTCCTGAGCCCACGGTGACGACGGCCACGCCCTGCATGGCCGAGATCTCACGGGCGTTGGCGACACCTTCATGGCTTTCTATGATCACGGAAAGGAGAAGCTCGCCGTTGGGGTTGATGGGCCAGACATCGGCCTTCTCCAGATATTCTGCCTCAGTCATCTCCCAATATGCCGCGGCGCGTTCGAAACCTTCCTCGGGGCGTACTCCGCCTCGCGACGTGAACCGCATAGCCGCGATGGCCTGATTGACCTCCTCGACCGTCTCGACCTCCTGCATTTCCACCACGACCTGCCCGTCATTCAACTGATCGATGAGGCGTTGCGTCGTTGCAGTGGGATCTGTGTGCATGATCGGGATCTTCGCGACGAACGGGTGGGTGCGAGCAGAGCCCCCCGCCGCGACAATGGCCCGTATGAACTCCCTGTACCGGTCCACAGAATTCGGTGAATACGTGTTGAGCTCGTAGTCGCCAAGCTGGTACGCCACCAATTCTCGGGCGGCCTCGGAAATATCCGGCTCCGGCGGCGGCGTGCCTGGTGCTTCACCTGCTGCCTGGCCTCGACCTCCACGTCGTCGACGGGCTGCATACGGAGGGTGGGCGATTCCGAGCACCGGAAGTCCCTGCTCGATGAGAGGAATCATCTGGTTCATCCGATCCGTGACCTGAACTTCTTCGGGTTCGGCGCATGCTAGAAACGCCAGCCCGGCGACACCGAGTACAACACTCCAACGCATGGGACCTCCGCTACTGGATGTGATAAACCATCGACCTCTGACAGGACCGGTTCCGACGTCAATACGGTGCGGTCCCGCAGACTGACGTCAAAAGTGGCCTCGACAGTCACGATCGGCAAACAGGAGTGATCACCGCCCACCCCGCTCTGGTTCAAAGAGCAGGGTCATGAGCCAATCTCAACATGGGGCTCTGTTTCCGTGTCTTTAAGAACAACCGGGATCCGGAAAGATTTTCGGGTTGTTTCATGAAAGAACAGGAGCTTCATCCATGAACATGAGAAATCTTTCAATCACCCTTCTTCTCTCGGCGGCCATAGCATCACCAGGCGCTGCACAAGATCTCACAGGTACCTGGGAGATCTCCACTCAGGGAGGTCGTGGTGGCCCCCAGACCAGCACGCTCGTGCTCGCGCAAGATGGTGAGACCCTCACCGGGACCATGACGTTCAGCTTAAGCGGGCGCGGTGGCGGAGGTAGTGGTCCCCAGGAGCTCGCGGTTTCCAACGGGACCGTGGACGGCAACTCGTTCAACTTCACAGTCACGCTGAGCTTTCAAGGCAACTCCTTCGACCTGAGCTACTCGGGAACCGTCGACGGAAACGAGATGTCCGGGACTCGTGGGGGTCCTCGTGGGGGCGGTCAGCCATTTACAGGGGAAAAGCAGGGCTGACAGGCTCGCGCGTTTTGGTTGCGGTCACCATATTTAGCGACGCATCAGCCTCCCGGAGACGTTAGGCGGCGTTTCAAACTCCCGGCGAGCATCACGTTATTTGGAGCACTCGATCATGTCAGACACCGTTTCCTGGAATGTCCATATGTCAGTCCGCGAAGGACAACTCAATGACGCGCGTGAATTGATGACCGAGATGGTAGAGTCCACCCGCGGTGAGGCAGGGACACTGGGCTACGAGTGGTTCCTGAGTGCGGATGGGACCGTATGTCATCTCAACGAGCGGTATGCCGACTCCGACGCGGCGATGGTTCACCTTGGCACCTTCGGCGCCAAGTTCGTCGAGCGCTTCCTTGAGTGTTTCGAGCCGACCGGTCTCCATGTGTATGGCGAACCAAGCGACGAGGTGCGAGCAGTTCTCGACGGTTTTGGCCCGGTGTACCTCGGGACCTTCGGTGGCTTCAGTCGCTAGAGGATATGGTAAAGACAACGGATGGACCGAATGAGGAGTACGAGAATGAATGATCAAACATCGCCAGATCTCGCTGCCGAAAGGGCAGCCCTTCGTGCGCGCCTTGAAGGGGTGGTCGCAGCGGAAGAGGCGTTCAACGTGCCGGAAGCTCTGACCTACTGGGCTGAGGACGGGATCGTGCAACCGGCCGGTTCACCACAGATCGAGGGCAAGGACGCGATTCGCCAACTATACAGCCAGTATTTCGAGAGTGGATTGGTGCGGAAATTTTCCGGCTCGTCTTCGCATTTGGAGCTGTCGGCGGGAGGCGACCTCGCCTACGAGTATGGCGTTAATCGCATGGTTTTGGCCGGAGAGGACGGGGACCTTCTAGATGTGGGCAAGTATCTGGCGATATGGAAGAAGATCGATGGTGAGTGGATGGTTGCAGCGTTGAGCTTTACGAGTGACGCTGCGGAGCCCAGCCCGATCTCCAGTTGACTCAGTGTCAGGCATCTAATGGATCCAGCCGTTCGGCCCGCTCATCAAGATTCAAGGTTGAAGGCATTTAAAGAGTAGGGCACACATCGCCTCCACTGAAACACCGTTTCCTGAAAAAATTTGGTGGCGCTGCCCTCAGTTTACCGGTGGTGTGAGCCGCCCCTCCCGTACCCATACGTCCTCTCCCACCGTCACCGTAGCGTCCGTGAAGAAGTTCCAGCGAACGTAACCCCCGGTCACGGTCCCTCCCAATTCCGAGTTGTCCCCCAACGAGAGCCGCACTACGCCGGCGCCATAACAAGAAAAACGGGCCGCCCCC
>DLRL01000025.1:9064-9578 GCA_002501085.1 Gemmatimonadales bacterium UBA7889
CGAGAGCCGCACTACGCCGGCGCCGTAACCGTAATAGGGCACCCACGGCCGGCGCTCCGGGACAGCCAACAAGGGGTTAAACCCCAACGCAAACTCTCGAAAGCGCCGGCCGGGCGTGCCCGCCGTGTCCATTTCGGTGAGTGCGGCATCCAGGCCGGATTCAGCCTCGACGTCCACCACCACGCCGTTCTCGATCGTGAGGGTTAGGCCGCTCACGGGCCGGTCACTCCACTGTGAGGGCGGAAACACGAGCGTTCCCTGAACGGTCTCCTCAAGCGGCGCGACGCGTATGGCGCCGGCTGGCAGCTCGATCTCACGGTCGATGAGGATAAGACCGCGGTCGGTTCGGGCGGCTGAGGCGTCGCCGTCCTGTTGGTTCACTGGACGGTCACCGATGCTGAAGCGCAGGTCCGTTCCGGCCGCGGTCGTCACGCGCACTTCGCCGCTACGCATTGCCCGCTCGAAGCGTCTCTGGATGCGGCCCAGAGCTGTGTAGTCCGTCTCCAAGAGAGCC
>DLRL01000095.1 GCA_002501085.1 Gemmatimonadales bacterium UBA7889
AACCCGAAGTGTTCCAGGGGAAGCGGGCCTAAGTCCGTGAATTCAGGGACGCTTCGAGTGCCTTCGTTCAGGAGGAGGCGAATGCCTTCTGATTCTGAGCCAACAATAAGATCTAAATCTCCATCGCCGTCGAAGTCATGAAGGACGGGGAGGCTCCGGCGTCCCACATCAAGATCTAAGTATTCGTCACTTATCAGGGTGAATTCTGGTTGGCTGGCAGTTCCGGTATTCTCGTAGAAGTTGAGTGTTCCTGAACTCTCTCCGACGATCATGTCGGCGTCGCCATCGGAGTCTAAGTCGCCGAGTGTCGGCGTCGCGTTACGACCTCGAGTCAGGGTAGCGATTGCTGAATCGACCAGAGTTAATTGGATTGATCCATCGGTTGCCTGATTATCATAGAAACGGAGCTCGTCTCCCCAGGTCCCGAGGACAGCGTCGAGATCAGCATCACCATCTAGATCGGCAAAAGCCGGGAGGAAATGGTAGCCACCACCGACATCAAATTCACCCGACATTTGAAATCTGGGGGATCCTGGGGTCCCTTCGTTAATTAGTTGGTAGACTTTCCCGTTCTGTGGATCACCCTGCTCGATCTTGTTGCCGATCAGAATATCTAAGTCACGATCTCCGTCGAGATCAACGACAACAGGGATACTCTCACTTCCCACGTCGATCATGGATACGAAGCGAGATGTCTGTGCCGTGAAGAATCCCGGTCCGGATTGTTCTAGATAGTAAAGATTATCTATGGTCGTGGTATTTGGATTGAATGCCCCTCCGAGTGCTCCTACAAGTAAGTCTTGGTCCCCGTCGCCATCGACGTCCCCTATCGTGGGTGCGTTGTAGCCGCTGGTTTTTAGAGGTTCGGATAAAGGAAATGAGACGGGTTCTCCACCGAGTGAAGGAGACTGACATGTTCCGGTGTTCTCGATGAATAGTATTCCGGGTTCGAAGTAATCTCCCCAGAAGAGGTCTTCATCTCCATCATTGTCTATATCACCAAGAGCCATCGTGTTTGCTCCGTGCAGGCTCCCCATTTGCGCGATGATCTCAATGTCCTCAAAAAAATCAGTCACGTGTTGGAACTGCGGGACGCCGAGGGTGCCGGAGTTGATACGCTCATATCGTGTCACTCTTCCCACGAGACGCCCGATAAGGAGGTCGACCTGTGAGTCACAATCTATATCTGCTGCATTCGGAATATTCTGCCGGTCAGAAAATAATGGCTTGCCGTCAACGTCTTTTAGACTGTCAGCTACCTCAACAAATCGAGGCTCTCTGGGTGTGCCTTCGTTACGGTAGTATCTCACATAGCTGAATGGTTGCTCAGCGAGCAGATCATGGTCGCCATCTAGGTCTAGATCGACAAATCGGTACCACTCGCCGATTTCTAGATCCTGGTATCGATTAGTTCTCCAGAGAAATTGCGGAGTTTCTCCTGGGCGATTCTCAAAGAATATCACACTACCTGAAACGTCCTGGACAAAGAGATCGGAGTCTTCATCACCATCGATATCCAGGAGTTGGGGTCGTGGCATATTAAATCCGCCGAGAAACGGATGTTCATACGCTTGGCCAGACTGGTCTACAATAGGGAAAGGGGTGATACGGCGAATATACTCAGGCATAGCGAGGTCGTTGTTCTCGGCTGTCCCTTGGTCATATCTGCCTGGCTGCACTTGTGATGAAGGATTCTCCTCCATTCGAACCCCACATCCGATCAGGACGAGACAGGTACTAAGCATACAGATAACCGGGAAAGCGCTTCGCTCTTCATAAGAAGACGAGCAAGAGGTCATCAGTCTCGAGTTATAGTTGATGAGGCTGACATACCAGCTGCATAGCGACCAACCTCAATGACAGCGATTACGGAACGTGTATCGATATCGATTGCGACGACCGTACCTGGGCGAGTCTGGTCACCACTGATTGATTGGTAAGTACCAGCCATATTGCGTCCGGATACATAGACAGTATTGCCGTCCGGTGATACCGCTGAGCCATGTGGTTCCGCGAGTGCCGGATGTCGAATTACATCAACGACTGTCCAGGTCTCTGTGTCGACAACGGTCACGGTATTCGCTGCTTGGTTGGGCACCCAGACAGTTGTTCCATCAGTGCTAAATGAAGGATGCCAAGGCTGTCCGCCGACGGGGATTGATTTGACGAGATCGGGTTGAGGATTGCTTAAGTCAAAAACCAACAATTCTCCACTCACCTGACCTCCAGCGACCATCCAGTTCCCATCCGGGGACAAAGCAAACTGCACGAGCGTATGAGTTGTGCCATCAATGTTATATAGGTCGACTTCCTCAACACCGAGGGGTGCATAAGCAACGGTATTTTGACCTAAGCTGGCGGTAAAGAATCTTTTCCCGCGTGGGTCTACAGCCAATGCGTGTGGTCGTGGAAAAAAGACGTCCACTTCCTCTATTTCCATCGAACTACGCTGTATCACACCAATGCGTTGAGGTGGGTTTACCGCCGCCATCGAACGCCCCACATAAAGGTGGTCGGATGTTGGGTCCAAGCTCAACATTCCTGGTGCTTCAAAGTTCGATCGGCCTACAAGTCTATTTTGTCGATCGAACTTCAGAATTGTTCCTGCAGAGATCAGCGATACGTACCAAAAAGAGCCATCCGGTTCCACAGCCGTGTGGTGCGCTTTAGATGATTCAGGGAAACCAAGTGCCTTTAAATCGACCGTTTCAAGTAGCTCATTATTTCTTGTATCAATTATAGAGACTGTGACCTCTTCCTGGCTGGCTACGTAGAGGAGGTCCTGGGCAGCTAAGAATGCCGGCGTTTGAAAGCAGACGACACCAAGGAGCAGGAGTCGGAGCATCACCCGAAGGTGGGGCTCCCGTGACTCTGTTACTCGTAACATGAATCTTACTCCGAAATTGTCCGTGGACGGTATCTAACGACGAACAGACCCTCACGGCTACTTGTCACTACTACAACCCCGCTCTTGAAGTACGGATAGTTCGACCAGGAACCGGTCATGGACGCGTCATCACCACCGTATGGTACGGTATCAAAATTACCTACTAATTGGGGGTTTTCCGGGTCAGAAATATCCAGCACTCTCAATCCACTCTTGTAGTTGGATTGGTACATCGTGTTCCCTAGAATGTAGAGATTGTGGTCTGTTGCCTTCGTTTCAGCCATGTACTCTCTAGCTAGGATTGGATCATCTAGGTCGGCGAGATCCCATATGAGCGTCCGAGTGTTGGTGACGTTCCCGCCACTTTCATCTAGTTCATCTCCCATGAAAAAGTAGGAGTGATCTTCTGAGAGCCAGCCCTGATGTGAATATCCGACATTAGGATAGGAGGCCATTGCGATGGTGAGTGGATTTGACTTGTCGGTCACGTCAGCTATGGAGAGCGCAGTTTCATTCGAACCAAGACAAATTTCACGTCCCTGATAGTCGCTGTCAGGTCCGTGATATACTACGCACTGTGCATCGTGAGAGTATCCGGTTCGTTGCCGACCTGTCGACATATCTTGAAAACAACCAGCGAACACAGGAGCTAAAGGGTCCTGAATATTGATCATGTGGAGACCTCCGCCACATGTCTGTCCTCCGCCACTGCTGCCTACCGAATACGCAAACCCAGTTTCTTCATTGATAACAATGTTGTGTGCGCTAGCGATTTGATCATAATGCGCGTCACTAGCGAAGGTCTGCGGGTCCGACCCGTCCATCCCTCTGAGTCGGGTGAGATCAAAGACCTGCATCCCATGTTCTCCCGCTCCATCAGAAACTACATACATATGATTCTGATAGACCTTCATGTCCCTCCAAGTTGAGGCAGTAGCAGTTTCCGGCATTGGAAGTCGGCCGAGGTAGATTGGCATACCCGGGTCAGTTACATCTACAAAGGCTGTTTGGTTAGACATGCCTACGAGTACGATTTCTTGACCGGTTTCAGGATCAGTCCATCCCCAGACATCGTTTGTTACAATTCCACGCTCCGCGCCCATATGAGACAGAGGCAGAAACGAAACAAGGTCAACTGATTCACAGTCGAAACCTGAAGCCTCACCTTCCGTCGAGCAGGACACCTCGTCACCTGTAATTGCATCCATGCCCAGGACGTCACCTGTAATCCGGCCAGCGGAAGTCCAGTCGTCATCCACACGCTCAAATACCCAAGCAGCTCCGGCACCTCGATCGGCACCGTTCGCCACACCCACAGCGATATCACCTCCAAGACCTACGGTTCTTCCGAAGGAAGCCCTTCCAGCCTCAGCCGAGGAGATCTTAGCGGCCGCAGTCCATTCAAAGGTTTCTGGATTGAACGTGTAAGAGAACACACGCCCCTGTCCCTGGACTGCGCTGAAGGCACCGATCAGCGCAGAATTTCCATCTAAGGCAATAGACCCACCAAACTCCATTGCGCCGCCAGTTGACTCGTACGGGTACAGAAGAGATGTGAGCTGCCACGTGTCCCCGGCAAGTGCATAGACGAATACCGCACCCATTCCAGCTCCTGGAGCTCCAATTAGCGAGATGCCATCCCCGATTGCGACGTCAACTCCAAACATTGTCTGGTCACTAAGAGCGGGTGCCTGCAATTGCCCCATATTTTCCCAGGTATCCGAGTCTTCACTATAGGTGAAGCTATAGACTCTACCTTCACCATCTGAGCCAAAAGGAGCTGAGATCAGCATCTGATTTCCCTGAAGAGCGATGCGAGAGCCGAAGGTATCTCCTTCATCAATATCATCAGGTCTGATCTTGGAATGCTGGACCCAGGATTCTCCTTCACGGCGGAAGGCATAAGCTGCGCCTGTTCGATCGTCCTGGGCGATTGTCCCGACCATGATCCAATCATTATTCATTGCCAGTCCTGTACCGAGGCTGTCAGCAGGACTTCGGTCTGCGGTTTCAAGTCGCCCTGATTCAATCCAACTACCGCTTTGGTTTTGGTATACGTAAACTGCGCCAGCCCCTTCGTCGGCACGTGTGGCTGAGATGAGTAATGTGTTTTCGTGTTTAGCTAATCCAATCCCGAAACGATCACCTGGTTCGCCACTGCTTGGCTCGATTCGTTGCGTTTGAATCCAGTTCCCGGATGGATCCCGTCCGAACACGTAGACGACACCAGAGCGCATTTCGTAGCTGGCTTCTCCTATAAAAACCTGATCGCCGTCCACGGTGATAGCATTCCCGAACGCTTGCGAAGCAACCGGGGTACTCGGCACTGAGGCCAGCAAGGCGACCATCGAGGCTAGGTATATCCTCTTCATTAGATACTATCTCCGTGTTGTGATCCAGTGCGTAAAGCCTTTCGGCATCTATCTAATCATCGTTGAGCTAACTGCAAGAACCCGTGATGCTGGGTTCTGGTCAAGTCATGAAGTCTACGTGGAGGTTCTCAGAGAGTTCCACGAAACTGGGTTTCGATTGAGCATGTATGATAACTCAACAATATCACCAATAGATTCTGTAGGTAATCACCTTCAGTTTTAATGGGGCACCGTCTTGTTCTTCACACCTAGTGGTACCAGACTGCCAGAGCAGAATCACAGCATAGAGTATGCGTTCGGTGTGTGAAGTGAGCGCCAAACTTACTTAATCGATGATAGGCCCGAGTTCCATCTTGATTGGGATAGGGGTTTGTCCAAAGCATGTAACGGGAGTGGGTCATGATTAACGCGGTTGCAGTGGCGGGAATCCTAGCTCTGTTCCAGGTGGCTCCAACTAGGGTAGAGGTGACCCCGGAGCGTTCAGAGATTGAAGTTCAGGCTACGGCGCAGCTAACTGTTCGCGCTTTCGACGGGTCAGGCCGAGCCATTAATGGAATGCCGGTGCGTTGGATTTCATCGACACCCGAACTCGCCACAATTGATCAAATGGGTCGAGTTCTCGCGTTGAATCCAGGAATGGCACGTGTCACTGCGGTCATTGGGGGAAGACCAAGTGGTTCAGTAACCATCATAATCCGCGCGTTGCCGGCTGCTGAGCTCTCAGTGCAACTAGCGAATGATCGACCGTATGCGACACAGGCACTCCCGCTTCAGGTAACTGCACGGAATCGACTCGGAGAAATCGTAGATGATCCGGATCTTACCTACGCGAGTTCAGACGAATCTGTCGCGGTGGTTGACCCTGCAGGCCTAGTCTTTGCTCGTGCGCAAGGAACTGCTCGGATCAGCGCTTCGACTGCGGCCGTAAGGGGAGGGACGGTGGTCAATGTGAGGGCGGACCCGGGACTTTCCTATTCTCTCAGTCCTACGGAAGCGCAGGTCCGGACAGGAGATGTGATACGGTTGCAGGCCTCGATCCATTCTCCGGATGGTGAAGTTCAGGGGTTTCCTGAATGGTCGGTGACCGGAACAGGAGCCCAAGTAGAAGATGATGATGGGGAAGGAGTCTTTGTTGCTGAAGAACCCGGGACATACCGTGTATCAGCTCGACTCGGAGAGAATTCGGTATTGAGTGCGGTTGTGCG
>DLRL01000011.1:0-149 GCA_002501085.1 Gemmatimonadales bacterium UBA7889
TGCTGACTTGCACCAGTATGCCCCTGCCTCTGCCAAACTGGGGGGGGGTATCAGGTTTGTTTTGACCCCAAGAAAACCCCTAAAAAGAAGTCTGTTGGGAGACTTACGGGGCCATAAGCAAGTGGCCCAACCACGTAAGTGATTGAGCC
>DLRL01000011.1:516-14136 GCA_002501085.1 Gemmatimonadales bacterium UBA7889
CCTGCTGATTACAAATCAGCTGCTCTACCAGTTGAGCTACGCCAGCATCACCCTGGAAAAGCTACGCAGGGCTACAGTTCGGTCAAAGGGAAGACGCTTTCTATCCCACCACTTTCCAACGAGTTCCTGTCGGACTGTCCTCTACTAAAATACCTCTCTTTTCCAACTCCTCCCTGATCGCATCCGCTGCTGCATACTCTCCATCCGCTCGAGCTGCGGCTCGCTCTTTAAGTTTTCGTTTAACCCATGTGGTGACCTCATCATCTACTACCCGTGAAGCGTGTGCCACTTCTAGGAGCCCAAGCACTCCATCCATTGACCGTAAAACACTAAGTACCTGGTCTCTATCGGCTTCTATTACGGCCGGACGTAAATCAAGTTCAGCGTTCACTTCACTCACCATAATAAAAATCGCAGCAAGGGCATCGGCAGAATTAAAGTCGTTATCCATCGCCACCGTAAACGAGTCTAGCGCGCTCCGTGCTAGACTAGGCAGCTGTGATTCTTCGGCTAAATCATTTATTAGCACTTCCTCAAGACGATGCTCAAAGTCAAGCAAGCGCTGAACGGCGGAACCAGATGCTTGCAAGCCCTTACGAGTGAAGTTGAGCTCACCACGATAGTGGGACGAGATCAGGAGGTGCCTGATCGATGCGGGATCGTAACCTTCATCCAACAGCTCTCTCAGTGTTACAAAGTTACCAAGAGACTTTGACATCTTCTGGCCTTCGACAAAAAGGTGCTTCACATGGAGCCAGTTTCTGACGAAAGGCTGGCCTGTTGCTGCCTCAGACTGAGCGATTTCATTCTCGTGATGTGGAAAAATCAAATCCTCTCCCCCGAGGTGCATATCGAGGGTGTCTCCAAGCTCTGTCACACTCATTACCGAACACTCAAGATGCCACCCAGGCCGACCCCTGCCCCACGGGGAATCCCAGGCTGCACCAACAGTCTCATCTTCCTCGGTTGCAGCCTTCCATAATGCGAAATCCCTAGCGTCTTCCTTATCATATTCATCATGATCGACCCGTGCTCCGACCTTGAGCGTGGAAGTGTCGATACCCTTCAGTTCCCCGTACGCTGAGAAACTGTCGATCGCGAAGTAAACCGCTCCGTCGTCAGCCGAATACGCATTTTCAGATGCTACCAAGCGCTTTACGAAATCAACCATGCGATCAATGTATCTTGTCGCGCACGGGTACACGTCCGCTGGACGGATCCCCAGAACCGTTGAGTCTGCGAGAAACACCTCTCCAAACGGACGAGTGTGTTCTTCTAAGGAAACACCTTCTCGTGACGCGGCCTCAATGACCTTGTCATCAACATCTGTGAGGTTCATCACGAAGCACACTTCGTAACCACACCAATCCAGGTACCGGTGCACCAGATCAAAGAAGAGAAAAGAGCGGAAGTTCCCGATGTGCGCGTGGTCATAAATCGTTGGTCCACATGCGTACACCCGGACCCTACCCTGCTCCAATGGTTCAAACTTGTCGACTGACCTCGTCGCGGTATTGTAGACCTTCAGGCTCATCCGGCCCGCTCCAGGTGTTACCGGGTGATCATCCGTCATTGGTATTGGCCAGATCAACCTCAGTAAGGATGGAGTACAAAGCGGCTTCTGGATCACTCGCACGGGTAATCGATCGGCCAACAACTAGATAGTCTGCTCCTGCGGCTATCGCAGCAGCTGGGGTGGCTACCCTCTGTTGGTCATCGTGACCCACTCCTGCCGGGCGAATACCAGGGGTCACAACCAGAAATTCGGGCCCAATCCTAGAGCGAATCGAAGAAGCTTCATGCGGTGAAACTACTACTCCATGAATTCGGTGCTGAGCCGCAAGCTCCGCTAAGCGTCCGACTTCCTCCGCCACAGAAGGACTCTTTCGGCCCCAGGTCACCTCCAGGTCAACAGCACCTAGTGAAGTCAGGACCGTGACACCCAGGAGCCGTGTCTCACCAGCTGCATCGCGAGCAGCCTCTAACATTGCGCCCCCACCAACGGTGTGTAGGGTGAGAAAATCAACGCCAAGTTGGGAAGCCACACGGACCCCGCCCGCCACAGTATTAGGGATATCGTGCAGTTTGAGATCAAGGAAAACACGCTTGCCTCTATCCTTTAATGCTTGAACCACGCGCGGGCCTTCTGCCGTATAGAGTTGAAGACCGACTTTGTAGAACGTGCCTGCTTCTCCGAGATCATCAACCAGGTTGAGAGCTTCATCACCCCTAGGAAAATCTAGAGCAATTATGACACTACCCATTCTTAACCTTCTCCCGAGGATTCGATGGGATCAAATAGGTCCTCCAGTCGATTGGCCGGGGCATTTACTCCGGGTGGCCTAGAAACCAGATCGTCCCAGGCGCTGATCCGTTGTTCTTGGCCCCACTGTAGCAAGCCTGCTATCGCTTCTGTAACCGCACGTGGCCAAGCAAAGGAAGCCGTGCCCATCTGGACTAAAGACGCTCCAGCATGAGCATATTCGACTGCAGTGGTCGCTGTCATGACTCCTCCAACTCCGAACAAGGGAAGATGGGTAGCGCTGCTAGCTTCCCGCACAGCATGCAGTCCTGAAGGTCGAAGTGCCGGACCACTGATCCCCCCATCCCCGGCACCGAGTTCTGGTACGTCATTTGAAATGTCCAGTAATGCTCGTGGAAGCGTATTCACTAATGTTAGTGCATTTGCTCCTTCTTCAGTCACAACTTTAACCGTCCTAGATAAATCGGGGTCGTTCGGAGCTAATTTTGCGACGATAGGGCGCTCAGTCCGGATACGACAGCCGGAGATAATCTCTGCAACAGCCGAAGGATTAAGGGCGAACGGTTCTCCAGTCCGCTCAGCATCGTTGGGGCAGGATAAATTGATCTCAAAACCAAGGAAGCCATCCTCTGAATCGAGACCCTCTACGAGTGTGAAGAATTCGACAACAGTATGCCCAGCGATACTTACCAATACTCGCGGTCGACAGATATTGTCACGAATCCAAGGCAGCTTTTCCCGTTTGGTCCGCTCAAGCCCCGGGTTAGCCAATCCGATCGAGTTAAGCATTCCGCCTTTGAATTCGGCTACTCTCGGCGGAGCATTTCCAACCCGAGGTTCAAGCGTAACTGACTTGGTGACAAAGCCACCGAGTGCTTCAATGTCTAGGACTTCAGCCAATTCTAGACCAAACCCACAAGTACCGGCCGCAAGGAAAAAAGGGTTCTGGAAGCGAACACCCAAAGCTTCGGTTTCCAACCTCATCACTTTCAGTTTTCGCCAGTTCCGGGGGGATAATGATCAAAGAAATTCATGACCGCACGTGCCACGGCCCGAGCAGCCTCATCTTGGAACTGACCTTGTCCTAATAGTGGTCCTTCATCCTCATTGGATAGAAATCCAATCTCCACTAAAACCGATGGCATAAGCGCATTCGTAAGAACTGCTAATGGGCTTTGTTTGATACCACGATCAGGGCCGGGATGAAACCGCCTTATCTCCTCTTGTACAATCCTAGAAAGTTCTACAGACCAAGGCTGGTGGCCAGAGTTACTAAGATCTCTCAGAAGAAAGGCAAATTCTGGGTCAGAGTCCGGATCAATGCTTTGCCCTTGGACTTGCAATGGGGCATTCTCGATCGCCGCAACACGTCGCTCGTGCTCGGTTCGTGCCACGTTAAGAGAGTAGGTCTCAAACCCACGTACTGAGGGCCTTTCTGGCACAGAGTTGGCATGCACTGATATAAAAACTCCAGGGTTTTCTCCCTTCCATTGTGTAGCCAGTTCCCCTCTCTCCCAAAGTGGGACGAAGCTGTCCTCACTGCGTGTGAGGTAAACTTCGACTCCTTTTTCACGGCCGAGGAGGTCCTCCATGATCTTGGCAACCGCAAGGGCAACATCCTTTTCCCGCAATCCCTGAGGTCCCAAAGCACCAGGATCCCCACCCCCATGTCCAGGATCAATAACGACGATCCTCCTCTCCTCTTCTACCAGATCGGGGATGAACTCCGGGCTTGATTGCTCTATAGTTGTCAAGTCTGGATTCGGGTTAGCAGTAGGATCAGGAGACGGCAGTGTGTCTGAGCTTGACCCTCTATCCCCAGGCTTTACTTCGGAGAGTTCATCGCCTTTCCATTCGGAAGGATCTGCAGCTTGAATTGTGAAATTAACTTCATTAAAAGCGTAAAGTGTCGGCAAGCGTTTGGGAAAGAAATCGGTAAGGAGTTGGACAGGGATGTATGTCTCTCCCTCAATACGGTAGGGGGAATCAACGAACTGAAGAATTTGGTTATTCCATCTGAAAAACGGGGTTCCATGGCCCAACCTAATTTCGATCTCTTCTGGCCCTAAAAGCACGACCAAATCACCAGCTTCCGTCGTCGACCAACCGAGCTTCTCGAATAGTGTCAAAGGGACAGTCGCGAAGCCGTATCCAACATCCAATCCAACAAGCTGGACACTTCCATCAACAGCCTCTATCTGTAGTTCGTTTGTCACTTGAGACGAGATTGGTAAGGGCGTCCACATCAGCCATAGAGCAGAGATCACCGAAGCAGGATGACGCTTCGCAGTCATCGGGTCTCCATGACACGCTTCACTTCTATACTTGCATCCTTATCCTGTTGCCGCCGCTTCAGCTGTTCACGTTTGTCATGAAGCTTCCGACCACGTGCAAGCCCTAGGCTTACCTTAGCATAGCCTCGCACGAAATAGATCTCGAGAGGGACCAAGGTCAGTCCTTTCTCTCCAACCTTTGAGCTAATCCGTCGAATCTCATTCTTGTTGAGTAATAACCTACGGGGGCGAAGTGGATCTACATTGAAACGGTTTGCTTGCTCATATGGACTAATATGGAGGCTGTAAAGCCAAACCTCTCCACTCTCTACCCTGCCGTGCGCATCATGGAAGGACACATGCCCTGAGCGGATGGATTTCACCTCAGGGCCCTTAAGTTCGATTCCCGCCTCAAAGGTCTCAAGAACCTCGAACTCGTGCCTTGCCTTACGGTTACGGGCCGCAATTTTTTGCCCGCCGGCTCCACTACCAGTGCCGCGGACAGACATCAGGAGAGTGCCTTCAAAGCTGAAATCATAGCGAGCATCATCTTAACAATGTCTCACGTTTTGAAGTCCATGACGTCGGCTAGACTTGCTCTGCGTACCGTAGTGTAAACCTGGGCCACTTCTCCACCCAAGACAAACACGATTGAGCCATAGTAGATCCAAAAGAAAAGAACTACCCCTGTCGTCAGGTTGCCCAACATAGACCCGTAGTAGGCTAGGTCGGTGGCATACCAGGAGAACGCCCACTTCATTGCCTCATGAAGCAGGGCTGCGAATGTCGCAGCAACGCATGCTGTCCTCCATGAGATGCGGCGAGCTGGAAGATACCTATATGCAGCCAGAAATAGTGCCCACAACGAACCCAAAGCTAGCAAGTGACCAAAAGTCCGTTCTACAAGAGATAACGTCCATCCTTCCAACCCAATCATACCAACACCCACCGTTTCAAACAGAAGCGTAACGGTAAGGTTAAGCGCAATTAGAATTATTCCAACGATCACAGCTTGCACATCAACAAGCTTGCCTTGTAATGCTCCGCGGTACTGGCCGATATCGAAGATCTTCCGCAGAGCCACTCGCAGGGTAGCGACCAATCGCGTACTCAGCCACACAAATGACACGACCCCAAAGAGTGTGAAGCCTGAACGTCTCTCGACTAATTCTGAGACGGGAATCCTAAGCACTTCAGCGAAGTCGAGAGTTGCCGTCTGAGGAAAATTCTCAGCAATCAGAGAGAGTACGGCTTCTGTGGGATCTCCGAACCGCGCATTAAGAATATACCCACTTAGGCCGATTCCCAGAACGATGAGGGGAACCAGTGAAACCAGCACGTTAAAGGCGATCGCACCGGCCATAAAAAAAACGTTGTCTTCGATAAGTTTTTCCCGAAACTGACGGGAAAACACGAGGGCTTTATACGATAGTTGGCGATGACGAGATCCGGAACGATTAGCTAACATTCCAGAACCAGTTGAGGCCATATCCGGCTCGACTAGTCCACCACCTCTAGAATATCTTCAGCGTCCATCCCATCAGGAACTGCCTGACGAGCCGCATCAACACCTGCTCGGTAAGCGGCCTTGGTTGTCTCCAATTTCTTCTCAAGTTCGTCCCGTGCCTCACGTGCTGCCTGAACACCAGCATCCACAGCCGTCTTCACAGATTCAATGTGCTCCTTCGCGCCATCCCGAGCCTCACCTAATCGATCTTCAAGATCACCCATGCGATCTTCAGCTGCTTCTCGAAGTCTACGAGCGTGTTCCTTGAGATCTTCTTGGGTCTCTGCACCAGATTTAGGTGCGAAGAGCAGGCCTAAGCCCACTCCCACCAAAGCCCCAAGTACGAATGCACCTAACCCACCCCCACTCTCTCGCTCAATTACGATGTAGGGAAGTTCTTTATGATCACGCATATCAGCCTCCAAACGGACAGCGGCCCATCTGCACCCAGGCCGGGGCTTAGTGCTAATCTAGCCACCACGGCGCAGCCTATCTACCTGTCTCACCTCAGTTTACAGTGCTCCCTCCGAAGCCAGCCTCAGCCAATTCCAGATATTGACCTAAATCAACCACTGTAGATCAGATTCATCTATGTCTCGCTTACTACTTCCCTTTTGATTTATCAAGTCATATGTAAGCCGCTTACCCAACTCCACGCCGGGCTGTCCGAGTGGATCAACTCCATATAGTTCAGCAGCAATCACTGTAGTAACCTCCAGCATCATCAGAAGCTGGCCCATAGTATCGGCCCTAACTGCCGGGAGGTGAATTGTTCCATTTGGACATCCGGCCCTCCGAAGACCCTCGGCCGTTGCTCGCCATTCTGCTGCGAGGATCTGGCCCATAGTGTGTCCTCCGAGGCAAGAGATCTCTTCCTTGAGGCCTTGATGGCGATCTGGGATTGCTACGTCAGATCCATGGTCTTCAACCTTAACAAAGAGGACTACTTTATCTCGTGGACCTTCCATAAAGAGTTGAAGAAGGGAGTGCTGATCTCTTGCACCCAAAGCTACCAAAGGTGTAGGTCCAGTCGCTTTCTCTTCTCCATTCTTCGAGTGATGCTTACCGAGACTCTCAGCCCAAAGCTGCTGGAACCACTCCGAGGTTGAGGATAGTCGATCCGCATAAGGCATGAGAACGTGGATTTTTTGCCCATGTTTTATGTGCGCTTCATAGAGGAGAGAGGCGAGGAGCCCTCCAGGATTTTCTTTCAGTTTATCTGTCCGACATCGATCATTCATCAGGGCTGCACCACGAAGTACGGCTTCTATATCGACGCCACAAAGAGCCACCGGAAAGAGGCCCGCAGCAGAAAGGATTGAGAAACGTCCACCAACATTTTCAGGAAACGGTAAGGTCAGGACCTCTTCAGTTTCGGCAATATGTCGGAGGGGGCCACAGTTTGGGTCGGTAGTAAAAATAAAGTGCCTGAGGGCATTCTCTTCTCCGACACTGCTAGCAACCCAATCGCGCGCAACAAGGTATTGAGCCAGAGTTTCCATAGTTTTACCCGACTTACTAATCACATTAAATAGTGTCTTTATAGGATCCATCCGTGAGAAAAGAGCGCCTAGGGTGTTGGGATCCGGGTTATCCAACACATGCAGTCGAGGATAGTGATCCCTCTCTTTCCTTGAGCGATTATTCCAATCGGGACCAAGAAGAGCGTCACGTAAGGTTTTCGCACCAAGCCCAGACCCCCCAATACCGAGCACCACAACATCTGAGAAGCGTTGCCGGAAACTTTCAGCCAATGTGATGACATGTTTCGAATTAACTGAGGAGGAAGGCAGTTCGAAGAAACCAAAATCACCAGCAGATCGGCGAGCATCTACCGCGACCATTACTTCCTTGAATCTCTCTCCAATCACACCATCAAGATCTTCGCTGCTCACACCCAGTGTGATGCGAGGTGATATCAGATTCCCATAGTTAAGTTGGATGGAATCCATCAATCCACCTCGATGGTGAGACCATCATATGCAGCGATCACTCCGTTGGGTAAACGGTCCTCTAGTTCAGCATGGGTAACCCTATGAGTCAGGTGTGTCAGATATGTCTGAGCCGCATCCACCTCACGTGCCACTTCAATCGCCTCCTCAACATTGAGGTGGGCGGGATGTGGTCTACCAAACCATAGAGCATTGAGAACAAGCACTTCCACCCCCTTCAGAGCGGTGATTGCCCCCTGAGGCAATGTCTTTGCATCAGTGATGTAGCCCAGCCCTCCCACGCGGAATCCGTACACTGAAACTGATCCGTGAGGCACTGCAATGGGCAGGAACCCTCTCCCTAAGATCTCTACTGACTCTCCAGCTCTGAACTCATGAAGGCGGGCCCGCGGCTTTGAGCTCCCTAGCGGTGGGAGAATTTCATCATCGAAGATATATCTGAAATATGAGGTAATATGCCTGGAGTACTCGGCCGGAACAAATGCAGGGATATCACCTTTTTTGACCGTAAATACACGCACATCATCAATGCCATGCACGTGGTCAGCATGTGTGTGTGTAAACCAAATTGCATCAATGTGGTTGATTTGATTTGCTAAAAGCTGAAGGCGAAGCTCCGGTGGTGTATCAATAAGAAGGTGAGCCCCATCGATCTCCAGAACTGCGCCATGGCGGGTCCTTTGATCCCGAGGATCGTCAGAGGTGCATGCATTACAGTCACATCCGACAACAGGTACTCCGAATGATGTGCCCGTGCCAAGAAATGTGAGTCTCACTTATTGTAGATGCTCCAGTCGCATCGTGTTCGTTGATCCAGATTGATGGAAGGGATACCCAGCGGTTACTGGTATCACAGATCCCACCTCTCCGACCCCACTACTGAGGACAGATTTAAGTCCAAATGCCGTGAGTGAGTTGTAGGAAATCTCAATATTTTCTGCCAAGACAGGATGCACGCCCCACACCATAGAGAGTTGACGATAGGTAGCTCGATCGGTGGTCACCGCGAATACTGGAACCGATGGGCGATAGGATGAAACCAGCCTGGCGGAAAAACCCGAGCGTGTTATGACTACGATCGCGGGTGCGTTCACCCTGCGCACAGCATCTACTGTAGCGGCTGAAACCGCATGCTCTTGAGATGATGCGCCACCACGTGAATCCATACCGGGATGCGTCAAGTACTGAGGTCCACGAACCAAGAAGCCACTGCGCTCAATCTCAGTTCCAATGTTGATGAGTGCCTCAAGGGCCTCCCTGGGGTATCGACCTACAGCCGTCTCCCCAGAGAGCATAAGGGCATCTGTACCATCGAGAATTGCATTTGCAACGTCAGATGCTTCAGCTCGCGTCGGCCTTGCATGTTCAAGCATGGATTCTAGCATCTGTGTAGCTGTAATTACCGGACGTGCATAAAGGTTGGCCATTTCTACAATCCGCTTCTGAGCCAGTGGAACCCGCTCGAAC
Source organism: Gemmatimonadales bacterium UBA7889 (assembly GCA_002501085.1). Classification (GTDB taxonomy): domain Bacteria; phylum Gemmatimonadota; class Gemmatimonadetes; order Longimicrobiales; family Gaopeijiaceae; genus UBA1142. The sequence continues at coordinate 9,979 of DLRL01000011.1, forward strand.
GGAAGTTCCACTCCCAAATCTCCTCGAGCCACCATTACAGCATCAGTCTCAGGAAGAATCTCTTCAATAGTCCGTAATGCTTCGGCTTTTTCAATCTTAGCTATAACTAGCGCCCGATCTCCCACTCTCTTCTTGATGTCGATTACATCCTCTGGACCACGAACAAAAGAAAGCGCGACATACTCGACACCTTCCTCAAGCGCAAATTCCAAATCGGAAAGATCTTTTTCGGTCAAGGATGGTGCCGTAAGCGTAACGCCCGGAAGATTTATTCCTTTTTGGGCCTTGAGTAATCCTCCACGGACCACCTCCAGCTCTGTCCGGTCCCCCTCAGTTCCAATACACCGAAGCTCCAGGAGGCCATCGTCTAAGAGCAAAGTATCCCCTATCTGAAGCTCTCGTGAAAGCAGGCGGTATGAGCAAGGAATTTCTCCAGGCTGCACTTGATCGTACGGTGCCACTAGAACGGTCTTCCCTTTCTTGAGCTCTATTGATGCCTCAAGCTCACCGACGCGGATCTTGGGACCTGAAAGATCCACCATGATTCCGACAGGCTGACCTACCTGGGCGGCTGCATCACGGATGAAGCCTATCGCCGCACGATGATCCTCCTGCTTACCATGCGACATATTTAGACGAGCTAAGTTCATACCTCCCTGCACTAACTCTAGAATAGTGTCAGGTGATGTACTCGCCGGGCCAAGCGTACAAATGATTTTAGTTCTAAGCATCTATCCAGAACGGAAGGAGAGTAGGAAGATTCCATCGAGGAGTCCGTCCACAAATCTTGGTCTGAGGGGAACAGGGGAGCAATACTTGTCTGTTTGGGATCTACTCCTAACTCAGGGGTAGCACCTAATTAATCAGCACCTTTTCTTTGCCTTCTTTTGCATGTGCCTCAACGATCATGGAAGGAGCATCGCATCGCCAGTCACAGCTATATTTACATTCAAAATGAGAAACAGGCTGACACCCTGAAGGAAGACCTGGGTCAAGCTTCACGAATCGCGTTGGACTGCGAGGCGGCTGGCTTCCACCGATACTCAGACCGTCTCTGCCTCGTCCAAATCACGACAGATAGTGCAACTTACGTCCTGGATGCTTTGGGCTTTAATGTATCTCCGCTCCTGAGGCCCTCACTGGAACATCCTGACGTTCAGGTCAACATGCACGGTTCCGACTTTGACCTAGTGCTCCTTGGCCGGGATCTTGGCATCCGTCTTAGTGCGCTTTTTGATACCCAGATTGCAGCAGCACTTCTCGGTCGAGAGTCGCTCGGGCTAGCAAGTTTATTAAAGGACTATCAAGGCATAGGGCTTTCCAAGAAATACCAGCGGGCAGATTGGGCGATGAGACCTCTAACGGAAGGGATGCTCGAGTATGCAGCTGCGGACACACAATACCTAAATACACTTTCCGACCAGATGCATAGCGAACTACGAGCTAGAGGGAGAGAGTCCTGGTTAGTCGAGGAATGCCGAGCACTCGAAGAATCATCGTCAGCTGTCCAACACTCAGAGAAAATCGATCCAGTCAGCCGAGTGAAGGGCGCGCGTGAACTGACGCCACGACAGCTAACGGCACTCCGGAAGGCGCTTCAGTGGAGGGACCAGCTAGCGAGAGAAAACGATAAGGCTCTCTTCCGGATTATCGGTGATGGCCCACTACTAGAAGCAGTTGTTGTGAACCCTCTGCACACTCGAGAATTGTTTGACATTAAGGGGTTTCCTAAGGGTTTGGCTCGAAACAAGGGTTCTGACCTGGTTCGTATATTCGAGTCTGTAGCTCAGGTACCGGAGTCTGAACTTCAGTCATATCCAAGTCGCCCTAGAGCAAGAAGCAGGAGATCAAGTCCAGAGACAGAAGCACTGTTGGAAGCACTCAAATTGGTGCGTAATGCTCTCTCAGAAAAACTTGGTATCGCAAAGGGCACTCTGCTTTCCAATGCAGTACTTTCCAGGGTAGCGCGCACCAACCCGCAAGATCTCAGTAGCCTAGCAGAAGTGGAGGGGATGAGACGCTGGAAAATTGAAGTGGTCGGGGATTCGCTCTTGGAAGTTATTCATCGAGGCTAGAGCGCCTTTCCCTCAGCATTAGCCCACAGATTCTTCCTTCCTCTTACAGTCGATACAATAGCGTGCATGCGGTAGCGCATCTAGACGATCCGAGCCGACATCAGCGCCACAGGTATGGCAAACACCAAAATTCTTGGGATCGTTGTATAGACGCCTTAGGGCCTCTTCGATTCGATATAGATAGCGGCCTTCTTTAGTTGCAGATACTGCGGCCTTTTCGCGCTCCATAGCTTCCGTGCCCTGGTCTGCCATGTGATCTGTATAAACAGAGAGATCAGAATCCACTGACTCACGACCGGACTTGGCTATCTTATCGAATAAACCTAATGCTTTGAGGGCTCTGTCTCTCTCATCAAGGAGGCGCCTTTCAAGATGCGCGAGTTGCTTTTTCGCGAGGGCCATCTCTCTATCTCTGAACGAAAGAAACTGGAAGTGCTCAAAACTAATTACCGACTGAAGAAGCGTCCACGGCAGCGTTTCCCTAATCCACTCTTTAAGTCAAGTTCGCCAAGCCTTGCCACGATAGCCTTTGGAACTATTAGTACGAATAGATATTGGGACCTGAAATCGTACATGCGGGTAGATTCGTATCACACTGTGAACGGCCATCCAAGACGAGTTGCAACATGACCGCTGAGAGTATGCATTGCCGCCGATGTGGCAAAGACACTCCCCCTCTGAACAAAGCTCCATTCCGTAACGAACTTGGTGACCGGGTACTCGCTGAAATCTGCCCATCATGCTGGGAGGATTGGCTACAGCATCAGACTCTGCTCATCAACCATTATGGGTTGGACCCCCGTGAACCAAAGGCCCGTTCATTTCTATATGAACAGATTGAACACGTCTTACTGCAGGGTGGCGAAGGCAAGGAGATAGACACCTCTAAGCAGGGCACAATTGACTGGGCTCCCCCTGGGAGCTGAGTAACTGCGCCAACCAATCTCCAACTGCCCCTTCCTTAAGAATACGCTGCGCCTAAGCCCAGCCGCACCTCCTACTATGTGCTCAGAACTTCTTTTACTTGGCTGAGCGCAAAACCCAGATCTTCCTTCTCAATTGTAAGCGGTGGAGCGAAACGAATCACCTGGTGATGGGTTTCTTTGGCAAGAATGCCACGAGCGTGAAGCGCTTCGCAAAACGGTCTAGCCACTCCGCTTGACTCCTTGATCACTACACCAATCATCAAGCCTTGTCCTCGCACTTCTTTGATATGTGGTGACTCAAGCTCGCGGAGCTGATCCATAAACCAACCTCCAAGTTGATCTGAGCACTCCGGCAATTTCTCATCAACAATCACATTTAGTGAGGCTAGGCCAACTGCAGCTCCCAACGGATTCCCTCCGAATGTCGATCCATGGTCTCCTGGGTCAAATACATCCATAAATTCTGCATCTGCGATTGTCGCTGAGACTGGGTAGACACCTCCACCGAGTGCTTTCCCCACGATCTGAACATCAGGACGAACTGACTCCCAGTCGCAGCAGAACATTCTTCCAGTGCGACCCAGACCCGTTTGGATTTCATCCGCCATAAAGGCAACTCGGTTCGTTGTGCAGAGTTCCCTTGCCCTGCTCAAGAACCCTGAGGGGGGGACGACAACACCACCCTCGCCCTGAAGCGGTTCTACCAAAAAACCAACCGTGTTTTGGTTGATCGCCGCTTCGAGCGCTTCAGAGTTCCCATATGGGATTTCCACGAAGCCAGGGGTAAAGGGACCGAATCCATCTTTATATTGATCTTCAGAAGAAAAGCCCACGATAGTCGTGGTGCGGCCGTGGAAATTGTTCTCGCAAACTATGATTTCCGCCTTGTCTTCGGGCACTCCCTTAATCTCGTAACCCCACTTTCGTACCATCTTGATCGCAGTTTCTACAGCCTCAGCCCCTGTATTCATCGGTAACGCTTTTTCAAAGCCTGTCATCTCACACAGTGCATTTAAGAACGGCCCCATCTGATCGTTATGGAATGCTCGCGACGTCAACGTCAGTTTCTGCATTTGGGATAATGCTGCAGCGATAATTGAGGGGTGCCTGTGCCCTTGATTGAGCGCTGAATACGCGCTCAGCATATCCAGGTACCT
>DLRL01000034.1:0-889 GCA_002501085.1 Gemmatimonadales bacterium UBA7889
GGGCAAAGCCCGCCGCCCTCGATGTTCTCTAGGTCAGAGAACAAGGCTGAAAAGCTTAGCCTCCGCCTCTGTTCTTCCTAGGCTTGAGTGGATGTCTCCCGTGTTTGGTAGTGAGATCGATCTCTCTCTCTTCGCCATTAACTACGATCGTAGCTGTTTCATCACCATCAAATGTGATGGTGATGTCAGCAGAGCGTGTCTTTGTTTCGTCACCATTCGTTCTACTCGCGTTGACCTTGCGAGTGACCGTTCCTGATATCGGATAACGTGGATCTGATCCAGGAATGGGCATGACGACATCGTTATATGTGAATTCGCCCGTCATATGATAGGCGCGAGTACCCTCATCGGTATGGCGGCTTTTCGTTACCTCTTCGGTTCCGTCTCCGTTTCGGGTGCGATGTGTCTCTTCACCTGAGAGTCCAGTAACCGTGATGCTTCGGGTTCGAGCTATTTGAGCTGTCCAACCTTCACGGCCGACTTCACCACTCACATCACTTTCGTGTTCGATACGCTCGGTCGTTAGCGAGTCATACTCGGCTTGTTCATTTCCATCTGCATCGAAAAATTTAGCGGAGCGTGTGCCTGACAGGGGATGCCCGGGGCCATGCCGGCCACCCGGCTTACCGGGTATACCAGCACCGGCTATATAGGGAGCACTTCGGGGCTGGAAGGCAAATGCCAAACTCCATGTGCCAACGTCCTCAAGCGTCGCATCAGCCGCGATGACTGCCATATCTAGCAAGAAGCCGTCATCGAAGGCGTCTGGGCCACTCAAGTCAGTGCATGCACTGACGAATGCTGCTATGGCAAGCACACCTATGATCTTGGTAGGTCGGCTGTTTTGGTACGCCATACCTGCTTCCCCCTCTTTGTCATGTGGCCGCAC
>DLRL01000034.1:1297-10463 GCA_002501085.1 Gemmatimonadales bacterium UBA7889
TCCAAAGCCCGAGGAACGATTTCATTAGCTGGTTGCTTCGATAGTCTCTTGGGACTCCCGAAATCGGTAAAGGAGCATTGCCCGGTCACTCTCTCGCGTGATATCGGGTGCGAGATAATCCGGTCTCGAGAACACTCCTGGGCCCAGGAGTTCCTCTGGACGCAGCAGATGTTCGATGATGTCGAAGCTGATCGGTTGACCAACTGGTACCTCTAGTTCGAGATAGACCATTGGTTCGGGCGTTCCCCAGTGATCTGCCCAAGTGAGTTCTTCGGGATTATTGACGACCATTCCATTGATGGAGATCAAGCGTGTGTCTTCAGTAGGGTCATACTGGAAGCGGAGCCGTTCGGAGCCGATCCGCGATCGCACGCCGATGATCACACGTCTCATATCACCGATTGTTATATCAGTTTCGATGATTATGACTGGTTCGGGAGCATCCATTGCCGGTGCGACAGCAGCTGGAACTGCCCCGAAGTCATAGCCGAAAATACTGAGGTCACGCATCAGCACGAAGGCACTGCCAGTGCGCTCAACTGCCCATTCACGAGCAGGTAAGTCCATTGTGTCTATGACGGGGTCTGTCGCCCAAAGAGCCTCAGGTGTTCCGTGTTCATAAGCGTATACCAAAGTCGAAGGTGCCGGACGCTCTGCTGTAGTCTGGGAATTGAGGATTCCGAATCCCAGGGCGGCACCGACTGCGATTACACCTCCCGTGGGGGCCCACCAGCTATTCGGGTGAAGGACAGTGTCCAGGGCTGGTAGGCAAAGGTACAGGCCAATTGCGATAAACACAGCCAGCAAAGGAGCGAATTCGAAGGTCATTGCAATCCAGAGCAATTCCGCTACTGGAACAAAGAACGAGAGAACTGGAACAGAGAATAGGACCGCAAGAAACCAGCCGAGCATTTCTGTTGTCTGTTCACCCATGATGGTGACCCACAACACTGACATTAATGCCGCCGCGACAGGCCACTCGATATTCATTGCGGCGAGTGGAGCCATGTACCCTAGCCAGATTGCGGCCACAAATGGGACGATCAAGGCACCGAGAGCCAGTTGTTGGATACTTAGCCACTTCCTAGCTAGAGCGTGAAGTCCGGTCACAATCGTAAATGCAGCAGCAGCGAGGGCTATTACGTACCAACCCTCTCTGTGATACAAGGACCCCTGAAGGCTACCAGCCTCAGGATGAAAACGCGGCAGCCAACTCAGGAGCAGTAAACCAAAACCGAAGGTTAGTGAGGCTCCAACGATAGAGATGCCGGTGCCTATGAGAGCGCCAGAAAGACGGCCGCTCGAGCGGTGCATTGCTAGCAGTGCCAGGATAAACAAGATAATGAGTCCGGCACTAATCCACTTAACCCATGTCACCTGGTAGACGAATAAGCCGAGAACTGGCATGCTAAAATAAACTACGTCCGGTGCATTTACGTTTACGAGGTCTTGATCACCGAGATAGCGTAGGACATGGAGGGCGTGCAGCCCGTGGTGTTGAAGTGTCGATTCCGAAAGGTTTTCAGGTGTGTCGTACTGCTGGTGATAGACGTGCCCTTTGTCGATTGCCGCAAAGTTAAGTCCCTGTTTGCCAGCTTCCTTAAATGGTGTGAAATCAGTGTCGTTCGGCATCCTTTGGTACACTTCGTACGCCATGGCGTTAGCGAATGGGTACTGATCAGACGCCTGCAGAGCGTCGATTATCCAGCCATTATCTTCTGCAGTCTCAACCATGATTACCGGGCCACCCCCGCCTCGCATTTCAAATGAAAGAACGAGTTGAATGTCCTCCATCCATGGGTGCTCATTCACGAAAGCTCGTGCACCGAGCAGACCTAACTCTTCAGCATCGGTGAATAAGACAATTACGTCATTGCGGAGAGGTGGTCCTGTCTGGATTGCTCTTAGCGTTTCCAGTATCGAGACGACGCCCGTACCGTCATCTCCTGCCCCTACGGCGAGGCCCCGGCTATCGTAGTGAGCGGTGATCAAGATAGCCCCGGTGGATGCCGTACCAGGTAGCCGCGCGACCACGTTTCTGACGGTAGCGGTCCGGGCCATCGTACGTCGCTGAAATGAACTCGTTGAGGTTTGGATTTCTGGATCCAAGCCAAGGGTGTTAAGGCGGTCGACTAGATAACCGCGGACTCTTTCGTGTTCTGGCGAACCCGGTGGATGCGCTTGTCTCGCAATTTCAACAAGGATCGCCATCGCACGTGCTGATGAGAATTCCGTTTCAGGTGCGTTAGCTGAGACGGGAGAGGGTTGACCGGTGCGAGTGCTGAAGAAACAAGACATCAGAAATATGAGTGTGATTGTAATGACTCCCCACCACCGGTTCTGCGCCCCGCCTTTGTTCATCTAGCCAGGATCCGTACGATATCATCAATGGCGTCTCTGACTTGTCCAGCTGGGAGGCCTGATCCATTTGATAGTATGGAGAAAACCACCTCGCTTCCGTCGTCCCGCGTCAGGTATCCGGAAAGCGAATTTACATTTGAAATTGTTCCTGTTTTCGCGAAAACACGGCCCTCTAGGCCAGAAAGTCGTTCTTGGAGTGTAGAGTCTTTTTCCCCCGGTGTGGCTAGTGCAGAGCGGTAAGTGCCATTGTTTTGATTAGAGGACAGGTATTGAAGAATCCGCACGAGTGCCCGGGGCGTCACAAGATTATATGCCGATAATCCTGAGCCATCTCTTGGCGAAATATCGAGGCTGTCTATCCCGACCACTTCTGTCAGGAATTCACTTATAACAACAATTCCCTCTGACCAACTACCCTCTTCTCCCAATTCAGCACCAAGTGTCCGGATAAGTTGCTCAGTCATCCAGTTTTGGCTTGGCTTCAAGATACCGGCGATAAGTTCGGAGAGCGGGGGAGACTCAAGCGTCAGAATTGGTCCGGCGTTAGGGCATTCTCTCACAGATCCAGATAGGCAACCACGTCCGACCCTGTAACCCTCACTCCATGCGACCTGGGCCCCACCTTGCAACTCGATACCGGCTTGTTCAAGAGCGATGTCGAGTGCTGCGGTTGCTTGGCGAACAGGATCTCGAAGCGCGAACGTCAAAGTATCGGTGTCGTATAACTCGATTTGTCCGGTTAGTTCAAGGTGGCGTGTTTCTGGCAGATAATGGGACCGTACCTGGAGGCCACTGTCCGGCGGGACCGTGGTAATGCGAGTCCGCACATAATCAGGTGTCCCCTTAGGGAGCCATTCTAGGTTTGCAGGAGACCCAACTGCTGGCCCAGCATTAATGATCACTGAGATCTCACCCTCATCTATCGCGAACGCCCCTCCAGTTGCTCCATGCGAAAATCTCAGGTCTTCTACTTCCCAAGTAGGGCCCACCGTAGAGGAATCCCAAGCAGAGACATCGACGAAGACTGAGCCCGCAACGCTTCGCAGTCCTTTCTGATAAAGACTGTCAGCGATAGCGGCTAATGATGCTTCTCCAGATTCCCAGTATCGATCTGACATCGAAGGGTCTCCGGAAGCGAGGACAACTAGATCCCCATCTAAGAGTGACCCTAGAATAGATCCTGTAGCCCAGACTTCAGTCCCGTAGCGGTAGTTTGGTCCAAGAAGTGAAATGGCAGTTGCTGTGACAAGGATTTTTTGGTTAGACGCCGGTACGAACTTTTGATGGGCATTTCTGGAATACAGGATGCGCCCCGTTCGCGCATCTACGGCTAAGACACCGAAGTGAACCTGATCTAGGGGAGAGGTGTCTAGGGCGGCATCTACGGCATCTCGAACAGTCCCGCCCGAAGGCTCTCCAACTGTAGCGCACCCGGATAAGAGGACCACGATGATCCATTTAGCGATGCTCTTTGAAGTCCTAGGGAGCTTCTTCTTCAGGAGGTTCATAGCATCTGCGATTAGATTATTAGCCAACTTCCAGGACCCTTCTAGAAGGCAGCTTCCAATTTTACTGCGGTCCCATAGCAGAGCATTTCAGCAGCCCCTTGCATCACCATTGATGTCTGAAAACGGACTCCGATTATTGCATTTGCGCCCAAGGCTTCTGCTTCTTCAATCATGCGGTCTATCGCCTGCTCCCTCGATTCCCCAAGCAACTTGCTGTACTCGTGGACTTCCCCGCCAGCTATATTTCGAAACGTAGCCATGACGTCCTTTCCTATGTGTCGTGCCCTAATCGAGCTGCCTCGAACCAATCCCAAGGATGCGGTCTCTCGTTGACCGGGTACGTGTTCCGTAGTGACTACGATCATCTTTGTACATCCTTGTAAGGGTCATTTCCCGATTCTTTATAACGTTCCCAAATCACCGAAGCGAGGAGTGCGAGGATCCCAGCCCAAAGCAGCCCTGCACCCCATTTCTCCCAGCTATCTACTTCAAAATCCGTAAAGAAAGCATATGCACCGTAGGCTGCAAGAATAATCCATCCTACGATCAACGATATCCAACCGATTCTTTTCGTCACTTTAGCATTCACCTGGTCCCACACGGACCTCTGATAGTTAACTGGATGGAATTTTAGATCCTGTACGTCAGCTCCCAGTGCCCTAAAGATTGCCAACTCGCGCTGCAACTCTGTAGAGCTCTCAAGTTGCTCATTAAATTCATCATACTCGTCTGACTGCATCTCGCCATCGAGATAACGCATCAGCTCTTCTTTAGAGATCGGCCTCTTCATAAACTCCTCTTAGCCTCAATCCCGATGTTGAGTAGGACATCACGAAGTGCTTGTCGTGCGTGATATAGGCGACTAGCTACCGTTCCTTCTGGAACATTCAGGATGCTCGCTATTTCTGAGTATAGGAATCCCTGAATCTCCTTAAGGACAATAATCTCCCTGTGTTCCTCACTGATCTGCTGCAGTCCCCTCCATAGCGTATCTGCTGCGATGTTGCGTTGCAGCATTTCTTCGGGCTCGCCTTCGGTATCCGTTGAGTGTAGCTCAAATCTTTCATCCAGCGTTTCCATGCTGAAATCAGCCTTGCGGCTACGCAGCATATCATGGCACTGATTCCTTAAAATCTGGAAGAACCAAGGACTGAAAGATTGGGTTAGGTCGAATTGATTCAGTGATCGATACGCTTTGGTGAACGCTTCCTGGAGAGCGTCTTGGGCATCATGGATATTACCTAATAATGCGAATGCGAGGCTCATTCCCGATGGCTCGTATGCCTTGACCAACGGCTCATAAAACCGAGTGTTGCCAGCTTTGCACTTGCGAATCAGTTCGCGCTCCAGGTCAGGTTGCAAACGATACCTCCTCGGATAACTACTACTACGAGAGATAGCGTGCCTTTCTTCAAAGCTCACCCGGTTATCTCATCGAGTGAGCCAATAAAGACGCTCAGTTCCTCTTCAGTATTGAAGTAATGAGGCGAAATACGTAGAGAGCCATCCACACCCTTCGCTGCATAATCAATGATGGCATCAATGCTTTCCTGGCCGGTCGTATTAATGCCGCGTTCGCGCAGTTCTCGAACCAGGTCTGTTGGTGCCCATCCATCCACTGAAGCCGTTACTGTTGCACCGAGTACTTCACCACGATCTAAGACTGTCACTTTGTCATGCTGATTCAGGAGTGATCGGAGGTCATCCGCAAGTTTCCATGCCCGGTCACGGATTGGCTCTATACCGATGTCGAGTGCATAACGAGCGGCTTCCCCAGTTCCCCGTACGAGCCCCCAAGCAAACTCCCAGGTTTCGAAACGTTTCGCGTCAGGAGCCGGTTGGTACATGTCAGGTGCGACCCAGTCAGCTCCTCGTAAGTCGGGGAACAGTGGTTCATAGCCGCGGGCTAGAACGCGATCTGAAACATAGAGAAAGCCTGCGCCACGCGGTCCTCGAAGGTATTTTCTCGCGGTAGCGGAAAAATAATCGCACCCGATCGCTTGCATATCGACGGGCATCTGGCCAACCGACTGGCAACCATCAACGAGGTATAGAATGTCCTCAGCTCGACACATCGCTCCGATTGCTTCAACATTTTGAACTAGACCGGAGTTCGTTGGAACGTGCGTGACAGCTACCAGCTTTGGGCGCAGTCGGTGGATCAGCGCTTCTATCTCGACTAAGTCCACTCCCCCCTCCGGTGCTTCGGGTGCACGAACTACTTGAACTCCAAATCTTTGTGCGAGGGCGAGGTACTGAATTTGGTTTGAGACGTAATCGTTTACGGTGGTGAGCACTACATCACCAGATACAAACGGAACTGAGGAAATTGCAGCAACAAACGAAGCGGTTGCATGCTCGCTAAAAGCAATATTGAAAGGGGTGGTGCCAAGTAGCTTTGAGACATGCTCATACGCTATGGTGATTTCGTCGGCAGCCTCTGACTCAGCTTCATAGCCACCGATATTCGCCTCGAGTTGGAAGTGGGACTCTACTGTCTCAATAACGCTTCGGGGCATGAGTGAGGCCCCTGCATTATTCAGATGAATCCGGTGTTCACACCCCGGGGTTTCGTCCCTGATCTTGGCCAGATTCACTGATAATCTGTGTCAGTCATAGTGTTCTAGGAGCAACGAACTCGAAGTATCTCATCCAACCCTGTAGTGCATTGATCAGTAGGCTAGTTTGGCTCCTCGTGATCGGTAATCGATCGAGCTTTAGCATCAGCAACCATGCGACGCACATCCTCCAACAGTTTTTTCGCATCATAAACGATTCCATCTTTGATCGTATAGCTGATGCCGCCCACGCGTTCGAGTTTCCCTGTGTCATCGTTAAGCATAGGTGCACCGGTACCGTAGAGTACTTTTAAGTTTGCCAGTGGATTCTTATCAACCACAATCAAATCTGCTTTTAAGCCGGCTTGGATCACTCCAAATTGGAGATCATTCTCCATCCCTTTCGGCTTGTGGAGTTGCAGTGCCCCATGATAGGTCGCAGCACGGATGACTTCGAGCGGACTAAACCCTGCTTCGCGGAGAAGTTCTAGTTCTCGGACGTAATCAAAGCCATAAAGCTTATATATAAAACCGGAGTCAGATCCTGTAGTGACGATTCCGCCCCGGTTCTTATAGTCGTTCAGGAATTGCATCCATTTTTCGTAGAACTTGTTCCAGTGATACTCATCCTCACTAGTCCAGTAATACCAGTAAGATCCGTGAGCTTCGCGGCTGGGCTGATAGAAATCCCACTGGCTAGGTAGTGTGTATTCTTCGTGCCACTCCGCCTCCCGTGCACGCATCACATCCCTGCTTGCTTCGTATATCGTCATAGTTGGGTCGAGACCAAAATCAAGATCAAGGAATTCTTCAATGAGGGCATTCCATGTCTCAGATCCGCGATCCGCTGATTGATACCATAGCCGTCCGACCTGTCCAAAGCGGTGCTGCTCGTTGTTGTAGTTGTAGTCAGTCGGAAAGTCCTGAATGGTTCGATCGTCAAATAGGGCTTCGAACAGTCCGTAATAATGGGTCATCATATCTAGCCCAAGACGCGCAGCATCAAGTGCGTTCATCCGCGAGACACCCGTTTGGGCTAGGTGCGCTACCGTGCCCAGGCCGTGCTTATGCGCCTCATCAATAAGCGCTTCCATAATGTCCGGGGGGTAGGAGGTCAATTTTAGGCCGTCTATTTGAGCACCTTCGACATCTACATCAGCAGCGTAGCGAACCCACTCTCGAGCCTTCTCAGGGCTGTCGACCGACCCACGGTCCCAACCCTCTCCGGGGCGGGCATAAGTGAACATTCTGGGTGCTACAATCTCATTTCGATCAGATGCTGCTTTTTCACCGAGGGCCCACATCATTTCGCCATGGCCGACTCCACGTGAAGTGGTAATGCCATTCCCCATCCACAGCTTGTATGTGTACTCAGGCTGTGGGGCTTTCCCTCCACCGCCGGTGTGAGCATGCATATCGATTAGCCCAGGCAATACGTACATGCCAGAGAAGTCCAATTCCTTAGTGGCATTCTGGGGCCGACGTTGTTCGTTGATTGGGGCCATGGGGAAGCCAACCGGTTTGACTTCTACGATCCGATCTCCTTCGATGACTATGTCCACGGGACCCATTGGAGGTGCACCTGTGCCGTCAATGATTGTCGCGCCACGAAGAATGAGCCGTTCATGTGGTCCATCTCCTTCGTCGGCGCGCCGAAGAGTGGTTACTTCCATCCCGTTTTCTAGGCGTTCGATCGCTAAGTCATTCACATCCGTTTGTGCCACGACAGAATCTGTGACCACTAACGTGGTAATCACTGCTAGTGAGATGTGAAGTAGAGCTAGGTGCTTCTTCATAATGCCTCCGAACCGGTTTTCATAACCTGACCGAGTGTTGTAGGGAGATATTATCGAACCTGCCTGTCCCATTCGCCAAGAGGTGTCATGGATTTGAAGGCTTCCTTGAGTGCGGATATCACTAATGGCCAGGTTGTTGTGGATGGTGAGACCATCTCAAAGTGGCCAGAGTCTGGGAGATCGACGATTCGAACATCCTGTGTTCCTACTGTTATGGCCCGGTGGTAGTAGGACCGTCCAGGGGGTGCCCAAACGAAGTCTTGTCCGCCGATAAGGAGTGTTTGTGGCACAGAAATCGGAGCAAGTTGCATGGGAGAAGCAGCTTGGTATCGCTCAGGGTGCTCCTCGGGTGTTCCCCCCATGAGACGTCCGACTGCGTTGCCGCACGACCCGCGTTCTTCGAGCCCTTCCAAATCTGCCGCCGGGGCCAATGCGAATACTGCTTGCACGGGAAGTGGTTTGGGAGTGTATAGGACGCTCTGGTCATCGACCTTGCCTCGAGCTGCAGCCCATAAAGCGAGTGCCCCTCCTGCCGAGTGTCCTGCAACAACGACCTGGCTCAGGTCAAGGCCATATGGTTCTGCAATTTTTCGGAGATGGTCGATCCCTTGTCCCACGTCAAGATATGTGCTCGGCCAACCACCTCCCTCGTCACCAAGTCGCCGATATTCGAGGCTCCACACTGCATAACCAGCATCGGTTATGGCCACCTCAGCTTGCCCTACGTGTTGTATGTCGAAGGTCGATAACCAGCAGCCACCGTGAATGAACACGACTATAGGATGTGGGCTAGCACCCGTCGGAAGCCGTAGATTGCCAAATTGCTGGGCTCCCGGGCCGTACGAAATACGATGGTCTGGCGGAGGTGATTGCCATTCCAGTACCTCACCTGAGCCTATGAGCTGAGCACTTCCCGGGCTTGGGCAGACCGGAATTAGGAGGA
>DLRL01000060.1 GCA_002501085.1 Gemmatimonadales bacterium UBA7889
GACTTATCCTTGCGTCCTCCTCTCATAGTCCCTAAATCACTCGTGCGTTTCAGATGCGGCTCATTAAAGACGATGGCGTTGGTCATCCCTCTGATGAATCTGAAAGGTGAGTTGCCGAGCGTGACGGCGCAGCGGTGACACGGACGAATCGGAACTTGGAAGACCGATAAGTCAGATGGGGGAGATCGCTGGCCCTCATCGAAAGCCCTGAAGAGCTCTGGGGCGCTCTCGGTCGCGGACCGCGCGACAACACGAGGGTTGGAGGGAGAGAGGCCTAGCCGCCCACACGAGGGCGGATCCAAGCAAAGGCCAGGATCCTACCAGCGCAGTAGGGAAACGGAGGTCGTAGCGTGAAGCGGCAGCCGGATTCCTCAAGAAGAAGCGGCCCGGTCGTAGCTCGTGCTACGGTCCGGGCCGTTTCGCGTTTATGGGAGTTCTCTTCGGAGCCACTGTGATGCATGGAGAGGATGCTCCCAAGTAGTACTCTCGTAACCACTGGATTCAACTTTTCCCAAAACGATATTTTGGGCCCTCGAATTCGAGGTAGTCCATGTACATGCCCTTCTCACGCAGCCCGTCGAGCCATTCCTGAAATCCTGATTCAACAAGTCCACCCGACTCAGTTCGATCCTTCGCTGCTCGGGTAGCCAAGTGATTTGCATATTCATTCTCGGGATGTCCATCATGACCTCGAACCCATTTTGGACGCACATCGTGCCCCTGAAGTTCAATGTCGAGATCTTTCCATAGTTCCAGATTCAAGATCGCGCCGCGCTTCCGTTTCCAGTTATTCTTTTTCCAGCTAGGTAACCATTTCGTGATACCGTCGACGAGGTACCTGCTATCAGAGATGAAGTGTACTGTGCATCGCCGGTTCAGCATTCGCAGCCCTTCGATTGCACTACGCAGAGCCATCCGGTTGTTCGTAGTGTCTGACTCGGAGATCCAGTAGTCCCGACGCTGCCACTCCCCTTCTTGCCAGGCCTCCATAAGACCTGCTGCACCGCCCGGGTTAGCGCGAGTTTGAAACTGATTGCCTAGGCAAGATTCGTCGGCGTGGATAAAGATCGTATCAGGGCTCATGCTCACTCTCAAACTTATATCGATTGCTCAACGTAACTACGGTATAAGCTACCCGGGAGGGCACTAGATTGCTTGGTTGACCCGATATCGGTGGTCGCTAGTTTTGGCGCAGCAACCACACAGGCAAACAAGTGAGTGTTTTCTGATCCACACTGCGTATCTGCTTCTAGAAGATGGACGTCGCTTTGATGGCAACCTTCTCGGTGCCAAAGCGCTTGCTCTTGGTGAGGTAGTATTCAATACCTGCATGAGTGGGTATCAGGAGGTTCTTACTGATCCGTCGTACACTGGCCAACTCGTGACGATGACCTACCCTCTGATTGGAAACTATGGAGTCAACGCAGAGGACCGGGAATCACCGACGCCTCAAGTTGCTGGTTTCATCGTCCGCGAAGCGTCCCGGGTCCACTCTTCGTGGAGGTCACAGGAAGGACTGGATGAATATCTTCGTCGTCACGGTATAACAGGTGTCTCTGATTTGGATACCAGAGCCCTCACTCGCCACATAAGGTCACAGGGCGCCATGCGAGGAGCGATAGCGTCAGCCGATATGCCAGTAGAGAAGGTGATGGGTAGAATCCAAGACCATCCTCATATGGAAGGACTCGATTTGGCATGTGGAGTCTCAACCTCGGAGTCCTACGAAATTTCCGCAGTCGGAGACGAGCGTTTTCACGTGATAGCGTACGATTTTGGTGTAAAGGCCCATTCTCCAAAACTTCTTTCTGAACGGGGTTGCCGCGTGACAGTGATCCCTGCTGATACACCGACAGAGGAAATTCTCTCGGATCCTCCGGACGGACTATTTGTATCGAATGGCCCGGGTGACCCGGCAGCTGTAGAGAAGGCAGAAGCTGCGATTCTGGGACTTGCTAAAGCAGACATACCGATTTTTGGTATCTGCTTAGGTCATCAACTCATCTGCCGCGCATTTGGGGCGAGCACCTTCAAGCTTCCGTTCGGGCACCATGGCGGTAATCACCCAGTAAAATTCCTTGAACAGCAGACAGTCGAGATCACCTCTCAGAATCACGGCTTCGCAGTCCGGAGTGGTGTGGGAGATGAAATACCTGGAGCACCCGGTCTTCGGCTTACCCATGTTAATCTCTACGATGGAACAGTTGAGGGAGTAGAACATCGAACCTTACCAGTACTATCAGTCCAGTATCACCCGGAGGCTGCTCCAGGCCCCCACGACAGTCGTTATCTTTTCGATACCTTTCTCAACCTGATGGAGGAACGGAGAGGCTGTTAAGTCACTCTGTCACAACAACTCCCATCACCTTGCGGCCTCGATTTTGCCTTGTTACAGTCTCTGCCCCTTAGCTAAGAAGCCAGGGACTGATGACCCTTAAAGAGGCGTTCCTGCGGAGGGACCATGACTAAGGCAGACCTGGTTGAGCAGGTGACCGAAGCGATCGGTCCCGGGATCACAAAGAAGGATTCTGCTATGGTTGTGGACGGCTTTCTCAATGCAGTGAAGCTGGCGCTCAGCAAGGGAGACAATATTGAGATCCGTGGATTTGGCACCTTCAAGGTGCGCAAAAGAAAGACACGGATGGCTCGAAACCCACGTACCGGTGACCCAGTTGAGGTCCCGTCTCGCTCGGTGCCTGTGTTCAAACCTTCAAGGCATCTACGCGCTCGTGTTGCACAGCTAGACGAAGTGGCAGACTGAAGAGACCCACTCTCAAACTTGGTTCGGGCAGAAAGCGAGCTTTAACGTTTCTCCTCCCCGGTGCATCTGAAGTTCAATGGTCAGATCTAGTGAAGGCACTGCGAGAGTGAGTTACTTTCATGGTATTCAGCGCTTGAGAGAAGTGTCGGTGAATGATCATGAACCATCCTTAGCAGTTCCTGCTGACGAGGAACTCGTAGAACGGGCTAGGGCTGGGGACGACTCAGCCTTAGACATCTTGGTTAAACATCACCATGCAGCAGTATATCGAGTAGCGCTCTCGATATTGGGTGACGAAGGCTCTGCTCAGGATGTGGCACAGGATGCCTTTATTAAAGGGTTCCGTGCGATAGCAGGATTTCGCGGAGAAGCATCATTTCGGACGTGGATCCTCACTATAGCTGCTAACGAAGCGCGAGGTGTGATAAGACGGATAGGGCGCCGAAAGGAGACCTCCATAGATATGGTGGGGCCGATGCACTCCGAAGCTAAAGGGCCAGATGAAAGGGCGGTGATTGCTTCAGAAGCTTCCCGAGCAAGAATGATGATGGAGCGATTACCTGAGAAGCAGAGGCTCGCCATAGC
This sequence comes from Gemmatimonadales bacterium UBA7889, assembly GCA_002501085.1. Taxonomy (GTDB): domain Bacteria; phylum Gemmatimonadota; class Gemmatimonadetes; order Longimicrobiales; family Gaopeijiaceae; genus UBA1142. Next base: position 3,347 of record DLRL01000060.1, read on the forward strand.
ATTTAGGGTAGATGAGGGGATGAGTTTTAGAGAAGTGGGAGAAATGATCGGATCCAGTGAAAGCGCTGCAAGAGTGAACTACTTTCACGGTATTCGGCGTCTGAGAGACTTAATGGAATGAACGGAACAAAGTGCGAGTGGATTCGGGAGTTAATTCCTGATTATGCAGCAGGTAGGTTAGCTGATGGTAAAGAGGCATTGGCTGACATTCACTTTGAGGATTGTAACGAGTGCCGTGACGAACTCGATCTCGTGGCGAACGTATTCTCGAGTCGCGCGATGGAGCCGGAAGATCTGGCGGACAAGATCAAAACGGCGGTGCGTAATGGAATGAGTGGAACAAAGTGTGAGTGGATTCGGGAGCTAATTCCCGATTACGCAGCAGGTAGGCTAGCTGATGGCGAGAAAGAATCAGCTGACCTTCACCTCAAGGATTGCAGCGACTGCCATGACGAACTCGATCTCGTAAGTCTCGTATTCTCGAGTCGCGCGATGGAGCCGGAAGGTTTGGCGGTCAAGATTAACGCAGCTGTGCATAGTCGCAGGGTTACTGGTCATCGCCAGTGGTGGGGAGCTGCGGCAGCTGCTGTAGTTTTATTGGCTATTGGACTTAATGTGATCTTGGACCGTTCTGGGCCTGGCGATCTTCCGTTGGCCGAATCTGAATTCGAAATCGAGAGTGAGAATCTGTGGCTTACTGATGACGTACTTATCGCTGGTGCACCGATGTTGGAAGGACTGTCGGATGAGGCGTTAGCGCAGCTTTTAGAGGAACTCATAGCGGGTACATTTACATTTGGAGGCGCTGAATGAGGTTTGCATATAAAACTAATTTGATGCTCTTGGCTGGGCTCGCTTTCTCGGTTGTGGCTGCCGCATCTCTTGAGGGCCAGCGTGGACAACGCGGTGGTGGCAGAAGAGGACCGCCTCCGCCTTCGGAACGAACAGGGCTTGAGGAGAGGGTCCGTGTTCGCATGGATCGAATGATTAGACAGCAGCTTGACCTGAACGAAGACGAGTGGAGAGGGATAGGCGATCAGGCTCGTGATTTTGATAGAAAACGGCGTGAGCTAATGCGGAACGAGCAAAGGCTAAAGCGCCGTGTAGCGGCAATAGCTCTAGAAGGTGGTGAAAACGATGAGGAAGCAGGCGATATTTTAGATCAGTTGATAGCCCTCCGAGAGCAAGAACTAGAGTTGTTTCAGGAAGAGCAGGAGGGACTTCTGGAGATTCTTTCACCATCTCAATTAGTGCGTTTCCAGGACATGCGGGAAAAACTTGGGGAACGGATCAGGCGGCTCCGCAGTGGTCGCGAGGGTCTTAGGCCAGGCGTCCAGTTGGATGGCCAAGAACCATTCTGGGATCGTGAACCGAATGTTTTCAAAGATTTGACGCCGACTCTGTGGCGTTGACGGAGGATTCAAGGGGTTTCAATCTCCTCTGACCGGTACTCCTCTATTATCTATTATCTATGTCAGTCGCCGTCCGAACTCTATTCTTTGCTGCCTACCGCGACAGACTAGGTGTCTCCGAGCTCTCGATCGACTTACCGTCTGGTTCAACAGTAGCTGACCTCGTCAATGAACTCAGAGGTCGGGGAGCACCGTTTGATATGCTTCCCGAGAAACCTGCTGTGGCGATTAACCAGACATACTCGTTCTTAGATGAACCACTTACGGCAGGTGATGAAGTGGCCTTTATTCCGCCAGTGGCGGGGGGTTAGAGGTGATCTTTACCGAAGTGTCTCCCGACCCGATCGACACGGCTGCCTTGCTTGCTGAAGTTGGATCTAATGAAGATGGTGCAGCTCTTCTCTTTATCGGTGTTGTTCGAGACCACGCTGAAGGAAGAAAGGTCAAAGGCATGCGGTATGATGCATACTCTGAGATGGCTACAGAAGTTCTTCGGGAAATTGCCCTCGAGGCTAGCATCCCGTTAGGTACTGATCGGATTGCGGTGGCGCATCGATTCGGTGAATTGAAGATTGGGGATATTAGCGTAGGCATTGCTGTCTCCAGCCCACATCGGGCAGAAGCTTATGAGGCGTCTCGGTTTGTGATTGAAGAGATTAAGAAACGGCTACCGGTATGGAAGAAGGAGCATTACCTGGACGGTGTATCAGAATGGGTGGAGGGCACTATTCCACCGGGCGCTGGCCTAGAGGACTCAACACATGTAGCCCCCTTAACTGATGAGGGACTAGCATGATTGATCAGTTCGGCCGTCGCGTCGAATATTTGCGTGTGTCCGTCACGGATAAATGCAATCTCCGCTGCATCTACTGCATGCCACTTGAGGGACTGACCTGGTTGAAGCGGGATGAGCTTCTTAATTATGAAGAGATTGAAACTGTCATAAGGACGATGGCCGGGATGGGGCTTCGCCGAGTTCGAATTACTGGAGGTGAGCCGCTAATCCGGCGGGATCTCCCGGATCTTATCCGTAAGATTTCTGCTATCCCAGAAATTGAAGACCTTTCGCTCTCTACTAACGCGGTTCTGCTGGCTGATCAGGCACAAGACCTCAGAGATGCGGGCATTCAACGCTTGAATATCTCGCTTGATTCCCTGCAACAGGATCGGGTTGATGAGATTGCACGTCGGCCTGGTTCATTCCCAAAGATTTTCGAAGGACTTGAGGCAGCTGAGCGAGTGGGTTTTGCACCAATCAAAGTCAATGTCGTGCTGATTCGTGGAAGAAACGATGACGAGATCGAAGATTTTGCTCGCATTACTAAAGAGCGGCCATGGCATGTGCGTTTTATTGAGATGATGCCGACGGGATCGAACCTCGATCTGAGTGCTAATAGTTTCATATCCTGTCAGGGAGCCTTAGCTCGCGTAAGAGCCATCGATCAATTGGAACCAGTTGATGGGCCTTTTGGGAACGGACCTGCGGACTACTATCGATTCCCAGATGCACCTGGGACCGTTGGAGTCATCACTCCGATGAGTCATAACTATTGTCATCGTTGCAATCGTATGCGACTCACTGCTGCCGGACAGCTTCGTCCATGTCTATTCGGAGAGATCGAGACGAATTTGCGGGATCATATTCGAGCTGGTCGGGACCTCCGTCCTCTTATTGAGGAAACACTCCAGATTAAGCCTGAGCGCCATTATTTGGTCCAGGGAAGCGAAATAGGGTCAGGAGGCCTCGTGGCTCTATCTCAGACTGGTGGGTAGACCTCTTCGATCAGGCCTTTTACACTCCACTTTCCCAATCCTAACCTAGGCTGGTCGTCCGGCCTGGGATCAGACTACTCAAGCATAATTTTCTGGTGACTACTAAAAAGATCGCTGTGGTCGGAGCAGGGCATGTTGGTGCTACGTGCTCTCAGCTTTTGGCTCAAAAAGAACTAGCACAAAAAGTCATCCTTCTCGATATCGTCGAGGGGATACCTCAAGGGAAGGGTCTGGACCAGTGGGAGAGTGCTCCCATTGAAGGTTTTGATTCGCGAGTAATCGGAGCTAATGCCTACGAGGAAGCAGAGGATTCAGAAGTCTTCATCGTGACGGCTGGAATCGCTCGAAAGCCGGGAATGAGCCGAGATGACCTTCTCAAGACAAATGCAGGAGTTATCGGTTCTGTTAGCCGAGAGATTAAACGGGTCGCACCCGATGCAATCGTTCTCGTAGTCACAAATCCACTAGATGTGATGGCACAGGTTGCTCTCGAGGAAACCGAGTTTCCTCGAGAGCGGGTTATCGGAATGGCTGGAGTGCTTGATACCGCCCGTTACCGGTCGTTCATCGCCCTGGAGCTTGATGTAAGCATCGAAGATATTCAGGCGCTGGTCCTTGGTGGCCATGGGGATACAATGGTCCCACTCGCGAGTTATACCTCAGTGAGTGGTATACCTCTCTCACAATTGCTTTCTCAAGATCGTATTGATGCACTAATCGAGCGGACTCGGAAGGGCGGTGGTGAGATCGTGAGCCATTTGAAGACGGGGAGTGCATACTATGCGCCGGCAGCTGCCGCCGTTCAGATGGCAGAGGCGATAGTGAAGAACAAGCGTAGGATCCTTCCTTGTGCTGCTTGGTTGCAGGGTGAGTATGGTATGAGGGACCTCTACTTAGGAGTTCCATGCTTGCTCGGTGAAAATGGAATTGAGCGGGTTATTGAGGTAGAACTTGATGAAGAGGAACGAGGGGCACTTGAAAGTAGTGCTGAGCATGTCCGATCAACTGTTGCAGCGCTTAAATCACTGGATTAGGAAGTGAGATCTCTCCTTAGTGGATGAGTTGGGATTGACGACTTAACGACACCGAACCACACTTGGCCTATGACGAACATAAAGGATTGTCAGAATACCAACTCTAATCCCTACCGGGATCGCGAGATACTCGTGTAGCTGAAGATATCCAGCTGGCGAGATGGCCGCGATTCCTTAAGGAATCGCGGCCATTTTATTGCCATCCGAGTAGATCCTCTCTTGGTATGGATGTTATATGCGGGCTCAGTAGAACAGATGGGGTGTAGCTCAATTGGCAGAGCGCCTGGCTGTTAACCAGGAGGTTGGAGGTTCGAGTCCTCCCGCCCCAGTAGCAATCAAGAAGAGTCCCTCCGTTCATGCTTGCTCACTTCAGTACTGCCCAGTAGGGTGTGCCACATATTGGCAAGATTCTGGGAGGATCTGCTCTGATCCTCGAAATGCGACTCATTGACCTGGACTAGGAGCTATAAGAGTGAGAGATCAGCTTCACAACAGCGGCCTCGGGCTATTTGCGCTTCTCCTGGGATTCTTAGTAGCGAGTTGTGGTGATCCGTTTGCCCCCGAGGTAATTGAAGAGGCTGACTTTGCCGCTTCCCTCGGCATTGATCTCTCTGCAATGACCCGAACTGCCACGGGTCTCTATATAGAAGAGATTGAGTTGGGGACGGGAAAGACAGCGACTGCCGGAGATTTCGCAACTGTTACTTATACCGGCCAATTATCGAATGCTGCAACATTTGATGCAGGGACATTTTCCTTCACATTAGGCAGTGAGGGTGTGATCCCCGGATTCGACGAAGGTGTTACCGGTATGCGGGTAGGAGGAACTCGAAGGGTTGTGATTCCTCCAGAGCTCGGCTACGGAAATAGCGGAAGTGGCAGCATACCACCGGGCTCGATATTGATCTTCCGCATCCATCTTGATGCACTGGATTCAGATCTATTCTAAGGTCACGCTAAGAGCTTTCCAACTCACATCTTAGGCAGGGTCACTCCAGTCTGTTCCATGTATTTCCCCTGCCGATCTGCGTAAGCCGTCTCTGGTTCTTCATCACCCTCGAAGAAGAGAAGTTGCGCTATACCTTCTCCTCCATAGACTTTGGCCGGCAAGGGCGTTGTGTTCGAGATCTCAAGTGTGAGATATCCCTCCCACGTAGGTTCAAGCGGAGTAACATTCACAATCAGACCACACCGCGCGTAAGTCGATTTACCAACGCAGACGACCAGCACGTCTCTCGGTATCCGGAAGTACTCTTCCGTGCGTGCCAACGCGAATGAGTTAGGTGGTATGATGCACTCGGATCCCTCAATATCTACGAAAGAGCGGTCGTCAAAATTCTTCGGATCTACAATGGAGTTATGGACGTTCGTGAAAACTTTGAATTCCGATGATACACGGATGTCGTACCCGTAGGAGGAGAGACCATAGGAGATATTCCCGTCACGAACCTGACCCGGCTCGAACGGGTTGATCATGTCATGATTTTCACACATCCGGCGTATCCACTTATCACATTTAATTGGCATCTGGACGCTTAGCACTCACGGTGTTTAAGATCAGCGGGGCAGGGAGCCGGGAAGGCTTCGTCCCCGAGGATGCGGCGCCCAAGATATACAAGTGCCTGAAGATCGTGCAAATCAATTGGAAATACTACCGAATCACGCCGTGTCCAGTTGACACTCCAGCAACGTCTCGGGTACCTTTTCTCAACACTTAGTGAACAATTTCACAAACATAAGTTGAGTCATGTCGGGAGCTTATCTCCCCCTCCTTCTGCTCTTCGGCATTTCCGTCGTTAATGCGATCGGGATGGTGGTCACATCACACATCTTGAACCCGCTTCGGCCGACGCCCCAAAAGCTCATGTCCTATGAGTCCGGCATGATTCCTTTAGGGGATACCAGGGCCCGTTTCAGTGTAAAATTCTACATGGTCGCGATCAGTTTTATCGTGTTTGATCTAGAGACGATCTTTCTGATACCGTGGGCTGTTCAAATGCGTGAATTGGGTTGGAGCGCTTTTGTTGCGGTGTCACTGTTTGTGGTCGTTCTTGCGGTTGGCCTTCTATACGAATGGAAGAAGGGAGGGCTCGAATGGGACTAAAGGACGTGCTGCCTGGGGGCGGAACATCGTCTGTAACCGGAGGAATGTTCGGCGATGGTAGTCCTACCTTCCTCACGAGCAAGATCGATTGGATTATCAACTGGAGTAGACGTAACTCCTTGTGGCCAATGCCCTTTGGTACCGCGTGCTGTGCGATTGAGATGATGGCGTCTGCTGCTTCCAATTATGATTTAGCACGGTTCGGTATGGAGCGGATGTCATTCAGTCCACGTCAGGCTGATGTTTTGATCTGCGCTGGTAGAGTGCCGTATAAGCTGGCTCCGGTCCTTCGACGGATTTGGGATCAGATGCCTCAGCCAAAGTGGTGCGTCTCAATGGGAGCGTGCGCAAGTTCTGGGGGCGTATTCGATGTTTACTCTATGGTCCAAGGCATAGATACGATCATTCCAGTCGACGTCTATGTTCCAGGTTGTCCGCCCCGCCCGGAAGGATTGATCTACGGGCTGATGATGATCCAGGAGAAGATAAGAGAGGAATCACTTTCCAGGCACTTCGAACACCGTGCTGAGGATCCAAGTTTGGTAGCCCGACCCCACGCGAACGATGCCCAGGTAGTTGGGCTCACCGGACCATTCGGTAACTCGACTCAGCAAGAGGAACTCTCGAACAAAGAATCAGGAGCTACGGAAGAGCCTCCGGAAGAGCTGATCCCGTGACGCTTGATGAAACGAAGGCGGGCCTTGATGCCGTGGAGGAGGGTCCGCACCTCTCGGAAAGATCAACGGGTAGTTTAGATGGCAAGATAGATGATCCGGATGGCCATCCCTCGGTTGTTGCGCTCTTATTGCGATTTGGAGATTCGGTATCAGGTCATCGGGTGTCTGCGGGTACACAGCATGTTGTTTGGATTGATTCAGTGCGCAATCTAGAGGTTCTGCACTGGCTTCGTGATGATCAGGACCACCAGTATGATATGATCTCTGATATCACTGCAGTCGACTATGGGGCAGGGCGCCCAATTGATATCGTTTATCAGCTATTTTCAACAGTTCACAAGCGTGCACTGAGAATTCGTTGTGAACTCCCGCTCGATGGCCTGGAAATTGATTCAGTCGTAGAACTCTGGAGCGCTGCCAACTGGCTCGAACGAGAAGTCTATGACCTGTTTGGTGTGACTTTCCGTAAACATCCTGACCTCCGGCGTATTCTAATGCCGCATGACTATGAGGAAGGACATCCTCTGAGAAAGGATTTCCCATTGAGGGGTCGGTTTTCACGTGCGGAGCAGACACGTCGAGCACTCGATCAGTCAGTGGAACACTCATACATCGCTGAAGAAATGGACCTTGGACGTGACCCGCAGCAGGCAGCCCCGATCATCGGGACAAAGGATGGAGATGGGTAGCGAGATTTCCGATGAGTAAGAGGACTGTGGAATTCAACGTCGGTCGTAACCCAGAGATGGGAGTTGATGGCTCTGTGGTGGACAGCCCGATATTGCCCTTTGATATGCCAGAGCCTGACCTCGGCACCGAGAACATGTTGATCAATATCGGGCCGCAGCACCCAGCAACACACGGTGTGCTTCGACTTGTTTGTGAACTAGATGGGGAAACGGTAAAGCGTGTCATCCCGCATATCGGATACCTGCATTCCTCTTTTGAGAAACTTGGTGAATACCGCACCTGGAATCAGATCGTTCCGCTAACCGACCGTATGGATTATCTGGCCCCTCTAATCTACAACTGTGTTTACGTCATGACGGTCGAAAAACTCATGGGGATAGAAGTAACCGAACGGTGTAAAGTCGTGCGGGTGATCTGTATGGAAATGGATAGAATTTTCAGCCACCTGCTTTGGTTGGGTACCACGGCGATCGATGTTGGTGCTTTTACGCCCTTCCTGTACGCCTTCCAGGAGCGTGAACGTATCTATCAGCTTCACGAAGCTTTTACCGGTGCTCGGATCACAACCTCGGCGACCCGAGTTGGTGGGATGATGGCTGATTTACCGGAAGGGTGGACCACTGGATTACAAGATTTTCTTGACACGTTTCCGGATACGCTTGAGGAGATCGACCACCTGCTCACGAGGAACCAGATTCATATTGGGCGCAGCCAAGGCATTGGGGCGATTAGTGCTGAGGATGCGATCAATTCCGGATTCACTGGTGCGAATCTTCGAGCATGCGGTGTGGATTACGACGTCCGTAAAGACCAGCCTTACTACGACTACGAGACCTACGATTTCGAGATCCCTGTTGGACAATACGGAGACTGCTATGACCGCTATTTGTGTAGGATGGAAGAAATGCGGCAGAGTGTCTCTTTGCTACGGCAGGCACTAGAGCGGCTACCCGATGGCCCGATTGATGTTGAAGATCCAAACATATCTCTGCCCTCCAAAACGGATTGTATGTCCGACATGGAGAGTATGATCCACCACTTCAAGCTCATTACGGAAGGCATACCGGCTCCAGAGGGTGACTGCTACATGCCAATCGAGGGTTCGAAGGGAGAACTCGGCATGTATATCGTTGCAGAAGAAGGTGGAACAAAGCCTGTGCGCTGGAGGATCCGACCACCTTCTTTCGTGAATCTATCAGTTCTGCCGAAGCTTGCTGAGGAACATCTCGTCTCAGATCTGATCATGATCAACGCCAGTCTGGACATTGTACTCGGGGAGATAGACCGATGAGTGATGTACCGCTCAAGAATCCAGGTTGGGCTGGAAATACTGGTGAGTTTGACCTTACAGAGGAGGAAGTAAGGGGAGAGGACTTTATTGGGGAGCGCCCTTTACATGGTGGGCACTCTTCGGTTTCAGCAACGATGCCCTATATGCTGATTGAAAAGAACCCTGAGGCCGAGCTGTTCGAGGGAGAATATCAGGAACGCCTCAAGAAAATCCTTACCCGGTATCCGAAAAAACGAGCAGCGCTGCTTCCAGTGCTTTCAATGGTTCAGGAACTCAGAGGGCACGTGAGCCCTGAGTCGATGGACCGTGTCGCTGAATTACTTGATCTTTCTCCGGCATACGTTCGGGGTGTGGCGACTTTTTATACGATGTATAACAAGCGCCCTGTTGGTCGACATCTTGTCCAGGTCTGTACGAACATCTCGTGTAACTTGTGTGGTGCGGATGAGGTGTTGGCAGCGTTCCTAGAGTGTACAAGCACCGAGCTTGGAGAAACTTCGGAAGATGGTGATTTCACTGTTATAGAGGCTGAGTGCCTCGCCGCATGTGGGTTTCCTACGTGCGTGCAAATCAACTCACGTTACTTCGAGAATGTTACGCCTGCTGATATACCGAAGATTGTCGAGCACCTCCGAGCCCAGGTAAAGAAAGGCGACTGATGGCGTATCCCTATGTCTCAGATGTAGAGGTCAGAGTCATCAGTAAGTACTTCGGGGACCCTGCACATCGTCGTATCGACACATACGTAGAACGTGGGGGCTATAAGGCCTTAGAAAAGGCTTTAACCCTAGAGCCTGACGGAGTTACGGACGAGATCAAGGCGTCAGGTCTTCGGGGGAGAGGTGGGGCAGGATTCCCGACTGGAATAAAGTGGTCATTTATGCCGAAGGAACCGACTCGACCTCACTATTTGCTTTGCAATGCAGATGAATCCGAGCCGGGCACCTTTAAGGACCGTGAGTTAATGCGATGGGATCCCCATCAACTCATTGAAGGATGCTTGATTGGGGCCTACGCGATACGTGCGCAGCACGTCTACATATACTGCCGAGGGGAATTCTTTGAGGTCAACCAAATCCTAGCCAGGGCTGTTGAAGATGCCTACATGAAGGGATATGCAGGTGAAGACATTCTTGGTACAGGGACGACGATAGATATCACTATTCACCAAGGTGCCGGTGCCTATATCTGCGGAGAAGAGACCGGCTTGATGAGCTCGCTCGAGGGTGACCGCGGAGAGCCCCGGGTTAAGCCTCCGTTTCCTGCGGCTGTGGGTGTCTTTGGTATGCCTTCGACAATCAATAATGTCGAGACGCTTGCAGCGGTGCCGCACATTGTCCTGAACGGTGGTGAGTGGTACCGACAATGGGGTACTGAGAAGTCGCCTGGAACCAAGCTTTTCTGTGTAAGTGGCCACGTACGGAAGCCGGGTAATTATGAACTTCCGCTAGGCTTCCCACTCATTGACTTGATAGAGAATGTCTGTGGCGGTATACGGGATGGAAATCAGCTTAAGGCGGTAATTCCAGGGGGTTCTTCCGTTCCACTGATTAACGCGGAAGATGCTCGTAAGTGTGAGTTAGACTACGAAGGATGTGTGGAAGTAGGCACAATGCTTGGATGTGCTTCCGTCATCGTAATGGACCATAAGGCAGACATCGTGAAACAGATTCGTCGCATGGTTGACTTCTATGCACATGAATCCTGCGGACAATGCACACCATGCCGGGAAGGTTCAGCATGGACGGCAAGAATTCTCCGCCGAATTGAAGAAGGCCAAGGGACCGAGGAAGACTTAGACACGTTAATGGGAATGACAGAGCAGATGGTCGGCACAACGATTTGTGTGCTCTCGGACTCCGTAGCAGCACCGGTTCAATCGTCTATAAACAAGTTCAGAGGCGATTATCTTGAACTCATCCGACGTGGTGAGCAGGCTGGAGTTGCCTAATGGCAGAACTTGTCACGCTCACGATTGATGGCCAGGAAGTCAGTGTCCCTCGGGGTACGACAATTCTCGAGGCTGCTAAGAAGATTGGGAAGCAGGTCCCACACTACTGTTATCACCCGGGCATGTCATCACCGGCGATGTGCCGTCTCTGCCTAGTAGAGGTTGAGGGTGCTCCAAAGTCTATGCCATCGTGCGTGACGACAGTGATGGAAGACCAGATAGTACACACCGAGTCAAAGCAAGCAGTTGGGAATCGCGAGGGAGTGCTCGAGTTCTATCTAGTAAATCATCCGTTAGACTGCCCGATCTGCGACATGTCGGGAGAGTGTGACCTGCAGGACTACGTTCATGCCGAGGGCAGGGCGCATGGGCGCTCGGAAGAGCCAAAGCGCGTGTTCGGAAGAGACGACTTTGGAGGAGACGTTCTTTTCTACGGAGATCGGTGCGTTATGTGCACACGTTGTGTGCGCTTTATGAACGAAGTCGAGCAGGACCAGCGGCTCACTGTAGTCGAGCGTGGTAATAGGTCCGTGATCGACACCTTTTTTGAAGAAGGCTTAGAGGGAACACACTGGCATGGAAATATCGTTGATATTTGTCCTGTGGGAGCGTTGGTATCAAAGGAATTTCTTTATAAAGCTCGGGCTTGGGATCTTGAACACACCCCCTCAATTTGTCCTAGCTGTTCACAGGGTTGCAACATAGAACTTCATACACGAGACAACTTGATTCAGCGCATGAAGCCCCGGGAGAATCTTGAGGTCAATGGTTGGTGGATGTGTGACTACGGTCGCCACAACCACGAATGGATGAACCGAGGTATCCAATTAGAAGATCCTTTGGTCCGCACTCTAGACGGGGCTACTGGGCCTGTGAAATGGAGAGATGCCCTAGATCAGTTGCTTCAGCATGTTGGTGTAATAGGGGAAGGGCGGGTCAAGGCGGTAGCTACACCTTTCGCGTCGAACGAAGACCTTGGTGCCTTGGCGGAGCTGGTGGGTGCACTTGGAGGTGGTGATATGGTCTATCGTTCGGTCCGTTCCGAGGAAGAGATTGTCCTCAAGGGGTTCCCCACACTCGCGCGGCGGAAGGATCTTGCACCGAACACGAGTGGTGCAGAATTAATAGGGTTTACACGTGTTGGAGATGACGAAGCTACAGGCGGTCTCGAGGATATCGCTACACACGACGGTATTGTGATCATCATGGGAGACGAACTCTCAGATCAAGCGGAAGATTTCGGGCGAGAGGCTGGGTTGTTTGTGTATCTCGGGGATCGACAGAGTCCCGCAGCATCGAATGCTCACTTCGTATTTCCGTTGACTACCTTCGCAGAACAGGAAGGGAGTTTTACGAATATAGCGCGCCGGGTACAGCGATTTTCCCCTGCACTAGAGCCGTCTGGGATGGCTAGGCCGGGTTGGTTGATTCTAGGTGCGCTCGCAGCAGAATTGAACAACGGGGATGCTCCACGTACTGCAGCTGAGGCATTTTCCGGACTCGCGAGCC
>DLRL01000089.1 GCA_002501085.1 Gemmatimonadales bacterium UBA7889
CTGACCCTTAACCACGCCTCGGGAGCGGGGTACTACGCCATGGGAGGGCAGGGATTCGATCCAGATTTTATTTTGTCACTACCCACCGGCCGCATGGGAGTTATGGAACCCGAAAGTGCGGTGACAGCGATCTTTAGTGCCCAACTTCAAGAAATCAGAGAGAAGGGATTGGATCCCGGACCTGAATTGACAACTGAAATGGACCGGATTCGCGCTGAATATGAAGAGGAACTTGACGCGCGTTTTGCGGCGGCCCGAGGGTTCGTCGACGGTATCCTCTTACCCGAAGAACTACGTGAAGGCTTGGGTTTACTTCTCCGAGCTTCAATGAATAATCCTGGTCCTCATGTAGGGCCATTCCAACTCCAGGATGAGTAGCAGTGATCCAGAGTTCGACCATGACGAAGAGCTATTTGTCACACGAGTTCATAACGACTAGGAGACGCACCTGTACCTATTTCTAGACCGATCTGGAAGATCTCGTCAATTCTTAGAGTGGAGAATCCGAATCTTCATTGCGGGTACCTTCATTGCATTGGCAGGGATCTACTTTGATGAGCAGTGGATGACGGGATTAGCGATTATAGTCCTGATGGCAGGGTTTCTTATGCGGTTTCTGCCCTCAATTTACTCAAGAAAACCAGATCCGGATTCTTCCGAGGACAACGCTACTGGTTCTGAAAGGATCATCTAACCGGAGGGGATCTAAGATACCGTATTTAAGGATGCCGTGGCTGGTGAAATAACCCTGGAGTGATTTTCCAATGCGGAATCTGATCGATTCTGCGTTAGTTTCTATGAAGAGAATGTTTAGTATCGTGGGAAGTCTGATTATTGGGCTTTTCGCCAATTTTATTAAAAGTTGCTGATAATTGCTTCACCTCATGTAGTTGATGGAGAGGACGAGGCAAGAGAAACAAAATTTGAAGTAAAAACTTGGAGTCGACCTGCTGCGGTATAGTGCCGGTATCCGATAGGTGATTATGACCTTTGAATATCGACCTAACCGCGCCCAGCGCTCTGGACACTAGCTGGTGGCCTGATTCGTTGCCCAGGGGCCTGGGCAGGGGGTTTGGCACGCGGACAGTGCCGGTTCGGGTGAGGCAGGTGTGACTGAACAACGGAGAGAATATTGAGGAGAGAAATCCTCGTGAGTGCGATGCCCCAGGAGTCTTGGGTGGCACTACTGGAAGACGACAAGCTAGTCGAGGTTATGCTGGAACGCCCCGACCAAAGCCGGATCATTGGGGGCATATTCTTGGGGCGTGTGGAAGCCGTGCTTCCTGGCATTCAGGCGGCATTTGTCGATATAGGCACTGAGAAAGCTGGTTTCTTACACGTTTCTGACCTGATACGTGATGAAGACCCTGGACAAGAGAACGGCAAGGGTGATCGCAGGAGGCATTCTCGGACTAGGAAATATCCACCGATTCAGGATCACGTCCAAAAGGGTCAAACCCTCCTGGTCCAGGTAACCAAAGAGCCTATCAGTTCAAAGGGCCCAAGGATCACAGCCCAGATTTCTCTTCCAGGGCGCTTTCTGGTTTACATGCCACATTCGGATAATGTTGGCGTGAGCCGTCGAATCGAAGACAGAGCCCAGCGAACAAAGCTGCGCCGAATGGCAAAGAAGATTCTCCCACGCGACAGCGGTGGAATCATTATTAGGACTGTCAGTGAAGAGGTGACCGAAAAAAAGATTGAACATGAATTCAAACATCTCCGAGAGAGCTGGAACAAGGTTCTAGCGGGTTCGAAGTCCCAAGAGGCACCGGCTCTGGTGCATCGTGGTGCGCAACTGATTGGTGGGGTGATCCGGGATCTATTTAGCGACAAATTTGACGCGGTGAAAATCGATTCTCAGGCTATCTATAACGAGGTTTTGGAGTATGTGAACAGTGTAGATCCAGAACTCTCTAATCGGGTGCACTTACACAAAGGACAGGAACCCCTTTTCGACAAGTATGGGGTTGGGGAAGAAATCCAAAGGGCTTTTGAGAGGAAGGTTCCCCTTAAATTGGGTGGGCACATTGTAATTGAGCCGACAGAGGCTCTTGTATCGATCGACGTCAATACGGGTCGATTCACAGGGAAGGGCAAGAAAAAAGACCCTGCGAAAACAATCTTGCAGACCAACCTTGGTGCGGCACGAGAGATAGCAAAACAGCTGCGGCTGAGAGATATCGGTGGAATTATCGTCGCGGATTTCATCGACATGGAATCACAGGCTCATCGTGATCAGGTTCTTCATGAGCTCAAGACTCACCTTGGCCGTGATCGCGCTCGGACCAAAGCGTTTGAAGTATCAAGTCTTGGACTGATTGAGATGACAAGACAGCGTGTGCGCCCATCACTTTTCAACTCGTTAACATCGGTCTGCACATCATGCAGGGGCATTGGGCGTGTTTATACGCCGGCAACGGTATTACGCCAGATTGAAAGGAGTCTCCGGAGAGCAGCATCTTCTAAAGAAGAAAAAAGAATCGTCGTGCGCCTGCACCCAGAAGTTGCCCTCAGGGTCATTGAGGAGGAACCTGGGCTACTGAAGAGACTTCGTAGCCATACTCGTATGGACCTATATCTCCGTGATGACCCACTTATCGGGTTGGATGAATTCAGGCTTCTGTCAGGGCCCTCTGAGACTGATGTCACTGGCAAGTACGCAGTAGCCTAACTCTTTACCGTTGTACCTTGACCAATATTCAGGACCTGTCGATAGTTACGGGCTCTATATTGAAGGCCATTTAGTAAGACTTCAGGAAGCCTATATGTACGCGGTGTTCCAGACTGGTGGAAAACACTTTCGAGCTGAGCCCGGTGCTCGGCTTCGTATCCCTTCGCTTGACGTCGAGCCTGGGGACTCGGTGACATTTGATCATGTGCTATTAGCTGCAGACGGTGCCGAAGATGTGAAAGTTGGCACCCCTATCGTTGATGGTGCCTTGGTCAAAGCTGAGGTTATTCGGCATGGCCGAACCAAGAAACTCATCGTCTTTAAGCGGAAACGGAGGAAGGGCCACCGGAAAAAGCAGGGTCATCGCCAAGACTTCACAGAGATCAGGGTCGACGAGATCGTCGCGTGAATTGCTAGCTCAATTCAGTTTGACAGACGGATAATCATATGGCACACAAGAAAGCTGGGGGATCTAGCAGAAACGGTCGGGACAGCAACCCGAGTCACCTAGGCATAAAAAGATTTGGGGGGCAGCCGGTCCGTGCTGGAGGAATCCTAGTGCGCCAACGTGGAACCCGCTTCCATCCGGGCCGTAACGTCGGTCGTGGCAAAGATGATACGCTCTTCTCGCAAGTTGACGGCGTTGTGACATTTGAGCGTATTCGCGCCCGCAGCGTCATTTCCGTGTACCCGTTCGAGTAATTTTCCAATAGGTCTTCTTGGGCCCGGGCAGATTATTGCTCTGGCTAGACCTCTTTCTTCTTTCCGCTTTCAGGTGCCTTGAATCCTGCTCTGCTCAGAATGAACTCTGCCTGTGAGACCCGCGATTTACCCTAGTTGGTCTAAAACGTGCAGTTAGTTAGCTGGAGGTTGAGTATGTCCCGAAAGACAAACACTGCGCAGCATCGTCTAATTCGCTGGTGGTATCTCATGCCCTTAGTGGTTATTCCGCTCATTTGCTTAGCGGGGATTAGGCCTGTTCAGGAAGCCACTGAGACTCGTCCAGCTGTGGTTGAGGTCGTACAGGCTGAACTGCCACTACACATTAATGAGGATGTCGAGCGGTGGCTTGAGCTATTCCAGACAGTACTCAAGTCAGACTTCGAGATATTCTTGAGTCGACGCGGTGCTTATGGTGATCTGGTGCGTGATGCACTGCGGGCTAAGGGCATGCCAGAGGATCTCTTATATCTGGCTATGATGGAATCTGGACTCAAGCCACGCGCGGTATCTAACGTTTCTGCAGTTGGCCTCTGGCAGTTCATGAGTCCGACCGCACTCCAGTATGGGCTGCGCATGGATAGTTACGTGGATGAACGGCGTGACCCTATCGGTGCAACTGAAGCTGCACTGGATTATTTAAACTGGCTAAACGAGCGCTTCGGCTCCTGGTATCTCGCAGCTGCAGCTTACAACGCTGGCCCAGGAAGGGTCGAACGAGTCTTGAGGAGATATGCCGCCGGGAGAATAGGAGATGAGAATCTATACTGGGAAATCATTGACCACTTGCCGAAGGAGACGAGGGAGTATGTTCCTCGACTGATTGCGGCAACGATATTGGGCAACGATGCATCTGCTTATGGTTTTGTGGTCACTTCAACCGAGAGGTATGATTTTGAACTGGTTTTCGTACCGGGTGGAACGTCTCTCCTACGTGTAGCATCGGCATTAGAAATCGATGTAGGGATTCTCAGAAATCTAAACCCACACTTAGTGCGAGGTGTTACTCCTCCATCAGAAGTTTATGGAGTTCGAGTGCCAGTTGGTGGCTCACAGAGAGTTGTTGCCTCACTCGCGAAAGGTCCTGATACCCGGCGGGCTGACGACTGACCTCTCAGTTTGTGGCTGCGATCAGCCTAACTATTCGTCTAGAAAAAAGTTGGAGACCGAGTTTCTCTCAAGAGAAGAATCCAGCGAGATGTTTCTCATTCTGGATTGGAGTCATGAGGCTTACAGAGATCAAGACGGGTACGTGCACAATCAAGCCTAGGACACCTTCGTGCATGTCGAACGGCCTAAGATCCGGGTTGAAATAAAAGAAGACTGACGTGGCAGTACCTGCCAACAGGCCAGCTAGAACACCGCTGGTGGTAGCGCGTTTCCAGTACATCGCAGATACAACTGGTGGCGCGAGCTGGGAGATGACTCCGTAAGCGGTTGCGAGCAGCAGGACAAGTGAGCTGTCGGCATCTTGGGCAAAGTAATAGGCCGTCGCACCTGTCAGGAGGACCAATATGCGCATTAGCAGCCGCCGTTGACGGTCATCTAGTTTCACGAACTGGGTTATGCCGTCTTCGACAACGACCGAGGCCGAGGCGTGAAGAAGAGCATCTCCCGTCGACATAGACGCCGATAAAGCACCTGCACAGAATAGACCTACGACCACAGCAGGCAGACCTGTCTCCAGTATCATGTAGGGCAATATGAAGTCAGCGGATGAGGGCCCACCGGTGAAGAGTATGCCGGAGAAGCCAATCAAAAAGACGGGGATAAGAAAAAGTTGAAACGTTGGGAAGAGAATTACGGTACGCCTCATCGTATCATCATCTTTAGCGGTGAATGCCTTCATGAAGAGATGGGGCCACATCATTAGCCCCACTGCACTCACAATGATGAAGGTCGAGTAGGCCCCCCAACTCCAGGGTTCTCCTGTCGCAGTGAGGCCAGGCGGGACGAGCATCTCCGGTCGAACATCCATGATCTGCTCAAACATCGGTGTAACACCACCGTAGAGTCGATATGGAAGGTATAAACCGAGTGACCACGCAATGATCACCATGAACACGCCCTGGAACGTATTGGTCCAGCCTACCGCCATTGCTCCTGATGCCAATACGTAGAAGATCACGATCCCGTATGCGACTAGAGAACCAAGCCAGATGGGAATGTTCCCATCTGTCACTGCTTCGATCACGATCCCGGCTCCCCGCATCTGGAGGGTGATGTATGGAACAAACGCGATCAGACTTAAGCCAGCGATAAGTGCAGAAAGGGTCCGTGAGGGAAACCTTCCCACTACGAGTTGAGCCTGTGTCACATACCCGAACTTACGCCCCAGCGCTGCTGCCCTCGGGCCGACCCAATAGAATGGGGCCATCCCGAGCGCACCGTACGCGAGGATATAGAATGCGGCTGCTCCTCGAGAGTACGCCCAGCCAGGTCCGCCCAGGAAGGCGAACGCACTGAAGACTGAGGCACCGGTGACGAAGTACATCACGAGTAGGCCAAAGCTCCGGTCCGCAGCCACATAGCCCGTAACACTGTCTGATGATTTTCGTCCAGCTAGGAGGCCGATGGTGAGGGTCAGTGCGAGATACGCTCCTATAATGATTGAAACGACCACCCATTGCTGCATCAGGAGCCCTCTCCATCACGGTGTCGGCGCTCAACTCGGTCAAGCCCGTAAAGGACGAAAACGCTTCCCGCGATCCATCCTGCAATCCATGCCATCGAAAAGGGTAGTCCAAGAACGAGTGGTTCGATGCGTGCAAACGGTTTTAGGCCAGGCCACGTAACAAAGAACAATGCTAAGGCAAGGTATATGCACGTAAGGATTCGGGCGGTTCTTAGATTCATCAGGGGTTTAACGTCCTTTGAATTCTGGCTTGCGTTTCTCAACAAAAGCCAGGACACCTTCTCGGCCATCTTCTGACTTAAACGCATCGATGAAGCGGCCTTTTTCGTATTCGAGTCCTTCTGCGAGAGGCTTTTCAAATGCAACCCGGATCGCATCCTTCGCCAAACGAAGAGCTACAGGGCTCCACCGGGTCATCTTGGTTGCCAATTCAAGTGCTTTTTCCAGGTGCTGGCCTTCTTCAACAAGCACATCAATCAAGCCTATATGATGAGCCTCTTCGGCTTCGACGAAGTCTCCGGTCAAGGACATAATGGTCGTCCATCCTCGTCCCACAAGTCGTGCGAGACGTTGAGTGCCTCCACCACCAGGAATCAAACCAATCCGGATCTCAGCCTGGCTCATCCTCGCAGTTTTATCAGCCACACGAACATCGCATGCCAGTGCCAATTCACATCCTCCGCCGATGCAGAATCCATGAATCGCAGCGATTATTGGCTTCTTAAAATCGGCTACACCCTCGTAGATGCGTCGTCCAAACACAGCTTCCCGTTGCTGTTCTGCTGAACGGGCGGCGAATTCACTGATGTCAGCTCCTGCTACAAAGGCTTTGTCGCCAGCACCATGTATGACAACTGCTCGAACTTCATCATCACGCTCGAGTTCATCGAGCTTGTCTAGCAGAGCATCTCTAAGCTCAGCATTAAGGGCATTTAGTTTACCCGGTCGATTCAACGTGATGATCGCGACATAGCCGTTCCGGTCATGCAGTAACACCGGCACATCACTCATGATTTACTCCTAACGACCTTGAAATTCTGGTTTGCGCTTTTCGACATAAGCATCAAGCCCCTCTTTCGCGTCGAGGCTCGCAAAGAGTTGAGCCTGTAGTTCTCGTTCCAATGTGAGGGCAAGCTCAAAGGGAATCTCCGAACCTGTTTGGGCTGAGCGTTTGATTAAACCGACTGCCTTATTTGCCTTGGCCGGTGTGGTGAACTTAGCCGCATAATCCAAAACAGCTGCGAGAAAGGCGTCATCTTCTTCGTGGTCATAAATCTCGTTGACTATTCCCAGTTCAAGCGCCCGATCGAATCCGAAAGTAGAGCCCTCTGTCATCAGCTGAATTGCTTTGGATTTCCCGACCAGCCGGACCAAGCGCTGTGTACCACCGGTTCCCGGAAGCACCCCTAGCGTTACCTCAGGTAGGCCGACTTGCCCAGAATCTTTTCGGGCGATTCGTATGTCAGCCGCCATCGCGATTTCGAGGCCGCCGCCCACCGTGTGCCCATTGAGCGCCGCAATCACCAGCTTCGGGGTATGCTCAAGACGGTTCAAGGTTTCGTTTGCGTGCAGGCAAAAGCTGTACTTCCAGTCAGGATCTGCTTCAGAGAGCATCCCAATATTTGCACCTGCACAGAAAAATTTACCGCCCGATCCTGTGATGACGATCACCTCAACTCCCTTATCGAACCTTGCCTCGATGATGTGGCCATCCAGCTGTCGCATCATCTCGTGGGTGTAGGTGTTCGCGGGAGGATCGTCTAGGGTTAGGATCGCGACTTTGTCACGCACTTCATAGTGGACCAGCACCTGATTTGACATCGGCATCCCCTGAGTCTTTGGCTTTATTTAAACGGTTCCGTATACACGCGGGTTGGCGCGAGTTCCATGCTACGCGAAATTAGTGGTATGATCCATCTCATGCCTATGGTCAGGACCGTTCAC
>DLRL01000096.1 GCA_002501085.1 Gemmatimonadales bacterium UBA7889
GGGGGGGTACGACAAAACCGTCAAAACACCAATCTTGTGCCCCTACTGCTTGCTTCCTGCTTGCTTGACAGGAGCCTGCGACACTAGCAAAGAAACCCCACAACCACCTAAGTGCTTGCAGGGCTTCCAGTTACTTCAGTGGGCGCTGCTGGACTCGAACCAGCGACCCCCTGCTTGTAAGGCAGGTGCTCTAACCAGGCTGAGCTAAGCGCCCTGTGGCCAAAAAGCTAAGAGAGATACGCGGTTCCCGGTATGCGATCTCCAAACCAATCCGCCCTGGCAGTAGAGATCTCCAGTTTCCGCCTGGACTGAAGAATCCTTCTGGACGAATCTAAAGTCGATAAAATTCGACCTATCTCGGACTTCGGGGAGTCCGACATATGAGTTACAGCTCTCAAAAACTTCTGCTGCCAGTGATTTTGGTCCTGGCCTTGAGCCGGTGTACAGAGACATCTGCGCCGGGGGCAGTGACCGATCTTTGTCCAAATTTCGAGCATTTTGACTCGATCATGGGCCAATTTATGTCCACGAGAAGTATCCACGCTGGCGCTCTCGGGGTGATGAAGAACAATAGGATCGTCTATGAGAAGAGTTTCGGCTGGAAAGATGAGGCCCAACAAACCGTCCTATCCCAGGATGTAATGATGCGCTTAGCAAGTGTCACTAAGCCCATCACAGGAGCTGCAATTAGAAAGCTAGAAAATGAAGAACTCTTGGATTTGGATGATTACGTCTTCGATCTTGACCAACCTGAAGGAGGCATCCTCAGTCTTGAACCCTTCCGATCCTTGGGTGACACGCTTTTGTCACAAGTGACGGTTCGCCACCTCCTAATCCACCGTGGCGGCTGGGATCGCGATGTGGTCGGTGATCTTGCATTCAGGGAAATCCGTATCGCTGAGGCTATGGAGGTCCCAAGTCCCCCAGGGAGGGTTAATACTGCTCGATATGTGTTAGGCCAACCACTCCAACTTCAGCCCGGTTCAGAGAGGGCATACTCAAATATCGGCTACCTGATGCTCGGGCTTGTCGTCGAAGAGATATCTGGTATCGATTACCTGAGCTATGTGCTGGAAAACGTGTTCGATCCAATCGGAGTAGCACGTGGAGAACTGATCCAAGGAAGAACATTCCCTGAGGATCAAAATTCTCGCGAACCCTGGTACGACTCTGAAGCTATGAGCAAGAACGTATTCGATCCCTCCGGACCACAAGTGAAGACCCCGTACGGAGGCTGGGACCTTGAAGGCATGATTTCGTTTGGCGGATTGGTAGCGTCAACTAGGGCGATTCTTGAGTTCCTGGATACCTACCAGGTCTCGGGAGACGACATAGGCGCCCAACGAACTGGAAGTGAGAGTTCTACATGGAGGCGAAACCACACGGGGAGTCTATCTGGTACGAATACGCTCGCTCGGCAACGAGGTGATGGGGTCAACTACGTGGTGCTCTTCAACAAGAGGCCCTCCACTGGAGGATACTATAGTTCGCAGATCCGAGAAGAAATCGATGATCTCCTCGACCGAGGATTGATCTGCTGGCCTCGAAATTGATACCTAAGCTTATCCGCTGCTAAATCCACGAAACCGTGGCTCGGCGCCGCCGGGTTCCTTACATTTTTTGATGTTGATCGTGGGAGAGGGCCGGTTGGCATCCTAAGATGCCTCCATCCTCTGGAGGATAGAGCATGAAGACATTAGCTCTCGGTGCTGCTGCACTGGGTATTTGGCTGACGATTGGAAGCGAACCCAATGGTACCAGTCTGCCTTCTTCCAAAGCCACTGCTGAATACTCGTTTGATCACCCGTCGAATCCAGAACTGACGGATGTTGTACAACAGTACTGTGTACGTTGTCACAATGAAGAAAGGCTTACCGGCAACCTCTCACTCGAGACCTTTGCGGTTGAAGTAGCTGACCAGCAGGCAGAAACCGCAGAGAAGATGATTGTGAAGCTTAGAGCGGGACTGATGCCTCCTCCTGGGGCTCTTCGACCAGAAGGTGATACGCTCCTTTCACTCGTCCAGACCCTTGAAACAGTGATCGATGAGGCTGCTGCTGGCCGTCCGGATCCAGGTGCCCGCAGATTTCAAAGATTAAACCGGGCTGAGTATGAGCGCGTAATCCGGGACCTGTTGGCGCTGAATGTAGATGCTGGCCGTTGGTTACCAGCGGATACATACCTTGGAAGCTTCGATAATATGTCGGCCGCCCAAGGACTTTCGACTACCCTGCTCGAGGCATATTTGAGGGCCGCAACGGAGATCAGTCGATTGGCAATCGGGACACCAGACGCCGTGTCCTTAAGTGTGAAATACACAAACCCGATAGAAATATCCCAGCACGCCTGGGATCAACTTGAGGGAGCTCCATTCGGTACAAGAGGTGGGATCGTCCTAACTCATGATTTCCCGGCAGATGGTGAGTACGTGTTCTCAGTGCAGACCCTATTTGGCAGAGGCATGGGGATAGAGGATCTTGATTTCTCAATCGATGGCGAAGGGGTTGCACTCCTGGGGTTAGAAAATAATGGAGGTTCAAGCGCTCCGATCGAGACTGAACCTATCTTTGTGCCGGCGGGTCAACACAGAGTCGCAGTAGCATTCGTCCGTAGGATAGAGGGGCCATACGA
Organism: Gemmatimonadales bacterium UBA7889; assembly: GCA_002501085.1. Taxonomy (GTDB): domain Bacteria; phylum Gemmatimonadota; class Gemmatimonadetes; order Longimicrobiales; family Gaopeijiaceae; genus UBA1142. The sequence goes on from DLRL01000096.1 coordinate 2,632, forward strand.
GGATCGGCTTAGCCCTCACGCCTGGTCATTCGTTGGGGGTGAAGATGCTCAACAGTGGGCGAACTACGGAATCACAGCTCTGGTTCACCTGACTGATTTGATGATCACGGGACCTAATAATCCCAGAGGAATATCCGAAACTCCTAGTCGCGAAAAAATCTTCATTTGTCGACCAGCCTCGCCAGCTGAAGAGAGACCATGTGCTGAATCAATCATATCGAAGTTGGCAAGCGAAGCGTACCGACGACCCGCTACGGCAGCAGACCTAGAGGGTCCACTGTCCTTCTATATGAGTGCTGCTTCAGAGGGTGGTTTTGAACTTGGGATACGAACAGCACTCCAAGCGATCCTGGCCAGTCCTGCCTTCCTCTTACGCCTTGAACGAGAACCGAGTCAGGCTGTTTCCGGAGAAAATTACCGCGTAGGAGATTTCGACCTGGCTTCCCGCTTGTCATTTTTCTTATGGGGCACATCCCCAGATCAAGAACTACTCGAGTTGGCAGCGCAGGAACAACTAGTCGAGGCCTCGGTGCTGGCTGCACAGGTGGAGAGGATGTTAACTGACCCGCGTTCTGAGGCCCTCGCCACACGCTTCGCCCATCAGTGGCTACGACTTCAGGATGCAGCTAAGAACCAGCCAGAACCTTACTTCTACCCGGACTTCAACCGCCAACTTGGCCAAGCGATGGTCCGGGAGACAGAGCTGTTCTTCTACGACTTGGTAAGAGAGGACCGGAGTCTTCTCGAACTTTTGAATGCCGATTATACCTTCGTTGATGAAAGCCTTGCCCGGCACTATGGAATTCCAGGGGTTTCTGGTTCGGAGTTTCGGCGGGTCAGGTACCCAGATGAGACACGTCGAGGGCTTTTGGGACATGGGAGTGTGCTCCTTTTGACTTCTATGTCCGACCGAACCTCCCCGGTTCTTAGAGGGAAATGGGTCATGGAAGTACTCATGGGTGCCCCTCCCCCCCCTCCCCCTCCGGATATCCCAGCATTCGACCAGACGGAGAGTTCGTCCGACGGTCGGCAGCTGACAACGCGGGAACGTATGGAACTGCATCGAGCCAATCCAACGTGCAACGCTTGCCACCGTTTTATGGATCCTATAGGGCTAGCACTGGATAATTTTGACGTTACAGGTAAATGGCGGATCCGTGAGAACGGGATGCCCCTGGACACCCGGGGCACATTTTATGATGGCAGTTCAGTAAACACTCCTAACGAACTTACGAACGTGCTCTTGAAGCGCCCAATCCCGTTGGCACGCAACTTTGCCTCAAATTTGCTAGCCTATGCGATAGGCCGAAGGGTAGAATACTATGATCAGCCATCTGTTCGGTTGATTGTCCAGGAAGCTGAGGCTAATAGCTATCGCATGTCATCGTTCATTAGGGGTGTTGTGGAGAGTATTCCTTTCCAAATGATGCGATCACAGACGACAAACGAAGCACAACACGACTCGGGGATGTAACAAAATGGAATTCATTACTGGAAAGCACATTTCCCGCCGGTCTTTCGTTCGAGGTATGGGCGCGACAGTCGCTCTGCCATTCTTGGACGCTATGGTCCCAGCCGGGCGACCGTGGCGAGACTTGGCCGCTGATTCGGGCTACACGCGACTGGTCTGTATTGAAGAATCAATGGGCAGCGCAGGTGGCAGTACCTGGGGAGATGCTCAGCATCTGTTTGCTCCTGCCAAAACAGGTCGTGATTTTGATTTCCTGCCGACGAGTCAGTTAGCACCTCTCGAAGAGTTTCGAGACTACCTGACGATCGTCAGCAATACGGACTGTCGCATGGCAGAGCCATACCGAGCAGAAGAGATCGGAGGAGACCATGACCGCTCAACAGCGGTATTCCTGACACAGGCCCACCCCAAGCAAACCCAGGGCTCAGACCTTTATCTCGGAACCTCACTCGATCAGTTGCATGCTCGTCGCTTCGGCCGGGATACAGCGTTGCCATCACTTGAACTCTGTACCGAATCAATCGACAGAGGTGGCGGTTGTGCTTACAACTATCACTGCGCATACACAACCTCACTTTCTTGGGCCTCACCTAACCAGCCGCTCCCTGCAATTCGTGAGCCACGAGTAGTTTTCGAGCGTCTCTTTGGAGCAGGTGATACAGCGGAAGACCGAGCTGCCCGTCGGCGGACGGATCGTAGCATGATTGATTGGATCGCGACCGAAATAGCCCGGCTTAGAAGGGAACTAGGCGCAGCAGATCGTCTTGCGATGGATGAATACCTAGATCACATCCGAGAGATCGAGCGTCGAATTCAGCTGGTTGAGGAGAGAAATACAAGCGGAGAGGAACGGGATATGCCCGAAGCTCCCTCTGGAGTCCCAGATTCTTGGGAAGAGCACATGAAGTTGATGTTCGACCTCCAGCTGCTTGCGCTGCAAACTGACCTGACCAGAGTCATCACGTTCAAAACAGGGTTTGACCAATCGAACCGCAGCTTCCCTACAAGTGGGACAACGAAGTCACACCACGGGGCATCGCACCACGGCAATATCCCCGCGGATATCATCGACTTCAACAAGATCAATACCTACCGGCTAAGTCAGGTAGGCTATTTCCTCGAAAAAATGAAGAACACGATGGAAGGTGATGCTTCATTACTCGAAAAAACAGCAATCGTATGGGGATCCCCCATGGGAGATCCTAACCTCCATAATCATCGCCGCTGCCCGCTAATACTCATGGGTCATGCTAATGGTGCACTCGAAGGGAATCTCCATCTGAAGACACCCGAAGGCACACCAATGGCTAACGTCTTGCTAAGCCTTATGCAGGGGATTGGGCACGATGATATGAGGGCTTTTGGAGATAGTACCGCGGAGTTCCCACTCGTCTTCCCACGGGGGGTCACCTCGGAAGCTAGTCAGAGGGGGTTGTGAGCACCCGTATGCGATTGAATCTACTTGGAACTCTGTTTGTAGTGGGTCTCCTGTCAGCAGCTATCTTCCCGTCGGACGTGCCGCTCATTAACGCCGCACAACAAGGGGATACAAGCACGGTTGAATCCTTACTCAAACAGGGTGCAGACCCGAATGCAGCTGCCGGAGATGGCATGACGGCTTTGCACTGGGCTGCAGAGCGGGGTCACCAGAAGGTGATCGAGCTGTTGATCTCATCTGGTGCAACACTAGATACGAAAACAAGAATCGGAGAATATACACCCCTCCACCTGGCCAGTCGGGGTGGACATGGCGGAGTCACACGTCTGCTTCTCAAAGCAGGAAGCAACCCGAATGCAACCACTACTACCAGTGGAGTAACACCTCTGCACCTTGCGGCTGCTGCCATAGGGGGAGCGGATGCGGTCACAGCGCTACTCGAGCATGGCTCTGACGCGAACGCGACAGAGGTGTCTTCTGGACAGACGCCATTAATTTTTGCAGCAGCGTATAATCGAGCGGCGGCAGTGGCCACGCTACTCGAGCATGATGCCAAACCCTCCATTACAACAGAGGTTGTCGATGTTATTCAGAGCCTGTTGCTAGACAGGGCAGCTAACCGGCGTTTCCGAGATGCAGTCTCTTTGTTCCGTGAGAATAGCGAGATAGACAGAAATTGGGATCCAAGCTCTAGCCAGGTTCAGGAAGCTGTGAGTTCTCAGAGGGAATTCCTTAGATCCAGTGATAACTCGGAGGATCGAGATCCAGATGATCTCGTATCTCTTAGGCCAGATTACCCTGGGGGACCAGATGTAGAGCGTCCCCCGTACAGGGAGACTTTGGTCGGTATGACTGGGGGTATGACAGCGCTACTACATGCGGCTCGTGAAGGACACTTGGAGGCGACGCTAGCACTCCTAGAAGGTGGTGCAGACGTTAACCAGGTAAGCGGTGGAGATCGAACTAGCCCACTACTGATGGCAGTGCTCAATGGGCAATTCGACCTGGCTCTACTGCTGCTAGAGTGGGGTGCCGACCCTGATCTCGCAGCTTCCACTGACGGAGTTACTCCGCTCTTCGCCGTGCTCCAAACAGAATGGGCACCGAAGTCAAATTATCCACAGCCTCGTGCACAGGATATTCAGCAAGCCGAGTACTTGGACGTCCTCAGGACGCTTCTTGAGGCAGGAGCAAATCCCAATGTTCAGCTGAATACACATCTGTGGTATTGGGAGTATGGTTTAACAAAGATGGGGATAGACCTTACAGGTGCTACTCCGTTTTGGCGTGCTGCATTTGCTCAAGATCTTGGAGCACTCCGGCTCTTAGCTGATCACGGAGCGGACCCAAATATTCCAACATGGTGGCCTGAAGTAGGCATGCGTGAGCGTAGGCAGGAGGATGGACGGCAACAGGAAGATTCTGGGATAACCCCGATTCCTTATGGGGCAGATAACGCACATCCGATCCATGCTGCGGCTGGAGGCGGATACCTAGGGCTAGGCGCTTTCAGTGTAAGAAATGTACCCAACCAATTTCTGCCTACACTCAAGTACCTGGTTGAGGAACATGGCGCCGATGTAAATCTCGCAGACTCGTGGGGCTATACACCCCTGCACTACGCAGCTTCGAGAGGGGACAACGAGATGATACTCTATCTCGTATCACAGGGAGCAGATGTCTTGGCTATAACACGCCTCGGACAGTCAACTGCGGATATGGCCCGAGGAGGCCGTGCAGGATTCTTTACACGATTCGCATTTCCAGAGACTGAAGCGCTCTTGATCAATCTAGGCTCGACGCTTGAGTGCCTACATACACACTTCCTCGACACTGGAGATTATTGTCCAGGTTCTGGGGTCAATAGAGACGAGTGGGGAAGTACTACAAACCAACGAAAGCCATTGATTGGCGGGACCCCGAGATACTGAGTCTTGTTTCTCTAATTCTCGTGCTCACCTCCAGTTGTATTGTCCTTGCCTACCCTTAGGACGATATCAGCTGCCGACCGCGTGAGCTGTTCAGTAAGTAAAACCCCTTCATGCCCATCGGCCTGTTCGACTATGACCACCGATGATGCCCATTAGTAAAAACCTGCCTAAAGAGACGATATGATATGAAAAGCAACACGGCATCGCATTCAAGTAGCACGACTGAGCACGAGCCTGATCTCACGCTGGTACAACGATTTGGTGAAGCCATTGCTGACCGAGTGGAACGTTGGATGCCAAGCCCGTTTCTATTTGCAATTCTGCTCACGTATGTGGCTGCAATCGCAGCGTTCATCTCTGAGGGGGTAAGCGTGCCTGAGATTGCACGCTCTTGGTATGGAGGCTTTTGGTCTCTACTTCAGTTCGCTATGCAAATGGTGATCATCCTAGTCACAGGCTGCGTGGTCGCGTACCACCCAAGAGTGCGAGCGGGTATCCTGCGCCTTGTCCGACTTCCTAAGAATGGCCGCCAGGCAGTTGTATTGGTTGGTCTTGGATCGATGTTGACCGGGTGGGTATCCTGGGGGCTCGGCCTGATCTTTGGGGCGATCCTAGCTCGAGAGATGGGCAAACTCGCGGCCAAGAATGGGATGGCTGTGCATTATCCCCTTCTGGCAGTAGCTGGCTACATGGGCATGAGCCTTACCTGGGGATGGGGGCTCTCTAGCTCCGCGGGACTACTTCAGGCGACGGATGGAAACGTCTTTATGGAGCAAGGGATCGTGGACAGAGTTATTCCCGCAACAGAATGGGTATTCCATCCCTACTCGCTCATCCTGACAGTCTTAGCTCTCATTTTCGCTTCCATCATGCTCTATCTACTCTCACCACCTGAGGCGAACTGTAGAGGGATTACTCGCTATGTCGACTTCAAAGAGGAAGTGGTAAGAAAATCCAACCCTGTAGACTTACCTACAAATCCAACCTTGGCTGACCGAATCGATAACAGCAGGGTCCTCGGTGGATTGATCGCCTTCACAGGAGTCTGTCTCTTCATAGGAGCGTTCATGACCCAGGGCCTTGAAGCTCTGAACTTGAATGTTTTCAATTTCGGATTCTTGATGATTGGCCTCATGCTGTATAGCAGCCCATCCCGATACCTGAACGAATTCCAAGACGCGGTTAAGGGAAGCGCGGGCGTTATCCTGCTGTTCCCTTTCTATGCAGGTATCATAGGCATCATGACAGGAACTGGACTCGTCGACACTATGACTGAGTCCCTGCTTTCAATTGCAACAAAAGAATCTTTTGCTGTTACAGCTTGGATCACCGGCGGCATTCTTAACGTATTCGTGCCCTCTGCAGGTGGTGAATGGGCTATTATCGGTGGTCCAATGATGCTTGCAGGTGCTGAACTCGGGATCCCTCATGGACAGACGATCGCTGCCTATGCGGTGGGAGATGCACACACAAATCTGCTGAACCCATTCTGGGCAATCCCTCTGCTGGCAATCACCGAACTTCGAGCCCGTGACATGTTCGGTTACGCGATCACCATGATGATGATACTCGCGCCCTTTGTAGCAATTGTACTGTACCTCCTGCCGTACTGAGGGCGACCCGGGAGTGCAATAAAGTTTAGCTGACTAAAAGCTGGATACCTACTGATAGAATGAGCACGAACAGCCGGTAAAGCCGGCAAGTAAAATGGAGGGTTAAGGTATGAGTCATACTGCTTCTAATGGTACGAAAACGATGAGCCGCCGTGACCTTATCACTCGAGCTGGTGGATTAGCGGTCGCTGCAGTCGTACCTGGGGCTATCTCAAGGTCTAAGGAACCAACTTGGGCAGGAGTGGCTCAGGAATTTTTTCCTCGCAAGGATGACTTCAGCATTCCAGAAGGAATTACGTACCTGAACGGTGCCTACATGCACCCCATGCCCAATAAAGTTCGTGACGCGGTGCGTGATTACAACGATAGGCGCGGTGGTTTTACAACACAGACCAGTGCTGACCCAGACTTGGACAATAGAGTAAAAGCAGAGTTTGCGTCCTTGATCAACGCCAAGACCACGGAGATCAGCTATATACCTAACACGACCACGGGTGAAATCCTCGTGGTGCAGGGATTAGGTATCCCACACTCAGGAGGTAATGTGGTCGCAGACGCGTTGCACTTTGAGAGTTCGATTATTCATCTGCAGTCACTCGAGAAAACTGCAGGCCTAGACCTTCGCATTGTGATGCCACGTGAAGGGAGGATAGACCTTGAGGATCTTGATCGTGTTGTCGACCGAAATACTCGGCTAATCGAGATCTCGCTCGTGACCATGTATAACGGATTTCAACATGACCTAAAGGAAGTATGCGAGTTAGCGCACTCCAATGGAGCGTACGTATACGCCGATATCATCCAAGCTGCGGGGGCCGTTCCAATTGATGTGCGAGAAAGTGGAGTAGACTTCTGTGCCTGCTCCGGATTTAAGTGGCTAATGGGTGACCTCGGGCTTGGATTTCTTTATGTGCGCGAGGACCTTTTAGGAAGTGTGATGCAGCGCACCCAATTCGGCTATCTCTCAGTGAATAGTTACCAAACGCACTTCTTACCTTACGATCCTCCAGCAGACAACCCATTTACTTGGGACCTTGGTGAGACAGCGAGCGCACTTTTCGAAACAGGAAGCGTCGCTGGATCCGCTAGAGCGGCGCTAGGAGCGGCGATTCCATATCTCCGAGAAATCGGGGTTGATAGAATTGAAGAACATCGGCAACCCCTACTCGATCTATTGCGCGAACAGATGCCGCGTCTGGGTTTTGAGTGTGTCACGCCGGCAGGTACGACTTCGCCCATCATTACTTTCACCATGGCCGAAGAGACCGGGATTCGTGAGCGGCTCAATAGGGCGGGTATCGACATAAGTGTATATCCGAATCATCTACGGTTCTCACCCTCGATTTATAATGACCTTACTGATATAGAATGGGTACTAGAGTCGCTTTCGTGACCTTAACCAAAGCCACGTAGAAACTCCTTCGACAACGATCTGGAGCGCCCTGTGTACTCGACCGAAATGTTTAAACTGTATGCCCTAACTGCTCTGGTTTTCTTTGCTGTGGACCTACTATGGCTGGGTGTCGTTGCCAAAGGATTTTATCAGGAATACTTGGGCCACCTTATGAGACCCGATGTCATCTGGGGAGCCGCCCTGTTGTTCTATTCGATCTTCATCGCAGGTGTGCTGGTTTTCTCAGTGCTACCTGGACTGGAAACTCAGTCACTTGGATACTCGATAGCGTTAGGCGCATTCCTTGGCCTAGTCACCTACGCCACATTCGACCTCACATGTTTAGCGATGTTAAAGGATTTTCCGGTTGTGGTGGTCTATGTAGACCTGGCATGGGGCATCGCGCTTACGGCAGGTGTTTCCGCGTCAGGGTACGGCTTTGGAAGATGGCTCGGACTTTAAGGAGAGCAACCGTCCTGTAGACTCAACCGCATTCATCGAGTCCGAATCTCAAAATCAGACCTTCAAGTTACTTCACTAACTACAGGAATGAGATCTCATTGTGCGTCCCGTCACAAGAAGGTCTGTTGGCGGTCTGACCACACCTACATAGAAAAAATGGCTTCCCCTCGCGGGTCTCAACCAAATTCCCTTGATGATCACACAACTCCACGTCCCCCTCGACCTTGTAAGGACCAGTCTTAGTAATAGTGATCTTCACCTCTGACAAAACATCCTCCTTAATCCAATTGAATTGAACACTTTGAGGTCAAATGACATTCGCTCTTACTCCCGCCATGGGTATTGTGGCCGTATGAGGTGCCAGTCAGTCTCCTCTTGGAATGCCATCCCAAAATCTAGAACAGCTTGATCGTCGAATGGTGACCCAACGATCTGGAGGCAGAGAGGTAGTCCGTCTGTGTCAAAACCGCATGGAATATTTAGGCCCGGGTGTCCAACCAGGTTCGCGATGTAATTGAGCCTGGGTGTATTCACATCAAAATCTTCAGGTGGCTCCCACTCATTACGAGCGGGAATCGGCCAACCTTCACTGACTTCCCTCAGCGCTGCACCATTCGGCCATGTTGGGGCAATGACCGCATCATACCTAGACAAAATCTCGTCTGCCTCGCGGGTAAGTTGACTGCGTATTCGTTGAGCAGTCAGATAGTCCGCAGCCGGCATCATGCGTCCGGCCATCCATCCCGCAGCTCGATCTTCATTGAATGAGAACATGCCCAAAGCGCGGCCATCGTCAAAAAGAGGTTTGAATATCGTGCCACTCTCTACCGTAACGATGGTCGTGAATAGTGCTCCAGTCGGATACAGCGGGAGTTCTATATCCTCTACGATCACACCCATATCCGCCCAAACATCAAGCGCTTCCTGAAAGACTTGGCGATTATGGTCGGATTGGGTGAGGAGGAATTCACTGCGGTGCACACCCAGTCGCTTTCCTCGCATACTTCCTAGATCCGGATTGAATATAAATGGATGATCTGTTGAGGAATTATCACGGATGTCCGGACCATTAATCTCTTCGAGGATGTACCCGCAATCCTCCGCCGAACGTCCAACTGGGCCGATCTTGTCCAGGCTCCATGAAAGGGCCATGCAGCCGAAACGGCTTACGCGACTGAATGTAGGGCGAAGCCCTGAGGCCCCAACTGCAGAACCAGGAAATACGATTGACCCGCCGGTTTCCGTTCCAATCCCAAAACCGATCAGACCGGCTACCGCAGCGGATACAGTCCCACTGGATGACCCGAAGCTGGTCCGATCTAGTTTCCAAGGATTCAGTGCAGAGCTGGTGTTCCCACCAGCAAACTCTCCAAGCGACATCTTCGCCATAAGAATTGCGCCAGCATCTGCTAGCCGATCGATCACAGCCGCATTACGGTCCGGGACTCGATCTCGGAAGATGCCAGAACCCCAGGTCGTACGAATCCCGTCAGTATCAAGCAGGTCTTTCACACCATAGGGGATACCATGCAGAATGCTGCGTCGCCGACCTGCACGCAGCTCTGCATCTGCCCTTTCTGCCGATTCGAGTGCATGCTCTCGAGCAATAGTGACCATAGTGGAGAGCTGTCCTTCATGGTCAGGCCTTGGTTCACTCGGCAAATCAAATGGAGGCGGGTCAAGTTCCTCCGCGCGATCAAGATACATCTGAGTGAGTTGAACTGATGTCGTCTCGCCAGAGGACAGGCTCTCGGCCAACTCCCGAACCGTTAGAAAATGAGTGGATTCCTGCATAAGTCAGCCTCGGTGAAAAATTGTGAGTGGCTGCTCATCATCGTTTAGCGGGAAGTTTCGCAACTCATTCGAGATCCGAATGCTATTTGCCACTGCTCGACGTAGTCGTTCGAACTCTTCTTCGTGTTCGTAGATTCCTCGCGGCCCCTGGGCATCAAGCAGCGTATGTAGTGTTTGGGTTGAGATCTCACCTGTTTCAGCTACCTGAGCACAGGCTTGTTGCCATACCATAGCCAAGCCGGCAGCGCCTACACCCGCCACCTTGGTGAACTGCCGACGAGTAACTGTCATCTCTACCTCCTTTGAAAAAATCCGGTGTTACTGGATGACCAGTGAATTCAGGGCATGAGGTCGTTACGTACCTCATCAATGATGCCATAGAAGCAACACCATTCTCCCTCAAGCACTGCGGGCCTCGAACGCAGGCCGAATACCACACCATCTTCCGGAGCCACAACCTCAGCACACACTTCACCGTAGAGATTGTAAATCTTCCCTAAGGGTGTGTCCCTTCTGATCAGTTGTTCAAAAACCAAATCCTGGCTACCAACCCACATACCTGACGCCGGCGCTAGCAAGGCCTCCTGATGACCCATTCTCCATTCAGGGGCATACTCTGCATCTCCGGAGACCATACCATAATGGCGCATGACATTGAGATAACTTGTTGCTAGGTCATCGGCGATTGCATGGAAATCACTCGTAAGTGTTCGGCAATTGCCTCCCAGTTCTACAGTGATACCTGCTTTTCCGAGCTCCGCCATTTTTGAGGCAGGATTCTTGCCACCGACCCCACTGCGAAAAACCAGATCCCATGCCGTACCCATGGCGGCAGCAAGTTCCATGCTCTGAGTATTGTCCGCTGCAAAAATCATATGTGCGAGGTATGAGTGCTCTCCTCCTGAGTGAATCGCGATCTGCAGGTCACAGGCATCTTTCATGGCGATCCAATGAGCCCATGCCGCACGTTCGGTAGGATAGCCATCAATGCTTCCGGGGTATATCCGATTCATGTCGTAGGTGAATGAATCCAGAGGATCTCCGCGTTTGCCTGCTTCGAAAGCTGGCACGTTCATGGCTGGGACTCCGACAACCGTCCCTGATACCGCCGAAGGATCGAGTTGATCAAATAGGCGGAAGATTGAGAAAGCGCCCTCCGGCTCATCACCGTGTGTCGCTCCGTTGATCCACAGGATTGGCCCGTCAGCGGCACCATGACAAACGAGCAGCGGAATTTCCCGGTTTCGCCCATCAGCAGCAGGACCTACACGCAGTGCCGCTTGGCTAATGGCTGGAGATTCAATACTGCAATTCCCGATCTCGAAGCTATCTCTCATACGGATCGTCTCTTCAGGAGTTGGATAATTCAAGTAGGAACGGGACGTCAATCTGTTTCACTAACTTCCTAAGGTAATTAAGTGGGTTATCCCAGTTCTGGCGCGGCAAGCTAGACTGGAGCGCAAAGATAGTCACTTCTTTGGGGGTTACCTTCATGATAATGGGCTCTTTGCTAGTCCTGCTTAGATTGTTAGCGTCCCCAGTCTCCCTACCAGACAAATTACAGATCCTATAGCGGCAGCTGCGGCACTTGCCTGCCTCTCCCATAGTTTAGAGGCTCACTTGCAATGCACGAAGGAACTTCCGGCGAGCAGGAAATTCAAGCTCAACAGCAGAGCCGAGCCCGTGCTGAAAGGTTCTATAGGCGCCAGATGCGGAACAGCCTTTCAGAGAGAATGGTCGAACTCATCGGGCAACAAGAAATGGTATTTATCGCTACTGCCGATGCGGACGGGAACTGCGACTGTTCGCCGAGGTTTGGTGGAGCTGGGTTCGTTCTGGTACTGGATGACAGGACACTCGCCTACCCCGAGTATCGTGGGAGTGGTGTTTTCGCCAGCCTGGGAAATATCTCAGAAAATCCCCATATCGGCTTAGTTTTTCTAGACTTCTTTGATACGACCATCGGGTTACATGTAAACGGCAATGCCAACAGCTATGTACCAGCTGAACTGCCCTCAATTCTGAGGGCGTACCTAGAGAGAGAGAATCCCGAGATGGACTCGGGGGTTGAGCGATGGGTAGTGATCACCGTGGATGAGGCATACATACACTGCTCCAAGCATGTCCCATCCTTAGAAAAACAAGACAAAGCAATCAAGTGGGGGACAGATAATAGAGAGGCAAAATCCGATGATTACTTTCTACAGACAGCACGAAGAGAATCACGGAAAGTCCCAGGAAATTCTTAGGACAGAACCTCTGATTTGAGATGATTCCGTACGAGGGAAGCAGGGAACGCATATTCCCTTTTCCAGGCCTCCGCTTACTTGATAATCGCCATAGGTAACAAGACCAAGTAGGCCAGAACTAACAGAAGTGGGGCGGCCGTAATCGACCCCTGAGCTAGCAAGCCATATCCAAGCGCTAGGCATATGAGTCCCGCACCACCCAACATCGCGTTCACTTTCGTAAATTTAAGAGCAACCGGGGGCTTGGAGGCTTTTCGAAGAATCTTCTTAGCCATATACCGTCAGCTTGCTAGAGGGTCGCTAATGCTAGCTGGGGGAACGACACTAATCAATTCACGTATCACTCAGAGAAGATCTTTAAGTTTTTTCTTAGTGATTCCTAGAAGCTCAGCCGCTGCAGCTTCGTCACCTGAACATTGTGCGAGAACCCATTGGACGTGACGAGTAATCGCCAAGTCCAGGGTCAGATCATCCGAAGTAACACTATGATCTCCTAATACCAGATGGTCTTCTCCGATTACTGATCCTCTCGCAACGATTGCTCCTCTCATTAGAGCGTTCTCAAGCTCCCGAATATTGCCTGGCCAGTTATACGAAAGAAGATTTTCTAGTGCTGCATCAGAGATCCGGTACACTTCCCTGTGGGTCTCTTCACGAACGCGTCCCAACAATGCACTCGCAATGAGAGGGATGTCCCCCGGACGATCTCGCAGGGGTGGAACTACGATCTCAACAACCCTAAGGCGAAAATAGAGATCTTCCCGGAACCGGCCTTCCTTTATTAACTGTTCCACCGGCTGATGTGTCGCAGCAATCACACGAGCATGGGTGGTTTTGGGTTCTTCCCCTCCCACAGGATAGAAAGATCTTTCTTGCAGGACACGAAGGAGTTTTGTTTGGAAATCCGGACTCGTATCTCCTATTTCATCCAGGAAGATCGTCCCCGCACCCGCTAGCTCGAAATAGCCTTTCCTAGCGCTAATCGCTCCTGTAAATGAACCTTTTGTGTGCCCAAAAAGCTCTGACTCCAGCAGCGTATCTGTTAATGCTGTGCAGTTGACTGCAATAAATGGCTCTTCAGAAAATGCAGAATGCTGGTGAATCGCACGTGCGATAACCTCCTTACCGGTTCCCGTCTCACCACGAATAAGGACAGTTGCGCGGTTTCGTGCTAGGACACCAATCGTCTTGTAGATCTCAACCATCTTGGGATCACGGCCAATGAGCTGACCACTGCGAAGAGTAATTTCTTCAGTTTCAGTATCCGGACCCTCATCGTCCTCATTGAGTTCACGGAAACAGCGTTCTGCTAAAGCTTGTAGTGCCTTTGGATCAACTGGCTTTACGAGAAAATCGAAAGCGCCCGACTTCATCGCGGTCACCGCAGTTTCCATGTCGTCATGACCTGTCATGACGACAACGTAAACGCCCTCCATAGCCTCCCGAATCTTGCTCAGAAGTTCTAGCCCGGTCATACCAGACATTCGTACGTCTGTCACAATTAGACCTGGATCAAACTTCTTTACCCGAGAAAGTGCCTGCTCTGCACTTTCAGCGACCTCCACATCAAACCCGGCGTGACTTAGGCGGGTCTTGTAGACCTCAAGGGCATCCTTATCGTCATCGACGATCATTATCCGGCGACTCATAGTTCCTCTTATACCCCAAAGATCCCTATTCTGCACCTATCGTGACTCATAACTATCCTCATCTGAAGTATCTCCCCCAATCACTTGTATCCAGTACGCTGGCTGCTCAGGCAATTCTCTAGCCCTGAGCCTCGCCATCTTTTCCCGGTTTCTGGTTCGGCGCATTTGTACAACTAGAAGCAAGATGAGTGCCAACACCATCCAAAAGATAGCCGAATGACTCAAGACAAAGAGCCAACCGTATCGGTCCTTAACATGCTTCTTCCAATCTTCCTCAAACTGACTCGTGGTAAGACCAAACACGGATCTAAAGGCAGGTTCAAAGATTTCATCCTCACGCCAGCGATCTAAGAAGATTCTGAGCCCTCGATCTCCACTCTCACCGAGAAGGTAGGTAACTGCACTAGCGGATAAGAGATAAGCAACTTCTGCCTCAGCTCGGCCCGATGGCCATCGTAGCGTAAGAGAGTCCATCGATGGGGCCTTTCCTAGCGCTAAGAGCAATCTCAGCTTCCAAATTTCCATGGCATCGAAACCACCTGATGCCCACTGAGCATAGCCTTCATCAAACCATCGGGGAGCCCGTAAGCCCTCAAGCGCGTCTGCTAAACCAAGATGGGCCCACTCATGTCGGAGCGTACGCCTCCCCTCTGAATCTAGTAAGCGGGATCCTTTTGCAGTCGTCACAACCAAAGTGCTAAGTCGAGGTATTGCTGCGCCTGCACTCCACTCTGGAATAACTGACCCCGTAACTTCGTCGAAAGCTTCAAGCGAATGAGCTAATACTGCCCGGACAGCACCAGGTACAGAGTCTGGAAGTCCTGGTAAGGCAGCTTGCCCATCCAAGAATCCCAGAACTGCTGCAGCAACCAGTGAATCCTCAGCAGTGAAATCTATAAATGCGCGCGCTCCACTAATCCGACGATAAGGCTCACCAGCTAGTGAGTCAGTCAAGTTTTCTTGGTTGGGAGTAGCAGCTACCAATATCGTGATAGATAGTATGAACGGACCAACACCACGAGTAGAGAGGATACTCACTCGCATTCTATCTGCTCCTCAAGGAGCTAAGAAAGGTGCCTTGCTCCAAAGAATAACCCCTAGCAAATCAGCTGAGTTCACTTCGTGCCCATGCTACAACACTAGATAAATCATCTGGGAGATCCGCTTCAAAGTGCATCTCTATTCCCGTTACCGGGTGCTCGAAGCTGAGTTCTGCCGCATGAAGAAACTGTCTGGGAACGCGACGTGCCAACTCACGAGCCCATGCCCTCTGAGCTCCTCCCATGCCCCGCTCCCACCCCGCTCCGTAAACCGGGTCGGCGACGATAGGATGACCGATGTGAGCAAGGTGTACCCGGATCTGGTGTGTTCTACCCGTCTGAAGACGAACATCAAGAAAATCTGCCCGTGCCCACTGTTCGCGGACCCTAAGGTGGGAGATCGCAACTCGACCATCCTCTCGCACAGCCATGCGCTTCCGGTCCTTTGAATCTCGACCCAACGATGCATTGATAGTCATCATATTCGTCGAGAGGTGGCCCCAAATGACTGCGCGGTAGATACGCTTGATCCGTCGCTCCCTCAGAGCATCTGAAAGGAAATGATGCGCTTGGTCTGTTTTTGCTACAACCAAGAGACCAGATGTGTCTCGGTCGAGCCGGTGAACAATCCCGGGACGCAGTCTTCCTCCGACCCCAGAAAGATCTGAGATATGGTACAATAGAGCATTAACCATCGTACCTGACCGGTGACCCGGAGCAGGATGAACAACCATCCCAGCGGGCTTATCAACAACCACCAGAGCATCATCCTCATGTACTATGTTGAGGGGTATCTCTTCAGCGATCATGTTCACCGGTTGTACAGGCGGAACGACCACTTCGAGTTCATCACCAATAGCAACAACTAAAGACTTTCTTGCAGGCTCTCCATTTACAGAAACAAGCCCTTCGAGAAGTAGTTTTTGTACGCGAGTACGCGACATACCCAGGCGGTCAGCCAATATCCGATCTACCCGCCCAACCTCAGTCTCTCGGACTATCAAGTTGTGTGTTTGTGCTTCCACGGTTGCTTACTTTATTACCATGCTCAATCCGATCTGCACAAGCATGTCATTTATTTTAACCTCGCGTAGGTGAGCAAATTTCTCGCCATCAATCTCGTTATCAACAGCCAGGTTGAGCGCAAGCGTTTCCCCAGAGATAAACTCCCGGTGCGAAGCAGTTGCATCCTGCAATCCTGGTGCACCTGCTATGCCTAGCTCGATACGATCTGTAATCTCTAGACCTGCGTCCTTTCGGAGCCGCTGAACCCGATTCACAAGCTCCCTAGCAATACCTTCGTCCACCAGTTCATCATCGAGTTCGGTATCGAGCGCCAAAGTTGTCGCGCCCTCCCCTTTTACTAAAAGAGTCCCTGAAGCTTCCTGAACAATCTCTGCATCGCCATCCACCAAACGGTAGAGTTGATCATCAACTGAAATCTCTACTATCCCGCCGTCTCGGTATTCCTCCAGTTTTTCCTGAGATAAGGCTCGAATGACTTCAGCAGCGGTATTCGTTGCCTTTCCGAATACTGGTCCAAGAGCAGCATAGTTCGGCCGCGCCACGAGCGTGACAAGACCTTTCAAGCTAGACCGGAAAATCACGTCCTTCACATTGAGTTCTTCGCGGACGACACTGAGAACTTCGCTAGAGAGCTCCTTGCCTTGCGGCAAAATCACCTCAGCACACCTTAGAGGTTGCCGCACCCGGATCTGCGCCTCCTCCCTAGCCGCCCGACCAAGTGAAACCAGTAGACGCGCAGCCGACATTTCCTGTTCTAGATCTTCATTAATTAATTGGACTTCTTCCGGGAAGCGTTGTAGGTGAACACTTTCGTTAGTGAGGGCTCGGTACATCCAATCAGAGGCGAAAGGAATGATCGGGGCGGCAAGCCGGGTTACAGTGCCCAAAGCCTCCCATAGAGTTCTGAATGCTGCTCTCGTATCCTGAATATCACTATTCCCCCAAAATCGAGGACGACTCCGGCGCACAT
>DLRL01000104.1 GCA_002501085.1 Gemmatimonadales bacterium UBA7889
TTTGAATAGAAGCCATACTCAAAAGAGTTGGCCATCTTCCATGTATTCGTCGGCATTTCTTCTACAAATTCAATTTTTACGATCGACTTAATTCCCTTGAAACCATACTTCCAAGGTACGATGAGGCGGAGTGGCGCTCCGTTTTGATTGGGGAGTTCTGTGCCGTAAACTCCAGTCACCAGAGTCGTGAGTGGATGCATGGCCTCGTCTATCCGAAGGCCTTCGACATAAGGCCAAGGCAGTACTCCAGTCTTTTGGTAAGGCATCTGTTCAGGTCGGTGAACTGTTTCGAAGCGAACAAATTTTGCGCTACTGGTCGGCTCTACTCTTTTGATCAGATCAGCGAGGGGAAAGCCATACCAAGGGATGACCATCGACCAAGCCTCAACACAACGAAGGCGGTAGATCCGATCCTCCATTGTAATCGGGGTCAGGATATCATCGAGTTCATAGTTGCCAGGCTTGTTGACATGCCCCTCAATCGAAACTGTCCAAGGCTGAGGTTCGAACTCACCTGAATTTCGTGAAGGATCCCTTTTGTCTGTGCCGAACTCGTAGAAATTGTTGTAGGTCGTAATGTCGCGGTAAGAATTGAGATCCTCTCCAAGCTCTGACTTAAGGTTCCGAAAACGAGGAGGAATCTCCTGTGATTGGCCGGCTACTTCATTAGTCGAAGTAGTGCCGCTAAGCGCCAATGTCGCTAAGCCGAGGCCAGCATCTCGAATAAACCGTCTACGCCCTAAGTAAATTTCTGGGGGTGTTATCTCCGAGGATGAAATATCGGATGCCTTTTTCGACCGAATGATCATGAATGGTCCCCTCGTAGCAGCTAACCCACTAAACAGTGTGCCTGATTGACAACATAAAGATGGGGCACGCTAAGCCCCACGAAAAGCCAAAAACAATTATGGGGATCCGCACCCCTTGGCTTGAAGGACTTCAGACAACAGCATCAGTCAGCTCTCTTTCTCACATAATCTGTCTCCTCTACCTTTGCCGACCCCTCGGGACACGACTTATACCCTAACCACATTTCACGGAGTCGCGCATGCATTGTTCAGCGGACCAATATCCACGCTTCATCGCGATTCTAAGTACCTTCGTGATCAGTAGCATCAGTGTTTCAGACCTGCACGGTATGCAGAGCCTTCAAGATCTTCCGACAGGATTCTTCGAGAGCTCAGATTTTCGATACGTGGGGCCCGTAGGGAATCGGGTTAGCGCGGTGGTGGGTGAGCCTGGAAATCCAAACGTCTATTACTTTGGAGCAGCTTCGGGCGGAATCTTCAAGAGCGAAGACGGAGGTCATTCATGGCGCCCACTTTTTGATGATCAAGAAGCCCAATCGATCGGGGCACTGGCGATTGCCCCTTCCGATCCGAATGTGGTTTGGGCCGGGACTGGTGAAGCGTTCATAAGATCAAACGTATCAATCGGGAATGGGGTATATCGCTCAACGGACGGAGGGGAACATTGGGCACATGTTGGACTCTCCGAGAGCGGACGCATTGGTCGTATTGTCGTACATCCCAGGGACCCCGACATCGCGTTTGTCGCAGCTGCTGGCCATATGTACGGCCCCCAGGAGCAACGAGGGTTGTTCAGAACAATCGATGGGGGTGTGACTTGGGAGCGCGTCCTCTTCTCAGGTGAAAACTCAGGCGCAATTGATATCGTCATGAATCCAGCTAATCCGAGGATCATGTTCGCTGCTACATGGCAGATACAGATGTGGACATGGGGCCGTGAGAGTGGGGGAGAGGAAAGTGGACTATGGATGAGCCGAGATGGTGGCGATACCTGGCAGAGATTGGAAGGCAATGGTCTTCCAAGAGGAACTATGGGCAAGATAGGGCTAGGGATGTCCCCTGCAGATCCGGACCGTGTTTACGCTCTTATCGAAACAAACTCGAATCGAGAATACGAACCCTTAGTAGATCACGAAGGTACGCTCTGGCGTTCGGATAATGGGGGTACTTCTTGGCGGATGGTAAATGGCGACCATGCGCTAGCCCAGCGGCCCCTGTACTACAGCCGACTACATGCTGCTCCAGATGATGCTGATGAAGTTCATTTTATGTCGACCCAGCATACAAGATCACTCGATGGCGGAATCACCTTTAGTAGTGAGGGGGGAGGGGATAACCACGACATGTGGATTGACCCGTTGGCCCCTGACCGCATGATCGTTGGGAATGACCAGGGGGTGAAGATTTCGACGAACAGAGGTCGAACTTGGTATCGTCCATTGTTGCCGATCGCGCAAATGTACCATGTCTATACGGACACTAAGGTGCCCTACAATCTCTTCGGAAATAGGCAGGATGGCCCGTCGACGATGGGGCCCTCTAATACCCTGTCTGGAGGTTCAATTCCCATCGGTGCTTGGGGGTCGATTGGAGGATGTGAATCGGGATTTGCAGTGCCGGACACGGTTACCAATGATGTGGTCTGGTCTGGTTGCTACGAAGGTATTCTTGATCGACATGAAATTTCGACTGGGATCACACGCACCGTAAGCGTCTGGCCAGACAATCCAGAGGGTTGGCCTGCTAATGAAGTAAGGTATCGGTTCCAGTGGACTTTTCCGGTACATATTTCGCCACACGACCACGAAATGGTGTACGCCGGTAGTCAGCACGTACATATGACGACTGATGGTGGACAAAGTTGGAGCGTGATTAGTCCTGACCTGACTCGGAACGATACGACCAAGCAGCAGCAGACTGGTGGACTCACCACGGAAGACGTGAGTCCAGTTTACGCCTCTGTGCTTTTCGCGATAGCAGAATCGCCGATAGAGCGGGGGTTGATTTGGACCGGCTCTAACGATGGGCTGGTACACTTGACCCGCGACAGTGGTGAGACGTGGGAAAATGTGACCCAAAACATTACAGACCTGCCCCCTTGGGGAACTGTGAGCAATATAGAGCCTTCCCGTTTCGTCGCTGGAACTGCCTACCTGACAGTCGACTTTCACCAATTGGGCAACACTGAGCCTTTTGTTTACAAGACTGAAGATTATGGACGGTCGTGGCGGTCTCTAGCCGGTGATATACCGCGAAGTGTATTCAGCTATGCTCATGTGATCCGAGAGGATCCGACTCGTCCCGGTCTCTTATATTTGGGAACGGAAAATTCTGTTCTTGTGTCATTCGATGATGGGAGGTCTTGGATTCCCCTCCAGGGCGATCTACCACATGCGCCTGCTTACTGGATGACAGTACAAACACACTTCAATGACCTAGTTGTAGGAACGTACGGAAGGGGATTTTGGATTTTGGATGACATCACCCCTATTCAGCAGCTGACAGATCAAGTCTTAGCCAGTGACATTCATCTCTTCCAGCCAAGGCCTGCGTACAGGTTCCTACCACGTGAGGGAAAGAATAGTCAGCCAGATGATCCTGCTGCTGGAGAAAATCCCACTTCTGGTGCATCACTTAACTTTTACCTTAGCCAGATGACTGAAGGCCGTGCCCAGGTGATCATAGCCACAGAATCAGGCGAACACGTCCGGACCCTAGCTACTTCGGGTACCAGTGGCCTAAACCGCGTGTTTTGGGATTTACGCTATGAGTCATCTAATACACCTCGTCTGCGGACGCGCCCACTTGAGCACAGCCACCGGGAGGTTGGACCCTCAGGTTGGAGGCCTCCTCCTGATGGTGGAGTGGTCCGCCCACTTGCTGTCCCAGGAATTTACCGAGTAACGCTCGTACTAGAGGGGCGTGAAGAACAATCCGTGTGGCTTGAGGTGCTACAAGACCCTGAATCAAGTGCGAGCAGTTCGGACATGGAGGCGCAGCTCGACCTACAACTAGAATTACGAGAATTAAGTGATTCGACCGGTGCACTTATCGATCGCATCGAGTGGACAAGGAAGAGTCTAGAAGACCTCGGGGACCGGTTGGCTGGAGATCCTGGTTACAGTGATATCGTGAGTGCAGGGGAAATGTTGGACCAGTTATTAATTGAGCTAGAGATGGGATTATTCGACCTCCGTCTAACCGGTGGCTCAGCACGACAGGACACCATCCGTTGGCCACGGCAACTGTGGGCTAAACTTTCTAGCTTAAGTGGATACTCATCTGGTTCAGATAATCGACCTACCGACCAAATGTTGGAGATCCGCACCATCTACAGACAGCTTGTTACTGACAGTTTACGCCGCTGGGCTGAAATCGCCGCATCTGATTTAGCAAGGTTCAATCAGGTCCTGGCTGAACAGGGCCTGCCACCGATTATCTCTTAGTCTAAACGAGAAAATCTTCAGTTTACCTACAAACCCTAGGAGGGCAGGCCCCTCCTAGCGACTCCATCGACTGCGTCGATAAACCGGTCTAACTCAGGAAGCGTAGTATAGACGCTCGGGCTGACCCGGAGTCCTTGGAATTCAGAGTGATTGATCGCAACACTTATGATCCTATGATCATTCCAGAGGTAATCTCGGAGATCATTCGTTTCTACGCCTTCAACCTGCACACAGGCGATTCCGCAAGCAAAACCGGGCTTAAGACTTGTATGAAGTCGCACATTGTCATTCTGAAGAAGTTGTTCAGCCCAATAATCCCTGAGGTATATCAATCGTTCTTCTTTCCGCTTTGGTCCTAATCCTTGATGGAATGTGAGTGCTTCTCCTATAGCCAGGTAATTAGCTGCAGGGTGTGTCCCGATTTCTTCGAACTTCCGGATATCGGTATCCATCCGTTCAGGTGCTGCCATTAACGGCCATATATCTGGAATCTTCTCACGTCGTACGTAAAGCAATCCGGTCCCGTGAGGTGCAAAGAGCCACTTATGAAGGCTAGTTGAATAGTTATCCACATCTAACTCAGCAAGTGAAAAGTCGAAGT
The DNA here is from genome assembly GCA_002501085.1 of Gemmatimonadales bacterium UBA7889. GTDB lineage: Bacteria > Gemmatimonadota > Gemmatimonadetes > Longimicrobiales > Gaopeijiaceae > UBA1142. The sequence continues at coordinate 4,857 of DLRL01000104.1, forward strand.
GTGCGAGTGCGTGCGCGCCATCAATGATCAGTGGGATACCATGCTGCCGAGCCAACGCATTCAACTCGGTGACTGGCAATATTTGGCCAGTAAGGTTGATCATGTGACAGGCTAGGATTGCCCTTGTGCGAGGCGTGATCGCTTCCGCAAATAGCCGGACTATCTCCTTCGGATCTTCGGCCGGTACTGGGATTTGGATCTGATTGAGCACAATCCCTTCTCGTCGGACACGCTGCCTGAAGGTCGTAATCATGCGACCGTAATCCTGCGTTGTAGTTAGGACTTCATCGCCACGTTGCAGGTCGATTCCAAATTGCACTGCTTGCAAACTCTCAGAGGAGTTTCTAGTAAATGCGATTTCCTCCGCATCGACTCCCCATTGCCGTGCCATTCGGGCACGTACGCCTTCGCGTTGAGGTTCAAGTACCTGCCACATAGTGTACGTAGGTGCCAGGTTAGAGAAATCCAAGTGCCTCTTCATCGCATCCTGCACCAAGGATGGAGCAGGACTTACACCACCGTTATTGAGATTGACCAAAGTGCGGTCGACCGTGAAAGCTTGAGCAACCTCAAACCAGAAGTCCTCATCAGCCGCTAGCGCCGAAGCGGTCCCGGGATGCTTGCGTAGATTTTCCGCTATGTCATGGGCCGTGGCATGTAACTCTACCGGTCGAATTGATAAGCCCAGGGCCACTGCTGCTGGGACTGAGACCGCACCCAAGAAACTCCGACGACTTTGCATAGTTCCTCCGAGAACTTGATCAAGTTACTTCACGATATTGTGAGGGGTCGACTCTGTCCAACACTCCTTCCCACAAGAAGGAACTGTGTTGTCATACAGAGTC
>DLRL01000040.1:0-28506 GCA_002501085.1 Gemmatimonadales bacterium UBA7889
ATCACTCGAGGAAAGGCTCCAAAAGCCCTCGGATGGGAACTCGTAGTTGTTGCTGGATTCACTGGCGAAGCATCAGTGTCGATCATGACAAAGTCTGCGCGAAGTGCTTGCCACTTCTGCTCTTCATTCATGGTCTTCGGATTCACACTAACACCTCCATTCTGCACGAGGTCGAAAAAAGCGCTCCAAACATCAGTACCTAATACCTCTGCTGCACCAGCGATCGAAAGATTGATCACGCTCGGATCCGGGGCTGAAACAATCAAAACGTTATTCCAGTCCATACCAACGTGGCGATACCAGTTCTCCCAATCTGAAGTGCCCTCAACCTCCTCCTTCAATCGGCTGCGTAACTCAGTATCAGAGAGCGTGGCCAGGAATACATCGGTACCCTCCGCATAGTGCCGAGGGTGCAGGAATGAGCCGAGACCAATGCCATTACGGATGTACGGGTATATATCAGCCGTGACGTCCATACCTTCTGCACGTGCAGAGTCGATCAAAGCCAGGGCATCACTCATAAGAGGCCAATTATCCTGACCGGCGGCCTTTAAATGGTAAATATGTACGGGAACCCCAGCACCTTCACCGATTGTGATCGCCTCTCGGATTGCTTCCAAGACCGCATGGCTTTCGTTTCTCATGTGCGTGAAGTACACGCCACCGTACTCTCCAGCGACTCTCGTAAGTTCAATGAGTTCATCTGTGTGAGCATACACAGCGGGAGGATATATCAACGACGTAGAGGTTCCGACGGCGCCATCTTCCATTGCCTGGCGGACCAGCGCCTTCATCTCCTCGAGCTGAGCAGCTGTCGGCTGAACGTCTCCCTCCCCGAGTACCACACGCCTGACCTGGGTTAGACCAACATCATGGACCACATTGATAGGAATCCCGAACCGTTCCATGATTGCGAAATACTCTGCGTACGTGTTCCAGCGGACCGTATCGCCTTCGACGATCAGCGGTGAACTCTGTGTCTCGGCACTCTGGGGTGCAGGAGACCCTCCTTCACCGGATAAATACGTCGTGATTCCTTGGCGTAGTTTACTCTCCGCACTTGGTGGATCCGTGATCAGCACGAGGCTGGACTGACCCATCATGTCGATGAAGCCAGGGCTTACTATGCGATCCCTGGCTTCGATCGTACGAGTAGCATCCCTATCGCTTAGTAAGCCGATTTCTGCAATCACATCACCACGAATACCTACGTCAGCTCGAAACCAAGGATTACCAGTTCCATCTATGACACGTGCACCTGAAATCAGTACATCGAACGGCACCTCTCGGTCAGAGCTTGATGTACCCCCTTCCGATGGTGCACACCCAAACAGGGCGACAACTGCGACCGAGGTGGCAAGAGTAACCGCCGTGCCATGTACAGTGCGATACATGAGTCCTCTTTGTGCATGAAAAGCTCTGGATCCAAGAGGGTGCATCACTAGAACACCACAGGCAATGGGTGCATACGTCTGCTGATCCTTGGTGTTCTCAGTGCCTAGGAGCTCACCCTAGTCGGGTATTCTGCAGCGGAGGTTATATGATGCGCATCGGATCTTCCGGGATGCTCACGTTATTGCTATTGGCAATTCTTGTAACTGCCCCAGTGGTAACTCAGACAGTTCGGATCATTCAGACGAATGCGACAGGAGACAATGTCCATATCATTCGCTGGCTGGCGCCCATGAGCGCAGAATCGGTCGAACCGACTCCGGCGCTCCGCTTGCGCCCGGCCCCGGGTTCTGAATCAATTGGGCCGCTGGGTGACAGCGCTTCTTATCTCACGACCTTCGCTGGAGGCTGAATGGTACGGACCTTAGCCATCCTCATGCTCATGACGCCTGCTGTGGGCATGGCACAGGAGCCCATCGTGCCGGGTCAGACCCTTTTGGGCGCCCTGGGTCAGGGTGATCGGACCCTGAACGGTCGGGCCTATGACGACTACCGGTACTCGGCCATTCCGGGAGCACAGGCGCGTGTCGTCGTTCGATCGCGTCAGTTGGCCGCGGATCTGAACGTCTACTTCTACGACGACTACTTCGACATGCTCCCCTTGGTCGGTGCGGGGTCTGCCCTCGAGGACTCGCTGGAGTTCACCGTGCCGGACGTCGATTCGCCGACTATCATCGTGATCCGGGTCTCGACTCTAGCCGGTGATTCCGGCCCCGCTACTGGCGACTACACGATCGAGCTTTCGGAACGCCAGGACGTGAATAGGCTACTCGCTGGCTACGAGCCCGGCCGCTCCGTTGCGGTGAAGGGACTGCCTACGCTTCAGGGCAGTTGCGATGCCCCCCCTCTGGCTCAAGCCTTACATCGAGCAGTCGCTACCTGTGCGCTCTCCCCTCACCCATGCCGCGAGCATCTGCCACTCGGGATCATCCCTCGACAGCCATCTGCGGGGCCCGTTGTGCGTGTACGACCCACCTCCGTCCAGGTGGAGCGGCTTGAGTAACCACCGGCTCTGAATCGGATTCCCAGTCACGATCAGGCGCTTCACGACCTCGAAGCCCCGGCGCGCCTCCTGCTCCGTCCAGGAGGTGCCGTTCCCGGGACGCGGCGCGAAGCCGATCGAGCCGCCGGCGTGGCAGACGGTGCAGGAGAGCTGCCCGTACTTCGGGCTCTGGATCATGTCCTGGACGCACGTGCGGTAGAACGCGAAGTCGAGCTCGGGCTCCGGGGGCGGCGTGAAATACTCGGCCGGGAGCATCTCGATCCACTGGAGCACGACCTGATACTCCGGGTCGCTTGTCGACTCCCAGTAGCTACCGCCTGAGTGGCCCTCACCACCGGCCTGCTGCGCCAGCGGTTTCGTCAGGAGCCTGCTGCTCGCGGGGTTCGAAGCGTTCACGAGCTTCGTCACGACGTCATAGTTGGCCTGGGATTGGCCGGCAGTCCATGTCCAGCCGTCAGACGTCTCCGTCATATCCGCAAGCGCGAATCGTAGGCCCGTCTGCCAACTGTGGCACATGACGCACGCGGGGCTTCCATCCGCGTTCGGGTAGCCACGGGGTCGCGCGAACATCGGCTCGATGTTTTGGCGGTAGTAGTCGAAGTCCGCAACAACCGTAGCCGAGGGGTCGACCGTCGCTGCCGGCGCAGTCACGTCGTCGAGGGGACGTGTGAGGCCAACAGTAGCGAAGATGCCCACCCCCGCCACGAGCGCGAGGGCGGCGAGGCGCATGGTGCGGTCGATCCGGCCGTTGTCTCTGCTCATCGGCCGCCGTTCACTCGGTCGGGCGGAAGGATCGCGACGTCGATCCGGGCGGGCCTTGCGCCGGTCTGCATCTTCGCGACGATCTCATGGGTCTGGAGGTCGATCGCGATCGTGTAGTCGGACCCGGACACCGCAACGTACATGTACTTGCTGTTGGGCGTCGACGTCATCCAGTTCGCGGTTGGCCCGACCTCGATCCCGCCGAGGAACTCGTAGTCGGGGAGCGACCAGCCGTAGATACGGCTGTCGAGCCGGCTCGAGGCCCACACGGCAGAGCGGTCGGGGAGCACTTCGAGGCCGTGCATCGGCGCTCCTTGGTTTCCGTCTGCGTTGCGCTGCCACGCCGGGAGCGGTGGCGGGAAGAGCATCCGCTCTTTCTCACCCGTCTCCCAGTCGAGCACCCAGATGCCGTTCACGCCGGTGCCGTGGGCGAACAACTTGTCGGTCGAGCCGTCGTCCCCCGCCAGCAACGCCATCGGCCGCACGGTATGGTGCCCGCCTTGGTCGTCAACGAGCGAGAGCGTCCGGACGACCTCGTCGATGTTCGGGTCGATGACCTCGATCGAGTTCTCACTACGCGCATTCAGTCCCGCGAGAACCCAGTTCCCATCCGGGCTCACGTACACGTTGTGGATTCCCGTCGTGACAGGAATGCTCCCGAGCTTCTCATGTGTGTCCAGGCTGAACACGTCAACGAAGGGCGCGGCGGCGATCCCGACGTAAATCTTGCGATGCTTTTTGTTGATCGCCGCCTTGTTCGGCCGAGCTGTGAGCGGGAGCTGCTCGACGAGCTGCAATGAGCGGGTGTCATAGACGTCGAGCGTATTCTCTACCTCGCTCGTGCAGTAGTAGTAGAGCCCCTCCGGGTGGGCGAAGAGATTGTGCGGCCTGGGACAGCCCTCGATGACGCCTACGACCTCGTTCGTCAACGGGTCGATGATGTGTTGGACGTTGCCGGCGTTGTTGCTCTGCAGGATCCGGACAACGACCCCATCGTAGGAGTCGAGCCGTGGGACCTTCTGAGCCGAGAGCGGTGTCCCGAGGAGCAACGCTCCCAAGAACAACAAGAAGAAACGGTTCGTCCGCGTAGCGTTTATCAACGTTTTCTCCAAGGCAGTGGGCACCCTTGCCCTTAAGAGACCTTCTGGCGAGGGTCCCTCCTCTTAACTGAGCCCTGATAGTTAAGTAGAGCAAGCTCTTCGATGTCGCCATCTGGTAATAAGGCCGAGACAAGCACAAGTAGATAGAATGCGGGTTCTCCAGACAATCTTATTCATAGGCAGCTTTGCTGCTGTGCATCTCCCTGTAGATGCACAGGAACCCCCAGACACCATCCCCTCGGACAGTGTTATCGCACTTTCGGGTGTCCGGGTCGAGGTAGCCAGAATGCGAGCGGGCGTCATCCCGATCGTGGAAGCACCGTTTCCGGTAGGTATGATTACCCGAAACCGTATCGAGCGGGCCTATCACTCAGTGGCTGAAATACTTGAAAACCTTCCGGGTGTAAGTTTAGGAGACCAAGTGGGAAGCCCATTCCAACCTGATCTTCGCCTTCGAGGGTTTAGCGTTTCTCCGGTTGTAGGCCTTCCTCAGAGCATCAGTGTCTTCATAGACGGCGTGCGGGTAAACGAAGCCGACGCGGCTCAAGTGCATTTCAATTTACTGCCTATGCGCGATTTAGAGCGGGTGGAACTTGTACGAGGACCAGCTGGAAACTTCGGGAAAAACTCTTTGGCGGGTGCCCTTAACCTGGTCACCCGCCGAGGGCTTGGAGACAGTCAAGTAGAGCTAGAAGTGTTCGGTGGTGATTTCGGGGATCTTGGAGGTTCACTTCTAGCATCCGGAGAAGCTGCCGGCTTCGACCTCTACAGTCGCCTGTCGTACCGTCAAACCGATGGGTGGCGAATGAAGAACCATGCCCAACAGCTCCAGGCTTTCATAAAAATGGGTAGAAGGGGCGTTCGATCCGACGCCTGGATCTCATATACGCTATCATCGGATTCAATCGAAGGTCCCCAGGCACTTCCAGAGTCCTGGCTTGAGGGTGGAGCACTGCCGCCAGATATCTCGTCACCACCCACAGACCGCAGAGAACTTCAGTATACAGGAGGCAATGGGGATTACTTTCGACCGCGGCTGCACTTCTTTAACGCACACTTTGAACAAACCTTGAGCTCGGCGTTGGAGATTAGTCTTTCTGGTTTCGCTCGCTTCACCGACTTCAATCAATTCAATGACAATGTCACCGAGCCAGATGCGATGGGACTAACCGGAATCGCTTCAGGAGGCAGTGCGCTACAAGTCAGATACGAACCCAACCCTGATGTACGAATCGCAACTGGCATCGATATAGCTAGGAATGATGTTGATATTGAGATCTTAGAGGTACCTAATCGCGCTTTTCCTGACATAGAACAAGAAACAACGGAACTCGCCGGTACCAATGAGAATAACCTGGGACTTTATACAGATCTCTTTTGGCGAGCAGGACGACGAACTGCTCTTCACAGCTCCCTCCGCTTTGATCATGTAAGCGTACCCTTTAGAGACTTTCTAGACCCGGAACACAACGGCGACAACCAATTCAATCAAATCACAGGCGCCCTCGGCGTAAGTCAGGAAACCTTACCTGGCGTAAGATTATTCGCAGGCTACGCCCGAGGGTTTCGGGCACCTGTGATCCTCGAAATCACATGCGCTGACCCAGAAGACCCCTGTCCGCTTCCTTTCGAACTTGGTGCCGACCCTCCACTGGAACCGGTCACTACTGACTCTTGGCAAGCAGGTTTCCGCACTGAGCGTAGCCAGATGAGTACAAGCGTTACGGCATACTGGTCTGAAGTTCACAACGATCTTTTCAGCGTGGTCGATCCAGAACAACCAACGCGTGGGTTCTTCACGAACCTTGAAGGCACACGGCGTATTGGCCTAGAGGGTGCTATGACGATCAAATCAATCCCAGTGCTTCCAGGCGCGAGCATCCAAGGATCGATCGCGTGGACTCGTGCTACGTTTGAAACCCATGCCACGTTGGCAGCCCCCTTCCTTGAGGAAGAGGAAGAGGAAACTCTAGATCAAATCCTTCCCGCCCCAGTCGTTGAGCCAGGAGACCGCTTCCCTTTGATCCCAGCTTTCACCGCTGGACTAGCTATCAGCTATGGGAGAGGTGAATACCAATCAGACCTATCGCTCCACTATGTGGGTGAACGATTCCTCGTGGGTGATGAGGGCAATAAAGGAAACTTCGGAAAACTCGCTGGCTACGCCCTACTTAACCTGGATATCAGCAGAGTAGTGGGGCCTGCTACACTCTATGCAGAGGTAAAGAATCTACTTGACCAATCGTACAATCCTTTTGGGCTCATTTCTCCCAATGTCCGTGGTCCATCTGAAGAAATCGAACCCTTCTTCACCCCTGGGCTACCTCGTCGGATGCTTATAGGAGCAAGGTTACGACTTCACTAAAGTCAGCTGGCCTAACGCTTTGGTCCCGCCCTACCAAGTTGTCTGCCCCACCTAGCTCTGCTCTCAAGAGCGAGCAGTTTCCTCATGATCGCAGCCCCATCAAGCCTCGTTACTCCAAGAATCTCAGCAGCTTCAGCAAACGAGAGGGGTTCTTCTTCGCTCAATTCAGCTAAGCTTTCATCATCTCCTTCTAGTGGTGCGAACCCCTGCCTTGGGTCTTCCTCTTCCCCTTCAAGCATATTTTCTGCGGGTACGAGTTCATCTGGATTTGCAGGCCCTTCAGCTGTCACCCTCCCCGCTCGTCTATTCGCAGCGTCGATGGAATCCAGCAGTCGCTGAGCCATCGAGAGATTCCATTTGGCATCAGTCTGATCAGAACTTAAACGGAGTGTGTTGCGGTTGGCTTGGACCGATGCACGAGCATGGATTATCATCGAGTCAACATTCTCGGCTGAAACAGCCCGGAGAAGGCGTGACACACCAAGGTTATAGAGCGCAAGCTTAGTGACTTGATCGTCATTACTCTCCACGCCACGAGTTAATTCCTCTTCAGCTCTGGCACTTCCAAGTTCAAGCAAGCTCGTACCGAGATTGTATCGGAGGTCCAGGCGCAAAGAATCCGAGTCTATTCTGTTCTGATAAACCGCTGAGGCTTGTGGCAAATCTCCAGTCCGATGGAGTCGATTGGCACGCTCCACACTCTTGCGCTCATTCGTCCATGTGAAAACAAGACCGGCAAGCGTCACAGATATCACTGTCATGCGTAGCCATGAGTCTCCGAACACAAAATCCATCTTGGAGCTATTCAAGGTCCTGGCTCATTGAGGCGGGGAGATTCTATGACTCCACCTGAATCCATCTTTCCTTCTAAAAAGAGAAGCGGCACTGTAAGTAAGAGAATCCAGAGTGCTACTCCTACAGGTTCTCCACCTAGAGCCGAGGCAGTCTCGGCTCTCCGAAAGCGAGCCTGCAGGTTACGAAGCCCTGCCGCTCCACGAACATCGTGATAGCTACCACCTCCGGCGATCGCGATGCTTCGGAGCAAAGTTTCATTCAACCGTGATACGATAGGCTCACCGTCATCCCCAAGAACCAGAACCGGATCGTCTCCTTCGGTCATAAGGCTCGAGCCCGCAGTAGTACCTACACCCGCCGTCCAAACACGAATACCCGTCTCTGTGGCAACGGCAACTGAATCTAAAATCAAGGCCGTGTCTTCATGGCCCTCCCCGTCAGTGATCAAAAGAATTGCTTGTTGAGCTTCCGGCCTGTGGCGTGCATTAAGCATCTCTGTCGAGTGTTTGATCACCAGGGAAAGTGAAGTGCCTTGGTCACGCTCTTCGATCAAATCCGGAGCGAGTGATGCCGTAAAGAATCGCACGAGTTCGGGGTCATCCGTCATCGGAAGCACGGTATACGGCCAGTCCGCAAAAATGGCGAGTCCGATCCGCTCTTGCGTCAAAGACTCAGTTATCGCATTCACGACTTCCTTGGCACGGTCCAGCCGGGTCGGAGCAACGTCATTCCCAGTCATGGAAAGGGAAACATCTACTGCAATCACAAGATCTACCGGCTGTTCAGGATCCAGCGTCGAGCCAAAGTCGATGTGCGGGCCCGCAGCGGCTATGGTCAATGCCAGGCTGACTGCAATGAGGCACGATAGCCGACTCTTGGGAAACCTGTGCAGGTCAATCGAGGTTAGCCTTCTAGCCGCCTTTCTCCCGCCGAAGGCCTCCTCAAGCCTCCGGTATCTACGCCATTGGGCAGTCAGAGCTAACCCCACCACCAATACGATGATCGGAGCCAACGCCAAAAGTGCAGGATGAGAGAAGGTCACGGTAACACACCCCAACGTGAGCCACGAAGCGTGTTTGCTCCTGCCAAGAATACCATCGACCCTATCACAAGCCACAGCCCGAGCGGGACGGATTCCTCGCGTTCTGTGATGACTTCTGATGCTACCTCAAGCCTGTCAATTTCATCGTAGATAGCTTCCAGTGCCTCCACATCTGTAGCCCGGAAGTAACGCCCACCCGTAATTCGAGCAGTTTGTGTTAGAACAGTTTCCATCTCATTCACAGCCGCTCGCGGACCCTGTTCATCACCGATCGCGATCGGGTAAACCTTCACATCAAATGCTGCTGCTGCTCGAGCTGCGATTGCCGGGACGATTCCAGCTTTGTTATGAGCGCCGTCCGTTACAAGGATGAGAACCTTAGATGTGTGAGGGGCATCCCTAAGGAGCCCAGCCCCGGCAGCAATCGCCCCGGCTATATCAGTGCCGTCAGTTAGCAGACCAACCTCCATCTCATCCACAGCCATCTCGACCACGTACGCGTCGTGGGTCATAGGCAACCTGATCAAAGATTCACCCGCAAAAGAAACTAAGCCGACATCATCTTCACGATTTTCAAGAAAACGAAGAACGGTAGCCTTTGCGGCTTGCAGCCTAGTTGTTCGCTCCGCCATGTCTCCTGCCCACATCGAAGTCGACAGATCGATTGCGAACGCGATTCCTACCCCCTCAGTGAGTGGCTCTTCCAGGATCCGGACAATACGTGGCTGACAAAGCGCTAGGACCAAGAATCCGAGTGCGGCTAGGCGCATCGCACTTGGCAAGGTCTCTAACGTGCGAGCTCTCCATCCACGGAGTGCGAGTGCTTCAGCTGGCTCCCCACGAGCTATGAGTAATCCAGCTAGACCTTTAGGTCGCACCCACCACCACCACACGGGCAATAGGCTGAGGAGAGCTAGGAAGCTCGGTTGTCCGAACTCGAAACTCATGATTCTATAGTCCTAGATTCTTCGACCCAATTCCTTAGCACCCGCCAGTCGCTTTCCGCAGAATCCGCATCCGGCCGCAAACGACCAAATTTCACAACTTCTGCCACATCCATTGACCCATAAAGATTGACAGAAGATCCGTTGATTCCACTACAGAGCTGCAACATCAATTCCGAACTCGTAAAACTCGGCCCCCAAGCCGTGTCCAAACCTTCGACATAGGTGCGCACTGCTCGGCTACTACGACCATAGAATTCCTCCACGTTCTCGTTCAGGTGCAAACCCAGACTGAGAATGCGATCAAGCTCGTCTAGGGCAGCTTGCCACCGGACCAAAGCAGGATCCCGACCTAGGGAAGTCGCGTGCAAAACGGGGTTGCCTCCCTGATCCGTAAGCATTTTCCTCACCATCGGGGCAATGGCGACCAGAAGCACGATCGACAACGATACAATCACGACAAGGGAGAGCCAGTCCCAGTTCGCTCCCAATACATCAGAAGGCAACTTTGGTTCTAAGCCAGCACTGATGTCTCCTAGTTGAATGGGTGATACGATCCAAACAGCTTGTCTGGCAATAGGAACCTGCTCTAGCGCCTCAAGTCCAGAATCGGTAGCCACGCCATCCCATTCCCCGATCACTGACCCAGTATCGAAGGATGGACCCTCTATCCCTGTTGCTGGACCTATAAACACATCCAATCCAGGTACAGGTATCAACCCGATTTGAAAAGCAATCAGTGGATAATTGAGCGTCAGTATTCCCCCATCACCGAATGCTTCTGATTCCCAGTCAACCGCCCTGAAGCTCTCCAGGCCGAATGCACTAGGTACTGTGTCAGGAAAATAGACAGCGCTGCCCGAAGGCACTCGGATTTCAACGTATAGCTCGAAGACATCACCCTGGCCTACGGTGTCTGCTGAAAGTGAGCCGGTTGCTTCCAGCGATATTTGGGCTGCGAGTGATACCGTGGCTGTCCCAGCCAGCAGTACCCAGGAGAGAGCCAGGGCAAGACGCATTCTCTTCATCATCCGACTCGCTCTCGGCGACGAAAGAACCTGATCAATGGTAGGACATAGTCTTCCGTCGATGTAACCTCAACCACATCCGTCTGGAGCTGGCGGAAAAGCTTGTCAATCTCAGCTCTCTGGCTTAATCGCTTCTCTGCATAATCCTGGCGAACAAGCTTGTCGCTTGTATTCAGGACCCGCCTTATACCAGTCTCCGGATCAGCGAGCGCTAACAGACCAACATTGGGCAACGTCGCCGCTCCGGGATCTGTGACTCGAATCGGAATCAAGTCATGCTCACGACTGAATCGCCTCGCGTCTGCCATGAATGAGGAATCCGATTTCTCACCTAACAAAAAGTCACTAACTAGGAAAACTACAGTCCTTTGGTGAAGAACCTTGGATGCATACTCGAGCGCACATGAGAGCTTCGTGCCTTTCCCAGAAGGACGAAACGAGAGGAGGTCTAATACCAAGCGCATAGCATGGCTGCGACCACTATCCGGGGGTATGTAGAGCTCCACACGATCAGTCACAATGAGGAGGCCGACGCGATCGTTGTTGTCAGTAGCCGCTAGTGCAAGGATCCCTGCGACCTCGGACGCGATCACCATATTTGGCTTAAGCCCTGTCCCAAAATCTTTGGATGCTGAGCAATCAACAATCAGAAGGACGCTGAGTTCCCGCTCTTCAACGTGCTCTTTGACAAAGACACGACCACGCCGAGCGGTAACATTCCAGTCGATTGCCCGCACATCGTCACCCGGCTGGTATTCCCGAACATCTGAGAACTCCATCCCGCGTCCCTTAAAAACTGATCGGTACTCCCCGCTGAACAGTGACTCAACCAGTCCGCGGGTACGCAACTCGATACGCCGCAACCACGCAGTTACCTCTTTGGAAAATACTCGTTCGCCGTCCACAGCCTTCAGGGGGTCGGAACGGCCCCGAGCACCCGCCGCATAATCTCCTCAGTGTCGATGCCTCGGGCGTCTGCTTCATACGTAGTCCTCAGCCGGTGCCTCAGAACAAGCGGCGCCATTGCTTTAACATCATCCGGGAGCACAAAATCTCTACCTCTCAGATAAGCGCGGGCACGGGCTGTCCGGGTTAGAAAGATCGTCGCACGTGGGGACGTACCAAAATCGATCAAGTCCTCAAGATCTTCTAATCCATACACTCCTGGTTCTCTGGTAGCGAAAGCGAGTTCGATGACATAGTCGAGGACTTTTTCATCTAGGTGGACTGCAGCGACCTCAGCGCGAGCAACTGAAATCTGTTCGACGGTCGCAACGGCTTCGATCGGTCGAGAATCTGTGCTCGCAACACGGCGAACAATCTTTTTTTCTTCGTCTCGGGACGGGTGGCTGATATCAATCTTCAAAGCAAAGCGATCAAGCTGGGCCTCAGCTAGCGGATATGTTCCGTGCAGTTCGACCGGGTTCTGAGTCGCTAGCACCATGAACGGGGAGTCCAGCGAGTGTGTCTCTCCCGCGATTGTGACCTGCCGCTCTTCCATCGCTTCTAACAAGGCAGCTTGCACCTTGGGAGGTGCACGGTTGATCTCGTCAGCCAGAATGATATTTGAGAAAATCGGACCCTTGTGAACTCTGAAGTCTCCAGTCCCCTGATCAAAAACTGGAGTACCGACGATGTCAGTTGGCAATAGGTCAGGTGTGAATTGGATTCTGCGAAATCCAGTTTGAATCGCTTCAGCTAGCGTGCGAACCATCAGCGTCTTAGCGAGGCCTGGCAGACCCTCGAGCAATACATGCCCCCCAGTCAGTAGTCCGACGAGAAGCCCCTCCACAGCATGATCTTGCCCAATAACCCGCTCATGAACTGCTTCCGAAATCTTAGTTAGTAGATCGTCTTCTTGCCTTGCAGTCGCGCTCTCCACTAGGCGCTCACGTCTTGTGTAGCTTCGTGACACTCAATCCGGTCTACAGGATATGGGACTCCTTCGATTTGTTCCGAATCTAGTGAATCAAGATCCTCGGAGAGTATCGGGAAGTCTTTACGCTTGGTCATCGTCATTGAGCCGGTGATCTCCTCTTAGGCTTAAGCAGGAAAACAATCTTCGCGGACGCAGGCCAAGACGCTAGGCACAAGCCGGTGTCCCTAACCTTTCTCGAGCAGTTCCCAGAGCTCTTTCGATGGTTAGTGCTGCAGCAAGCAGGGCCTCATCCGCTCCAGAAGCCCCTACTAGTTGGAGACCAACTGGCATGCCCTCGTCGTCGAGTCCTACCGGGATGGTCACTGCGCAGAGGCCAAGCATATTCACACAGCAGGTCGGACGGAGTGCGGTGATGTTGGTCTGCAGGTACGTGTTCATATCCCCTAGCTCAGCTATAGGCGGAGGTGTGATGATTGTGGCTGGAAGTACCAGCAAAGACCCTTCCTGGAAGAGCCGGTCCGCCACAGACATCAGTCGGTAGTGCTCTTTTACAGCGAGGGCATAACCTGGATCAGAAAGAAGGTCTGCGGCTCCGAGTCTATGTCCTATAGTCGGATGAACAATATCCAGCCACTCCGGAAGCTCCTGCTCGAGGAAGGCCTTACATTCTGTACCGACGATACCACTGCGCATGTAATGGTCAAAGGCTTCATCCAATAGGGAGCCGTCTACATTCGTACGTTGTACACCAACCACTTCCAGTTCGTCGAGCGCTGCATGGATCTGGGCACTGATATCGCTCGGGCAATCGTCCCAAATCAAACAACTAGGTAGGGCGATCCGTAGGGATGAGGGTTTGGTCGTGGCGATATGCTTCAGAAAGGCTTCTGGATCCCTCCAAGCCGGATCTACAGCACCAAAAAAATATGCCGCGTCTTCGACAGATCGAGTCAAACCACCAACGCTATCCATTGTACTGCTTAGTGGTACGACTCCATCAACCGGCCAGCGACCCCCGGTCAACTTGTGACCAACGGTCCCAGTCATTGCTGCAGGTATCCGTATAGAGCCTCCTGTATCGGACCCAAGGGCCAGAAAAGCGGACCCCTCCCATAGGCTCACCCCCGCACCGCATGACGAACCTCCTGGTATCCGCTGAACTTTCTCATCCCAGGGATTCCGTGGTGTCCCCCAATGCGGATTGATACCAACTGCCCCAAAGGCAAATTCGACTGTGTGTGTTTTGCCAATCGTGATTGCCCCTTGGGCACGGAGCTGGGCAACCAACCAGGCATCACTTGACCACACATCCGGCAATTGCCGCGCTGTTCCCGCAAATGTAGGGAATCCTTTTACGCCATAGAGATCTTTGGCTGAAATGGAAATCCCATGAAAGGGTCCTGGTACGACTCCTCGAGCCAGAAGCTCATCGGCCCCTCGAGCCGATCGAATGGCTCCTTCAAGATCTAGAGATTTGTACGCGTTCAGGTGACCTCCATGCTCCTTGTGTCGACTCACTGCGATCTCGGTCAACTCTACAGCAGAGATCGCCCTGTTCCTCACGGCTTCTGCTAGCCGTGATAGAGGTTGTGCAAGAATGTCATCCATGCCGGCATGATAGGTTGAGTTTGTCACAACTCGCGAATCTCCTAGCTAGCGGCTTGACCATTTCAGTATGCGCATTGGATGTTGATCACCCCACCACATCTTCCTTGAGCTTGAGATTACATCATGAGACAGCGACTCCTCACTCCACTAATTCTGTTTGCCATCACGTTCGCTGTAACCCACACACATCTCGAGGCGTCCTTAGCCCAGCAGGAAGAAGAGCAGGAAGAGAACCCAGGGGACGACAAGTCCTACTCGGACGTCGTAACTAGTGAAGCCGTAACAAGTACGGGCCTCTTCACCACGCATATGATCGGTGACGACCTATACTACGAAATCCCGCTCAATGAACTCGGCCGAGAGATGCTTCTATTGACGCGGATTGCTAAGTCTGCAGACGGCTCAGGCTATGGTGGATCTAAGGTCAATACATCCGTCGTGCGTTGGGACCGTAGAAACAAGCGCGTATTTCTGCGGCTCGTGAGTCATCAAAACTATGCTGATGACGGTGAACCAATTGCACGCGCAGTGGCCAATTCCAACTTCGAGCCAGTTATCCACACGTTTGAAATCGAGACATTCTCAAACGACTCCTCGGCCCTGGTGATCGATGTCACTGATCTCTTTACTGATGACGTCCCCATGCTCGGCTTACAGAAAAATCGGCGTGAAACCTATGGCGTAAGGAGAGTGGATCCAGAGCGTACCTTTGTTCTCCGATCGAGTGCGTATCCCCGAAATGTCGAGGTACGCCGGGTACTCACTTATGAAGCCTCTGAACCTCCTTCCAATGATCCGACAAACACGCTGTCTATGGAGATGCATCATTCGATGCTCGCCCTACCTGACAACCCAATGCAGCCCAGACTCTGCGATGAGCGCGTGGGCTTCTTCAGTACGAGCCAGATTGATTACGGGCTCGATGAGCAGCGTGCTACGGAACGGTGTTTTATAACGCGCTGGCGTCTAGAACCCAGCGACCCAACTGCATTCGCTCGCGGAGAACTCGTCGATCCGGTAGAGCCCATCATCTACTATATCGACCCGGCAACACCCATGAAGTGGCGACCGTACCTGAAGCAAGGCCTGGAAGATTGGCAGATTGCTTTTGAAGCAGCAGGCTTCAGTAACGCAATCATCGCGAGGGATGCGCCGACACCCGATGAGGACCCGGATTGGAATGCCGAGGATGCCCGCTACTCAGTGATCCGCTACCTGGCATCAACAGTTCAAAATGCTTCAGGCCCCCACGTTCACGACCCTCGCACAGGAGAGATCCTCGAGAGCGATATCCAGTGGTACCACAACGTGATGAACCTACTCAGAAATTGGTTCTTTATTCAGACCGCAGCTGCAAATCCTGATGCACGAGGAGTCGAATTTAGCGACGAAGTCATGGGCGAACTGATCCGCTTCGTTTCCTCGCATGAGGTAGGGCACACACTCGGCTTACAGCACAATATGCAGTCGTCTGCTGCATATCCTGTTGATTCACTCAGAACCCGTTTTCCGTGTCGAATGGGTATTGCTCCATCAATCATGGATTATGCGCGTTTCAATTACGTGGCCCAGCCCGGTGATGATACGTGCTTCATGCCCGCGATTGGCCCCTACGATCAATTTGCGATCGAATGGGGATATAGGCCGATGCCGGGAGAAAATGAACTGTCTGAACGCGAAGGTTTACGGGAAATGGTGGTCACACAAACCGCTGATCCTGTATATCGATTCTCGAGTCCGACTGGAGCGGATCCGACCGCACTCACAGAGGCTATCGGAGATGATGCCATGAGGGCGTCTGACCTTGGTATTGCGAACCTCAAACGAATCGTAGACAACCTGAAGGCCTGGACATATCAAGCAGGTGAAGACTTCTCGGATCTTGAAGAGCTCTACACCAACGTCATAGGACAGTGGAACCGCTACTCCGGTCACGTACTCACCAATATTGGAGGCGTCATTCTTACCCGAAAACGCCAAGGCCAGGAAGGAGTTCAATACGAACGTGTGCCGAAGGAAAAGCAGGAAAGAGCGATGGATTATCTGAATAATCAGGTGTTCGCTACGCCTACCTGGATGCTCCGCTCAGATATACTCAACCAATTCCAGGACTCTGGAGCACCGGATGTCGTGCGACAAAGGCAAGTCAGCACGCTGAACCAAGTCCTCAATACTGACCGTATGAAACGTCTCATAGAGCAAGAAGCCTTCCATGCTTCAGGAGCATACTCACTGGGTGAGATGCTCAGCGATCTCCGTAATGGTGTGTGGTCTGAATTGGCTAGCGGAGACGACACAGATGTATACCGCAGAAACCTCCAGCGGGCTTACCTAGGGCGTATGGACGAACTGATGAGCGATGAAGATGCTCTGCAGACCGACATTGCTCCGTATGTGCGGGCACACCTGAATTCACTCCTAGAAGGGTTGCTCCAGGAACGGCAGGCACGAAATGGGGCAAACCCTAACGCCACTGCACTCCACTATGATGACTCGATGGCTCGGATCCAAACTATGCTGGAGCCGAACGGGTAGGTGTCTAGTGGGGAGGTAACTGAGCCTAAGGCCTATGTACATGGGTACGGTGAGCGGGAAGCCCAGCGACTCATGGACCAAGCCGAATCTGTCTCGGATCTGATCCACCACGACACCGAGTTCCCGCCAGACAGCAGGATCCTCGAGGTCGCCTGTGGAGTCGGCGCTCAGACGGTTGCGATGGCTCAGCGACTCCCTGCTTGCCGTTTCGTGTCATTTGACAAAATCCCGCAATCGGTTGGGTTGGCCGCAGAGCGCGTCCGGACAGCCGGACTGCAGGAGGTACATCTGCTTACCGCTGACCTGTTTGAAGCTCCGTTCAAACCAGAAAGTTTCGACGTTTTATTCGTCAGCTATCTGCTCGAGCACCTACCTGACCCTCTTGCTGCGCTGATCAGCCTCAAAACACTTCTGCGTCCCGGTGGTACCTTACTTGTTGTGGAAGGAGATCATGGGTCTTGCTACTTCCATCCAGACACCCCAGAGGCCATTCGTGCGTGGAAGTGCCTTATCGAGGTCCAGGCTGGGCTCGGATGCGACTCCGAAATCGGACGAAGACTGCATCCGCTACTTCAGTCTGCAGGTTTCGAAAATGTGCGAGTCTCCCCACGTATGGTCTATGCAGACAAAAGCCGTCCGCTCATGCAGCATCAGTTCGTACTTCAGACGATCGTGCCAATGGTCGAGGGCATTCGAATTGAAGCACTGACCAAGAATCTGATGTCGCCTATCGAGTGGGAGAAGGGCGTCGCAGACCTCCGGGAAACCGGACTCAGCTCAAAGGGCACCTTCTGCTATACATTCTTCAAAGCCAGCGCTAAGAAGTGCGACTAATCTGAATACCGCTGTGCTAAGCTGGGAGTGAATGAATAGGCACAAATAAGGTTCAGTTAGTATGGCCTACCTCCGAATCTCTTCACCCAAAAGTGGTGGAGTCATCTTAGGGTCACGTCTCACCTTAGTAGCCTGCTCAAATGCATACCCTAGCCCAAATAAGCGGGGCTCACTGAACGGTCGACCGAGAAATGAGATTCCAACCGGAAGCTGATCACTGGTAAAACCACCGGGTACAATCAAGTCTGGGAACCCGGTGAGATTTGCGATGTTCGTAGCAGATACTCCTCCACCGCCACCGTTTACCAAAGAAGGACGAGTAGGTGAAGTCGGGTATACAATCGCATCGAGGTTTTGGGCATCCATGAGCCCGGCCACAATACTTTGTACCATCGGGAGTCCATAGTTCTTCATCGCTATGTACTCATGGTCATCGAGCGTTCCACTCTCCTCCTCCTGTCTGAGCAGTGACCAACGTGTAGGGTTTGGTGTTCCGCCCTCTGGGGTGAGTGATGTAATCTCCATGGACCGCTCTACCATCTCCTTAAGCGTCTTTGGGTATTCCGGTCCAATCGTGGCCAGATACTCAGGGATTTGAGCACGAAACTCTCTCCACCGTATAGTCGTATACCAGTCACCCTTGATATCCAGAAGCCACTGAGGAAAATAGACATCCACCACAGTGGCACCCTCGGCTCGCATCGCCTCAAGCGAAGCCTCAAGAATCCAGTCAACCTCGGTATCTTGCCCCAGAACATCTCGGGCAACCCCGATTCTTGCATCACCGAGTGCGCTCACGTCCAAAAATTGGGTGTAATTGGTTTCAAAACGATCGGCGCTCTTACTCGTCGCAGCGTCCTCCGGGTCGATTCCGGTCATGACACCCAGCATTGCTGCCACATCGTATACATGCCGCGCCATAGGGCCTGCCATGTCAAAAGAGAGGGCAAGCGGTACGATACCATCACGACTTAATAAACCATGTGTTGGCTTGAGTCCGGCTATACCATTGGCTGTAGTTGGTCCACGAACAGATCCACCCGTATCCGTGCCGATACCCAACTGCGCAAAAGCGGCTGCTATTGCTGCGCCCGTCCCTCCAGAAGAGCCTGCCGGGGAACGCTCTGTATCATGAGGATTCCTGATAAAGCCACCGACCGAACTCATCGTTACACCAGAGGCGAGTTCGCTCATGTTGAGCTTCGCTAGAACGATCGCCCCGGCGTTCCTAAGTCTTTCAACGATAAACGCGTCATCTGGTGGCAGTGACCCTGCCAAAAGCAATGAGCCGGCAGTGGTGGGCATGTCAGCAGTATCGATGTTGTCCTTAAGTGCTACGGGGATACCATGTAATGGAGAACGCGGTCCACTCAGCCTGCGTTCCTCATCAAGGATTCTCGCGGTCTCTAAAGCCTGGTCATTTAGCCAGAGGACAGCGTTGAGACGGGGGCCATCCTGATCGTAGGCCTGGATCCGAGCAAGATACAGTTCGACAAGGCGCTCAGAAGTCAGAGTTCCTGAGTTAAAGGCGGCGTTGATATCCTCAATCGTTGCCTCGGAGAGGCCGAGCATTTGAGCCGATAAATTATTGGTAATAGGTGCGTATAGGCCCGTGAATAGGCCAAGTAGTAGCATGGTACGCCAAACACATCTCGCTGTACTCATTATCACACCTCTTTCACTAGATTTCGGGACTGCTAGATGCCACATATCGGGTTTCTCGAACAAGCGCACAAGCTCGTCACCCTCTCTACTCCTTCGACCGTAGCACAATCCGATGGCTCTCGCCAAATCTGACAGACGCGTCAATAAGTTGTCCGCTAGCCCACCCTACCTTACCATGCGCAAGTTCCCCAGGCAGGAGTCAGGTTAGGTGAGTGATACAGACACCTTCGAAGCCGCCCAAACCACAAGCGCTTCCGCTCACGCTGTCAGTGACTCGGATACGGTCGTCATCAGGCCCGAAACAACACCCGAGTGGTCCCGTCGCAATTTCATAAAAGGAGTCATCGCTTCCGGAGTCACTGTTTCCGGAGCTGTGTACTTTGGCCCGGCACTAGCGCCTCCCCAGCCTTTATCAGCGCAGGGTGTACCGCGTCTGATCACACTCAATGTCAACGGTCAAACTCGTCGGGTTGACGTACTGCCAGGTGAGACACTCGCGATGACCCTTCGCTATAAACTCGGACTCACAGGAACAAAGTTAGGGTGTGATCGTGGCGAGTGCGGTGCGTGCACTGTACTCATCAGCGGTACAACTCATTATTCCTGCTCGACGCTCACCCAACGAGTACGTGATCGTAAGATCACTACTGTCGAAGGACTCGAAAGCCCGGACGGCAACCTACACCCGGTTCAACAAGCATTTGTTGACGAACTCGGTCCTCAATGCGGCTTCTGTACGCCAGGACAAGTGATGTCAGCTGTCGCATTGCTTGAGGCAAATCCTAAGCCCACACGAGCAGAAGCCCGTGTCGCCATGTCAGGAAATCTCTGCCGTTGTGGTGCATATGATCATTATTTGAACGGTGTGATGCGTGCCGCGGGGGAGTCACAAAATGGCTGACCTGATCGGTAGAGATTTCACCCCACCTGACATTCGCGCAAAAGTTACCGGTAGAGCTAAGTACGCAGAAGATTTTCGGGCTGATGGAATGCTCTTTTGTCGACTTCTTAAGAGTCCGATGCCCCACGCTCGTGTACGAACCATCGATACTGCTGAGGCACTCAGCATGGATGGTGTCATCGCCATACTGACAGCAGATGAAGTCCCTAAACAACAGGGTCCTGCCAATAATATCCTTACAAATGAGCCCCATTTCGTCGGGGAACCGATCCTTGCCGTAGCCGCTGTTGATGAAACCACTGCACAAAATGCAATCGAAGCAATCAAGCTGGATCTCGAACCACTGCCCTTCTGTCTAGATCCATTAGAAAGCCTCAAGCCCGGAGGCCCAAATGCGCGCACGGACGGCAACACCATCGTGCCGCGTGAAGGTGTCAAGGAAATCAAATGGAAATCAGAAGACTTCATCGCAACGGATGAGGGCAAGCTTCCAATGGGCGAACCAACCACTGAGTGGTCCTACGGTGATCTGGAGCAAGGTTTTGCAGAGGCCGCACTTATCGTAGATGAAAGCTTCGTCACGGCGAGCCACTCGCATCATTCGATGGAGCCCCGGACTGCGATGGCGTATTGGCAGAACGGGAAGTGCTATGTCCATGGGTCAAGCCAAAGCCAGGCAATCGTTCTACCCGGGCTGGCAAATTACATCGGCATCGAGCCTGAAGACCTAGTGTATATCGCTGAGTACTGTGGAGGTGGCTTCGGCTCAAAGGGTGGTGCGTACCCGACAATGGCAATTCCCGCGCATATGTCGAAGAAGACAGGGAGACCTGTCCTCATGCGCATCAGCCGTGCAGAAGAATACTTCCTCGGCTCAGCGAGGCCCGGATTCCAGGGCCACCTTAAGATCGGATTTCGCGAAGATGGTCGAATGACTGCCGCTGACCTGTACATCGTGCAGGAGAACGGTCCCAATTCTGGATTCGGAGACATGGGAAGTGCAGCTGGAGCAGTATCCATCGTCTATACTCCCCATGCGATGCGCTTCCGGGGCATCTCCGTTTTGACGAACACTCCACCTCGCGGTGCGCAGCGAGGCCCGGGCCAGAACCAAATGGCGACTGCAATCGAGCCCCTGCTCGACAAGGCAGCTCAGGAATTGGGAATCGATCGGGTTGCCATCCGCCGAATAAATGCACCCGATAGCAACTCACGTTACGGAGCCAACCAAGGTCCAATAACTAGCGCACACCTACGAGAAGCCTTGGACATAGGTGCAAACCAGTTTGGCTGGGCTGAGAGAAGTACCCGCAGTGGTCAACGCACTGGGTCCAAAGTGATTGGGATTGGCGTCGGCCAAGCCTTCCACTCAGCTGGGTCAAGTGGCTTTGACGGCCTGGTCCGCATAACGCCAGACGGAAAGCTGCACGTCCACACCGGCGTTGGTAACCTCGGAACTTATTCTTATGCGGCAACGTCGCGTGTTGCAGCTGACGTACTCAAGCATCGATGGGAGAATACAGTGCTTGTGCGAGGAAACTCGAGCCACCACCTACCCTGGAACAATGGGCAATTTGGGAGCAACACATCATTCACGATGACTCGCACAAACTATGCAGCTGCGATGGACGCGTTGCAGAAACTTAAGGAGCTTGCCGCAATTGAACTCGGTGGTGAAGCAAATGACTACGACGTCGCCAACGAGACAGTTTTCAGACGTGGTAATCCATCGAGGTATATCACCTACGCCCAAGCAGCGCAGCAAGCAATTAAGGTCCAAGGAGCTTATAGCGGATATGAAACGCCTGATGAGATCAATTCTATGACACGGCGTGCGGTGGAAGGGTTAGTGGGTACGGGACTCATCGGAGTTGCCCGTGACAACTTGGAGCGACGCGGCACTGTGCCAGCACTGGCTGCAGGCTTCATCGAGATCGAAATCGACGTCGAGACTGGACGAATCGAGATTCTCGACTACCTCGGAGTCGCAGATTGCGGAACGGTCCTACACCCGCAAAGCCTCGCGAACCAGATCAAGGGCGGTGCAGTGATGGGTTTTGGTATGGCGTGCACCGAACGTCACATTTACGACTCGAAGTGGGGACTCCCAGGAGGTGTCGGCTTCTACCAAGCAAAGCCCCCATCCTATGTGGACGTTCCTTCGGAGATGGACTGGGCAGCTGTGGGTATTCCAGATCCACAGAATCCGGTAGGAGCGAAGGGGATTGGTGAACCGCTAATGGGCTGTGCCGCAGCGGCGCTTTTATGCGCGATCTCCGATGCATTAGGTGGCCATTACTTCAATCGGACACCTGTCGTCCCAGACATGATCGTGAATGCGTTTATGGGTCAAGAACAGTCACATCGTCCACTCCAGGTCAACACCCAGTAGAGGAGTAAGCCCAATGATGAAAGATATGATCCCGGGCTTCGAACTCTTTCAGCCGACAGAAGTTGAGAGTGCCCTTGAGCTCCTCGACCGCTTTGGGGAGGATGGCTGGGCCCTTGCGGGTGGCTACGATAGCCTAGACTGGTTCAAGAATCGTGGTAAGCACCCCGAAGCCGTGATTGACCTCCAGGGCCTCGCAGGATTGAACCGGATTGTTGAAATCCCAAATGGTATCGAGATCGGCGCGCTCACAACCCTCACGGAGATCGAACATAGTCAGATCATCCGAGAACACTTCGGACTACTAGCTGAAGCTGCTAGCAAGGTAGCAAGCCCTCAAATTCGGAATGCTGGGACGCTGGGAGGGAACCTCTGCCAGGATGCCCGCTGCTGGTACTACCGCTACGGGGTATCTTGCTATCGGGCAGGTGGGAACACTTGCTACGCTAGTGCTCCGGACGCACTCAATCGGGAACACGCACTCTTTGGCGTGAACCGCTGTGTGGCGGTGACACCCTCAGACACCGCTGTGGCTCTTGTGGCATTGGATGCAGAAATGGTTATTCGCAATTCCGGGGGAGAGAGGATAATCAATGCTGAACACTTCTTCATGGAGCCCTCGTCTGATATCACTCGCATGACCGTCCTTGAACCAAGCGATCTACTCACTGCTATCCGCATTCCAAATACGTGGATAGATGCTGATTTTTACTTTGAGAAGGTCACAGACCGTAACAGCTGGGACTTTGCACTTGTAAGCATTGCCTCAGCAATCAAGAGTAATGCTGGCCAGATCGATGACGCCCGTATTGTGTGCGGAGCTGTGCAATGCATTCCTCGGAGACTGGAAAATGTGGAGGCGATGATTCGGGGTCGGGTCCAGAACGAGAATACTGCAGCCGAAGCAGGTATTCTAGCAGTTCAAGAAGCCGAGCCACTGAACTACAACCACTTCAAGATTCCACTCATGGAGAATCTGGTGAAGCGGGCAGTAAGAGGCTGAATCCCTACCAGACTGAACCATAAGGCTCACTGCCACATGGTTGAACAACGATGTCTGTTATCCTTGGCTGCTGTGCTTGCATTTTCATCTGCATGTTCTAATAACTCAGCAACCGACTCTCAGCAGGATGGCACTCTCTCATTCAACGACGGTGTCTACCTGGAAACCACATCTGAAACCAGCGCTAACGCGACCCTCGGAGACCTAGATGGGGATGGCGACCTCGACATCGTCTTGGCTAAAGGACGCCATTGGCCCTTGTTGGACATCGTCCTTCTAAACGATGGAAATGGCAGTTTCATAGAGCGCCACAACACCGGTGATTCAGCGGATAGAACGTATACCGCTGCTCTTGCTGACCTAGATGCTGATGGAGATTTAGATCTTGTTTTAGGTAACGATAGCCCGGATAAGAAACGCATTTACCATAATGATGGTACCGGGCATTTCAAGATGACCGGAACCTTCGGTGATGCGTCCTGGCCAACACGTAACGTCACTGTCATAGACGTAACAGGCGACAGGCGACCTGATATTGTGGTCGCTAACCGAGGCGGAGCCCCGAGGGGAACAGCTAACTACATATGCCCCAATGATGGCGAAGGATATTTCTCAACATGTACAGAGTTCTCTTCACAGTCAGCTACTACGATTGGCGCAGGAGATCTCACGGGGGACGGGCACATCGATCTTGTAGTTCCGCACCGAGATGGGGGACAAAGTTTCATTTACGTCAATGACGGTAACGGTGACTTCAAGACAAACGTGCCCCTAGGACCCACTGAATCAGCAACACGGGCTATCGCACTTGGTGACATCAACGGAAATGGGAGATTAGACATAGTCGTCGGGAACGACGAAGAGGGAGGAGCCCTAATCTATGTCAATCATGACAATTTAGTTTTCGAAGGCCCAATCCCCCTTGGGGCCCCGTCAGAACTCGTTTATTCGATTGCCATTGCTGACCTTGATGAAGATGATGACAACGACATCGTTCTGGGCGCTGTTGAGGCACCATCCGCTGTGCTAGTAAATAGTGGAGACGGCCTATCCTTCAGTATAATTCAGTTCGGGGATAGCGAGGGTGCGGTGTACGGCCTGGCCATCGGAGACGTAAACAGGGATGGGCTACCCGATATTGTTACAGCACGATCCGGGGCTCCGAATATGCTGTACTTCAATGCAGGATCTCGATGATGTGAAGAGGGGTTATCCATCAGGTCAGATGGATAACCCCTCCAAATACTGAATATCTAGTCGCTATTTTTTAGCGAATCCTGACATGCTTTCTCAACATCCTGGGTCCAACCTCAGCTCCGTACACATTCCCTAGGGCATCAGCGGTCACTCCCTCTGCTGCGGTCGTTCCACGAACGCCCAAGCGCCACTGTGGGTCCGGGATAAATGCAGTAATTAGACCATCATGGACACTCCCAATCCGGATCCCGCGTGAGAAGCCCATATTCGACATACTACCCGCGTTGCTCGACTCAGAGTCAGCGGAATACATAACATCGTTACCGTCAATATATAGTCCGCTCGGTCGACCAAACTGAGTCCATGTCATAAGGTGGTTCCCATTTTGGTCAAAAACCTGAGTTCGGCTGTTTCCCCGGTCTGCGACAAAAAGGCGGCCCTGGGAATCCATCGCAAGCGCATGTGGATCCCGGAACTCCCCGTTCTCCTTACCCGTCTCACCCCATTGCATAATGTAGTCGCCGCTGCTGTCGAATTTGACTACACGGTTGTTGTTTCCGGCTCCATGACCGTCAACCACAAATATGCTCCCATCTGGAGCCACAAGCATGTCGGATGGTTGGTTGAACGTATCTTCCCCGTCACCGGCCACACCTGCTGTACCCAAACTCATGAGCAACTCACCCATTGGGCTAAATTTATGGACCTGATGCCCTTTATCTCCCGCCCCAGCAGCATCAGCGACCCAGACGTTACCTTCCGAATCTACGTGCAGCCCATGCGGCCAAACGATCATCCCCGCACCGAAGCTTCTTATCAGCTCTCCGTTAGGCGAAAAAAGCATTATTGGATCCCAGTCCTGTTGTTGCATACAGGCACCCTGGTTCGCTCCACACCGCTCACCTACCCAGACATTCATACCGTCCGGAGCCATGTATACCGCGCTTGTCGAACCCCAGGTCCTACCCTGCTCCAGCTGTCCCCAAACGCCGTCAACGGTGCGGTACGGATTCGGTGCATGATTCTGAGCCAATACGGGACCGGCCAGGGTGGCCAGTAAAGCCGCGGTTACAGCCAAGTCAAAACCTATTTGGCGTATTCGGGTCATTTTTGTTTCTCCTGTAGAACTTAGCCTTGAACGGGGACGGTGATTATGGGGACGGATCCGGCCTTCAGCTAGAAGAACTAGACTAGTTGAATGGGAAGTTCCCGGATCCTCTGTCCTGTCAGAGAGAATAGTGCATTGGTAACTGCTGGTGCTATCGGCGGTGTTCCGGGTTCGCCCACCCCGCCCGGTGCTTCCTGGCTCGGTACCAGTATCACTTCGACGTCTGGAGCGTCCCGCATCCTTAGCATTTGGTAGTCATGAAAATTGCTCTGCACAACGCGACCACCCTGAATGTTGATTCGGCCATAAAAGGCTGCAGTGAGGCCGTAGACGATGCCACTTTCCATTTGTGCCCTAACGATCGATGGGTTCACGACTATTCCACAGTCAATCGCACACCACACCTTATGCACGCGCAGTTGGCCATTCTGAATAGAAACCTCTGCGACCTCAGCCACAAATGACCCAAAAGATTCCGCCACCGCGATTCCGCGTGCCCGACCAACAGGAGTTGGTGATGCCCATTCCGAAGCCTCCGCCACCGTGTCGAGCACCGCCCTATGGCGAGGATGCTCCTTCAGCAGGTCTCTCCGATACTCGTAGGGATCCTGGCCGGCAAGATTAGCTAACTCGTCAATGAAAGATTCGACTACAAAAGCATTCTGTGTATGCCCCACAGATCTCCAAAAACCGACTGGAACAGGTAGGTCCACTCTTGAATACGTCACCCGCATATGCGGAATATGGTATGGTTGATCTTGCGCACCTTCAGTGGATGTGGGATCACTACTTCCCGCCCATTTGGTTGCAAAATCGGGAACCCAACTTGGCACCATCCGTTGTAAGATCGACTGGCTTGCGATCCGGTGACGCCAAGCTTCAGGCATCCCATCCACACCTAGTATTGCGGAAAATTCGTGGTAAGAGGCAGGTCGATAGAAATCGTTCTGCATGTCGTCTTCGCGGGTCCAAATGACCTTGATTGGACCATCAACTTTACCAGCCAATTCCGCTGCCTCCCGAACGAAATCTTGCTCGGCACGACGGCCAAACCCTCCGCCCAGGAACGTGGTATGGACTACTGTGTTATCAGGGCTCACTCCAGCAGCCTTGGCAGCCACTTGGCGCGCGCCGCCACCCACGAGCCCTGGAGCATTTTGGAACTGTGTGGGCGCCCACACGGTGCACTGGCCATTACGAACCCACGCAGTGCAGTTCATCGGCTCCATCGTTGCATGCGCAAGATACGGTAGCGCATATGTCGCCCTTATTGGTTCTCTATCCGAGCCCAGAACTGAATCGATGTCACCCTCTTCGCGTACCGTGGCTCCATCCTGACCAGCTGCTTCTTTAAGGCGATCTAAGATTTCTGCATCATCCAGAGTACTCCATTCCCCACCCTCCCACTCGACGTTCAGCAAGTCCCGTCCCTCTTTGGCTGCTACGTATCCGTCTGCAATCACTGCGATTCCGCTCTGTAATTCGACAACTTCATCAACACCCTGCACTGCAAGTGCGCCAGTGGGGTCAAACGCACGGAGCACACCTCCGAAAACTGGAGAGCGAGCAACCACAGCCACTCTTGTATCGCTAGGACCAGCATCCATTCCGAAAATGGCCTCGCCCGTCGTCTTGGTAGGGACATCTAGCCGAGGTACCGGCGTGCCAATAACCCTGAATTCAGAGAGATCCTTGAGTGGCACGTCCTTGGGTACATCCAGTAACGCAGCAGCCGAAGCTAGTTGAGCATAGGTAAGCTTGGAGCCGTCTGGGTGAACGGCCTTGCCTTCGTTCATCTGGACTTGATCAGGTGCGACCCCCCATCTCTGAGCTGCGACTTCACGAAGCATCCAGCGCGCCTTTGCGCCCGCCTCACGCAGCGGCAACCAAGAGTCCCGGATACTCGTACTTCCTCCGGTCAACTGCATGCCACCTATCGCAGTTCCGTACGCAGGGTGGGCCGGCGCAAATTCGAATGAGACCTGAGAGAGAAGCACATGCAGTTCCTCGGCAACCAATTGAGGTAGCGCAGTGGCAACTCCTTGGCCCATCTCAGACTTGGCGACCATCACAGTGATCGAACCGTCCACGTCAATACGTAGGAACGCGCTAGGTGCGAAGGCAGCGTCTGTCGGCGGAGCTTCGGGTCCCTTGATCACCCGGTATGACACTCCTAGTGTGAGCCCCGCACCAGCCAAAACACCGATTTTCACGAAAGTCCGCCGGGACAGGTTCTTTGTGATGCCCCTGCCCTCTATCGGGTCGCCAAGTTGATCGTTCACTCTTCACTCCGGGCACCACCATCATCAGTCGAAGCTAACTGCTCTTGGATACCTGCCGCCCTGTGGATTGCCCGTCTGATTGCGGGATAGGTACCGCACCGGCAGATGTTACTCGACATCGCTCCGTCGATGTCTTCATCGGTGGGATTTGGATTCGCTGCCAACAGCGCGACAGCCGATACAATCTGACCGGATTGGCAGTACCCGCATTGGGGAACTTGCTCCTCAACCCAAGCTTCTTGGACCGGGTGTGCACCTTTCTCGGAAAGTCCTTCTATCGTGATAACCTCAGAGTCTTCAGCGGCGCTAATCGGCATCTGGCATGATCTGGTCGGTTGGCCATTCACGAGAACCATGCAGGCTCCACACTGTCCGATCCCGCACCCAAATTTCGTGCCGGTCAATTCCAGTGACTCCCGAAGAACCCAAAGAAGCGGGTTCGCGCTGGGAACGTTGAGTTCCTGGACTTCGCCGTTGAGCGTAAACTTCACCATCTCTTATGCCTGCCGATCAAGAATCATTAGTCCTCAATAATGGCCCAAGCTACCTGTCTTGCGCCACAGACTTCAGTGAACAAGCACGTTCGAAGCGGGCAATAAATACATACTGCGCGC